>NZ_JAIEOF010000157.1 GCF_019750675.1 Methylobacterium sp.
TGGGCGCCGATATGGAGGTCGGGGGCCCGGCCGGCGTCCTCGTAGGCCTCCACGAGGGGGCTCGCGTAGACGCGGCGGGCCAGGATGTCGATCACGCCCTGGCTCGTGGTCTCGATCGGCGCCTCCGGAATCTTCGCGCCGAGGTCGCGCACGGAGGTGATCTCGTAGCGCTCGCGGGCGTCGAGGCCGGCGGGCGGGACGGCCCCGCAGGCCCGCATCAGGACCCGATAGGCGAGCAGGCAGCCGTCGTAGCTCCAGTGCGTATCGGTGCGGTGGTAGAGTGGAACGGGGCCGTTGCGCGCCGCCCGCAGCGGGGCCAGCAGATCGACGAAGGCCGGATGGTTGATGAGCCGCCGGGCGAGCGCCCGGGCGGGCGAGCGCCGGGGATCGTAGGCGAGATCGCCGGCGCGGTCGTCGTAGACCGAGAGCTTCTCCGGCACGATGACGTGCAGGTAGCGGATGCCGAGGGCCTGGGCACGGGCGGTCCGCGTCCCGATCAGCCGGCGCCAGCCGCGCAGCAGCCTCCAGCGGGTGAAGCTCACGCGGTACTGGTCGAGGACGCCGTTGGTACCCCCGATCAGGAAGAGCCAGCCGTCCCGGCCCACATGCACGAAGTCCAGGTGTTTGCGTCGCATGGGCGCTCTCTAGCGGCCCGGCGGGACCCTGAACAGGCCGCGTGCCCGGACACGGCGGAGCCTGGACCGGGCGGCGGCGCGCGCCATCTCCCCACGGCATGACACAGCCGACCCCCACCCCCGACCCGCTGATCCTGAGCCTCGCGATGGACCCGGAGACGTTCGCCCGCTTCGACGGGCTGCGCCGCCGACACTTTCCGAAGGCCCTCAACCACATCCCGGCGCACGCCACCCTGTTCCACCACCTGCCGGGCCCATGCGAGCCCGGCATCGTCGAGACCCTGGCGGCCCTGTCGCGGGCCCAGGCACCCCCCGAGGTGGCGGTGACGGGCCTGCGCTTCACTGGGCGCGGGGTCGCCTACGTCCTGGCCTCGGAGGCGCTGACCGCCTTCCGGGCGCGCCTCGTCGAACAGTTCGAGCCTCTGGAGGAGGGCCTGACCGCCCAGGACCGCCAGGGCTGGCGCCCGCACGTCACGGTCCAGAACAAGGTCGATCCCGCCACGGCCCGCGCGCTGCACGCCGAACTCGAGGCGGATTTCGCGCCCTTCCGCTTCACCGCGCCGGGCCTGCTGCTCTGGCGCTACCTCGGGGGGCCTTGGGAGCGCCGGGCCACGTTCACGTTCGGATGATGGATTTGCGGGGCCGGCGGGGTTGCGGCGGTGCGCCCGCACGCTAAGGACGATCCGATGAAAGCCTTGTCCGCATGAAAGCCCTGCCCTCCGGCTACCGCAACAACCCGCTCGTGACCCGGGTGAACGCCCTGCGTCTGGCGCTGCGGCTCAACGAGGTCGGCCCCGTCATCGCGCTCCTGGCGGTGAGCCTGCTCGGCTACGGCTTCTTCGCCCTGGCCAACGAGGTCGGCGAGGGCTCCACCGCGGCGCTGGACCGCAAGGTCCTGCTGGCCTTGCGCAACCCGGCCGACATCTCCGACCCGATCGGGCCGCGCTGGCTCGAGGAGACCATGCGCGACATCACCGGGCTCGGCAGCGTCTTCACCATCGTGTTCGTGACGGCGGCGGCCTGCGCCTACCTGGCGATGACCCGGCGGCGGCGCATCGCCGTGTTCGTGATCGCGGCGATCGGCGGCGGCGAGATCGCCTCCACGGTCCTGAAGCTGTTCTACCACCGGCCCCGCCCCGACCTCGTGCCCCACGGCATGGAGGTGTTCACCGCGAGCTTTCCCAGCGGCCACGCCATGATGTCGGCCATCGCCTACCTGACGCTCGCCAGCCTGATCGCCCGCGTCGACCGTCAGCGCGGGGTGAAGATCCTCGTCCTCACGGTCGGCGTGTCGATGACCCTGCTCGTCGGCATCAGCCGGATCTACCTCGGGGTGCACTGGCCGAGCGACGTGGTGGCGGGGTGGTGCGTGGGGGCCGCCTGGGCGGCCCTGTGCTGGTTCGTGGCCCTGGTCCTGCAGCAGCGGGGCGAGGTGGAGGCGCCGAGTTCCTCGGCCTCGCGGGACGCGCGAAACGAGAGCGAGGCGGCCTGACGCGCCCCGGAACCGCGTTTCTCGCCGTGACGTTCCCGACAGGACATGCCGGCGCGCGCAGCGCCCGGCCTTCCTGATCCCGCCGGAACCCACAGCGAGCTTCATGACGGACGAACTCTCGCTTTCCCGCCGCAACGTGCTTCGTGCCGGCGGCGCCACTCTGACGGGGCTCGCCCTCGGCGCGACCGGGGCTTCCGCGCAATCCGGACCGCCGGGCCCTTCGGTCCCGGCCGATACCGGCGCGGTGCAGGGGGGCAAGGTGATGTTCCCGAACTGGCGCGGCCCCGGCGACCGGGCGCCCCCGCCGCCGCCCGCGCCGATGCCGCCGGGCAAGCGGGTGGGCTTCGCCATCGTGGGCCTCGGGCGGTTGTCCCTGGAGGAGATCCTGCCGGCGTTCGGCGAGACGAAGCGGGCACGCGTGGTCGCGCTGATGTCGGGCACGCCGGCCAAGGCCAAGCTCGTGGCCGAGCAGTACGGAATCGCGCCGGAGGCCGTCTACGGCTACGACGAGTGGGACCGTCTGGCGCAGAATGCGGCGGTCCAGGCGGTCTACGTGGTGACGCCGAACGCGGTGCATCGCGGCGACGTGCTGGCCGCGGCCAAGGCCGGCAAGCACGTGCTCTGCGAGAAGCCGATGGCGAATTCCTCCGCCGAGGCGCGGGACATGATCGCAGCCTGCGCGGCGGCCAAGGTCAAGCTGATGATCGCCTATCGCTGCCAGTACGAGCCCTACAATCGCGAGGTGGTGCGGCTCGCCCGCTCGGGCGAGTTCGGCCGGCCGCGCCTGATCCAGGCCTTCAACGGCCAGACCACCGGGCTGCCCCAGCAATGGCGTCTGAAGAAGGCGCTGGCCGGGGGCGGCGCCCTGCCGGATATCGGGCTCTACTGCCTCAACGGCGTGCGCGCGCTCACCGGCGAGGAGCCGGTCTCCGTGGAGGCGCAGATCCATTCGCCGCCGGGCGACGCCAAGTTCGCCGAGGTCGAGGAATCGGTCGCCTTCACCCTGCGCTTTCCCTCGGGCCTCATCGCCCAGTGCATGACGAGCTACGGGGTGCACGAGTCGCGCAGGCTCCAGGTCCATACCGAGCGCGCCGACATCGACCTGCAGAACGCCTTCGCCTATCGGGGCCAGCGCCTGGTGGTGTCACGGCCGGACGGGCAGGTGGAATCGCAGGACACCCGCATCCTGGCGCAGAAGAACCAGTTCGCCCTGGAGATCGACCACATGGCCCGCTGCATCCAGGAGGATCGGCGGCCCCGAACCCCCGGCGAGGAAGGCCTGCAGGACCAAATCCTCATGGAGGCGATCTACGAGGCTGCCCGCAGCGGCCGGCCTGTGACGGTGGGTCCGCCCCCCGGCGCCGGCGGCGGCCTCGACGTGACCCGGGGCCCCGAACTCGACGAGGCCGGCTGATCCGATGCCGGGGGGTTGCCTGAGCGTCATGCGAACCCGTTAGACTGCGCCCGGCGCGGCACGGGACCCGCCGCCCGGACCCGCGAGACGCTTGCCCCAGCTTCGACACGCCCCCCTGAGCGACGGCCGCGCGCGCGCCGGTGGAGTCCTGATCGCGATCGGGCTCCTGTCCGGTTCCGTCCTGTCTGGTTCAGTTCTGGCCGAAACGCCGGCCGAGACCGCTGCGCGCCTCGCCGCGGAAGGGCGCGCCATCGGTTCCCCCCGGGGCGCGGGCGGCGATCCCCAGACGTCGGTCGCCCAGTCCGTGACCTCGTCGCGGCCGTCCGCCAATCTCGACACCTCGATCGAGGACCAGCTCGGTCCCTACGGCGATCCCTTCGGCTTCCGGGCCTTCCTGAAGGCGCGCGGCGTCACCTACAGCCTGACCTATATCGGCGAGAGCCTCGGCAACGTCTCCGGCGGCTTTCGCCAGCGCGGCATCTACGAGGGCCTGCTCGACCTCGAGATCGACGTGGACCTCGGGCCGCTGCTCGGCTGGAACGGGGCCGCCCTTCACACCAACCTGTTCCAGATCCACGGCGCCGGCCTCTCGCACGGCGCGGTGGGCAACCTCATCACGATCAGCGGCATCGAGGCGCTGCCGTCGTCGCGCGTCTACGAATTGTGGTTCGAGCAGAAGTTCTTCGGCGACCGGTTCGGCCTGAAGTTCGGGCAGATTGCCGCCGACACCGAGTTCGCCGTGACCCAGACCGGCACGGTGTTCGTGAACTCCACCTTCGGCTGGCCCAACAACATGGCGGTGGTGATCCCGAGCGGTGGCCCGATCTACCCGCTCGCGGTCCCGGGAGTGCGGGCGAAATACGTGCCCAACGCCAACCTGTCCTTCCAGGTCGGCTTGTTCGACGGCGACCCGGCCGGGCCGGTGCGCGGCGGCGCCGACCCCGACCCGCAGCGCCGCAACCGCACGGGAACCAACTTTCGCACGAGCGACCCGATCCTGGTGATCGCGGAGGCCTCCTACGCCTACAACATCGAACCCGGCAGCACCGGCGAGGCCGGAACGGTGACGCTGGGCGGCTGGTATCATTTCGGGCGCTTCGACAGCCTGCGCTTCGACGGCGCCGGCACGTCGCTGGCCGCGCCGTCGAGCACCGGCATCGCCCGCCGCTTCCGGGGACAGGCCGGCCTCTACGGCCTCATCGACCAGACCGTCTACCGCGAGCCCGACGACCCCAACGACGGCGCCAGCGTGTTCCTGCGCGTCTCCGGATCGCCCTCGGACCGCAGCCTCGTGGATGTCTACGCGGATGTCGGCATCGCCTATAAGGGCCTGCTGCCCGGCCGATCCGACGACACGGTGGGCCTCGCCTTCGGCTACGCGCGGATCTCCCCCCAGGCGCGCGGCCTCGACACCGACACGATCCTGGCGACCGGCCTCGCCATGCCGAGGCGCAGCAGCGAGGCGGTGCTGGAGGCGACCTACCAGGCCGTGCTCGGCCCCGGCGTGACGCTCCAGCCGGATTTCCAGTACGTCTTCCGCCCCGGCGGCGGCATCCCGAACCCGCGCGACGCCGGCGGCGCCCGCATCCGCAACGCGGCCGTGTTCGGGTTGCGGGGGACGATCCGGTACTGAGCGCTACTCCGCCGCCGGTGCGTGCAGGGACAGGAGGCGGGCCGTGCGGGCATGATCCACGGCGCGGCCGCCCTCCGCGCCCGCATCGCCGAGGGTGCGGCGCTCGTCGTTGATCGCGGCGTGGACCGCGTCGATGGCCAGGATGAGCGCGCTCACCGTGCGGTTGTCGATGTTGCGCTCGCGGGCATGCTGGACGACGTCGGCCACGAGGTCGTCGGTCTCGCGCACGAGGCCGTCGAGGTCGGCCTTGCAGGTCGAGCCCCGGACCTCGCGCAGGATGTCGAGGAGCCGGTCAAGGACGATGTCGATGCGCTCGCGGCGCTTGCGGGCGAGGCGCTGGGCCAGCCAGGCGACGCCCGAGCCCACGGTGCCGCCGAAGAAGGCCAGGAGGTAGATGTAATCCTCGTAGCGCTCGAACATCGTCTGCTGTTCGCGCTCGAAGTAATCCACCGCGCCGGGATGGTTGGGCAGGCGGGCGCTGGTGGCGGCCACCGTCGAGTCGAAGTCCGGCGCCTTCATCAGGTTGGCGATGGGAGCGAGGGGCGCCAGCTTGGAGCGCCATTCGAACAGGTGCTGCGTCACCGATGCGACGGTGAAGCGGCTGATGCTGCCACGCGCCATCAGGCGGTAGGAGGCGCCCACTGTCTTCACGTCCTCGTCCGGGCGCTTCGGCCTGCCGCCGAAAGTACCGGCGGGGATCGTCACGGATTGCAGTTCGGGCATCCGCTGGATGATGGCCTCGCCGTCCGCCACCGAGACGAAGTTGATCTTCTTCTCGGCCGATGCCGCCTCGACGGCCCGCACCGTCGAGATCGCGGCCTTCGAGGCGGGTGCCGCGATCACCGCCACGGCATCGACGCGTCCCTCTGCCAGCGCGCTCGTCACCTCGCCGGGCTTCAGGGGCACCAGGGCGACCCGGGCCGGGCCCACCGCCGTCTCCGGCCCGGTCTCGCCGGCCGGGCGCGACACGAAGTCGTAGAAGCCGAGGAGGTTGGTCAGGAACGGCATGTCGGCGGCGTGCCGCTCCACGACACCGAGGCGCTTGCGCCCCAGATCCGGGAAGCTCTCGATGCCGGCAGCCTCGGGGGCGGCGATCAGCAGGGCTTCGTCGTGCAGGATGGCGAGCGTCAGGCCGTTTTCCGGCAGCAGCACGTCGGGCCGAACCACCGCGAGGTCGGCCTTGTTGCGCTGGAGGGCCTCGGCGCTGTCGCGCACGTCATCGTAGAAATTCAGCTTGAGGCGCACGTCCTCGTGCCCCCGGGCCAGCGCCTGCGCGTAGGTCTGGAGCAGCGTCGCTTCGGCCCCGTCGCGGGGCCCCACCGCCACCGTCAGCGTCGTCGGCCGCGACAGGTAGACCAGCATCCCCGCCACGAGGGCGAAGCCCAGTGCCAGGAGAACGAGCAACCACTCGCGTCTCACCAGGATTGCCGGCATGACAGGCCCGAGCCCTTGTCCAGCGTGATCACCATCGCGACAGCCTGTCCTCGAAACCTGTCCGGACCATGAAGAACCGATGACACCGCGAAACGTTGCGCCGCCGACCGGAGGCGTGGACCGAGGCCGGAAGCCCGCCCCGGCCGAGGCCAAGCTCCCGCAGGCCGAGAGGAAGCCGCCGCCGCCCGTGACGCCGGCCTATCTGGAGCGGGCCGCGCTGCACTACCTCGAGCGCTACAGCGCCTCCGTGGCGATGCTGCGGCAGACCCTGAAGCGACGCGTCGACAAGCGCTGCCGCCTGCGCGGCGAGGAGGCGGCCGCCTACGCGGAGGCGATCGAGGCCACGGTGACCCGCGCGGTCAGCGCCGGCCTCGTGGACGATGCCCGCTTCACCGCCGGGCGCCTCGCCGCCCTGCGCCGGCGCGGCGCCTCCGCCCGCGCCGTCTCGGCCAAGCTCGCCGCCAAGGGGGTGGCCCGCGAGGAGGTGGCGGCCGCCATGGAGAACGAACGCGCGGCCGCGGACGAAGGCGCCGACCTCGAAGAGGCGGCGGCCCGTGCCTATGCCAAGCGGCGCCGCCTCGGCCCCTGGCGCCGTCCGGGCACGCGGGAGACCCATCGCGACCGGGATCTGGCCGCGATGGCGCGCGCCGGGTTCGGCTACGGTCTCGGGCGCCGGGTGATCGAGGCCGAGGAGACGGACGAGCCAGCCCCCTGATCGGCCCCGGCCTGCGACAACGCGGCGGCGGAGAAACGCGGGATTCGCGCGCGAAAACTTGAACGAATCGCGAACGAGGCGCTTCTCTCCCGTATGGACGAAATGCTCGCGAAGAAGCTGCGCATCCTCGCCGATGCGGCCAAGTACGACGCTTCGTGCTCGTCCTCCGGGGCGCCGAAGCGCAGCGCGGCCAAGGGCGAACTCGGCTCGACCACGGGCGCCGGCATCTGCCACGCCTACACGCCGGACGGGCGCTGCATCTCCCTGCTGAAGATCCTGCTGACGAACTATTGCCTGTTCGACTGCGCCTATTGCGTCAACCGGCGCTCCTCGAACGTGCAGCGGGCGAAGTTCTCGGTCGAGGAGGTCGTGACCCTCACGATGGAATTCTACAAGCGCAACTACATCGAGGGGCTGTTCCTCTCCTCCGGCATCATCAAGTCCCCCGACCACACCATGGAGCTGCTCACCCGGGTGGCCAAATCCTTGCGGCGCGACCACGGCTTTCGCGGCTACATCCACCTGAAGTCGATCCCGGAGGCGAGCCCCTGGCTGATCGAGGAGGCGGGCCTCTACGCCGACCGGCTCTCGATCAACGTCGAGCTGCCCACAGAGGCGAGCCTGGAACGCCTCGCGCCCGAGAAGGACGGCGCGGTCATCCAGCACGCCATCGCGCAGATCGGCGAGCGCATCACGCAGGCCAAGGCCGAGAAACGGCGGTTCTCGCCCGCCGGGCAATCGACCCAGGTCATCGTCGGGGCCGATGCGACCACGGACGAGGCCCTGATCCGCAAGAGCGCGCTCCTGTACGGCTCCTATAACCTCAAGCGGGTATATTACTCGGCCTTCAGCCCGATTCCCGACGGCTCGAGCATCCTGCCGCTGAAATCGCCGCCTCTCCAGCGCGAGCACCGCCTGTACCAGGGCGATTGGCTGCTGCGGTACTACGCCTTCACGCCCGACGACGTCGCCGACGCCACCGAGGACGGGATGCTGTCCCTCGACATCGACCCGAAGCTCGCCTGGGCGCTGAAGCACCGGGCGCGCTTCCCCGTCGACGTGAACCGCGCCGACCGCGAGATGCTGCTGCGGGTGCCGGGCCTCGGCGCCCGGGCGGTGGACAAGATCATCCGCGCGCGGCGGCACACCCGCCTGCGCCTCGACGACGTGGCGCGGCTGACCTCCGCCCTGAAGCGGGCGCGGCCCTTCCTGATCGCGGCCGATTACCACCCGGCGGGGGGCCTCACCGACCGCCTCGACCTGCGGGCGCGCCTCGCCGACCCGCCGCAACAGCTGAGCCTGTTCTGAGATGGGCGCGCCGACACCCGCCCCTCCCGCCTCCGCGGGAGCCGGTGCCCGCTCCGGCGCGCTCGAGGCCATCTACCTGACCCCTGGCGCCGACATCGACGGCTTTCGCGGCGCCGCCCGCCGTCTCGCGGGGCGGGGCGTTCCGCCCGAGCGGGTGCTCTGGTCCATCGGCGAGGCGCCGGGGCTGTTCGGGACGGAGCGGCCGGCTCCGGCCGACGATGCGCCCCTGAACCTGCCGCGCGGTGTCGCCGCGATCGTCGCCCGGGTGGTGCTTCACCGCGACCCTGAGCGCTACGCCCTGCTCTACGACCTGATCTGGCGCGTGCTGCGGGGCGAGCGCAGGCTGCTGGAGGTGTCGAGCGATCCGCTGGTCCACCGCCTGGAACGGATGGCCAAGGCCATCGCCCGCGACCTGCACAAGATGCACGCCTTCCTGCGCTTCCGCCGCGTCGAGGGGAGCGATCCCGAGCGCTTCGTCGCCTGGTTCGAGCCCGACCATCACATCCTGGGGGCCGCCGCGCCGTTCTTCGTCGGGCGCTTCCGGAGTCTGCACTGGACCATCCTGACGCCGGAGGCTTCGGCCTCCTGGGATGGCGACACCCTGACCTTCGGCCCCCCGGGGCGACGCGAGGACGCACCGGCGCAGGACGGCTTCGAGGCGGGCTGGCGCGATTACTACGAGAGCACCTTCAACCCGGCCCGCACCAACCTCGCGGCGATGCGGGCGGAGATGCCGAAGAAGTACTGGCGCAACATGCCCGAGACCGCCGCCATTCCGGGCCTCGTCCGGCAGGCGGCGGCGCGCACGGGCGCCATGATCGAGAGGGAGCCCCAGATGCCCGTCAAGCGAAACCCCGCCCGCGCGGTGGCCGCCATGGCCGACCAGGCCCCGGATTCGCTGGAGGCGCTCAACGCCATCATCAGGCGCTCGGAGCCGCTGGTGCCGGGCGCGACCCAGGCCGTCCTCGGCGAGGGACCGGTGGGCGCGTCGATCGCCTTCGTGGGCGAGCAGCCGGGCGACCAGGAGGACCGCCAGGGGCGGCCCTTCGTCGGGCCCGCCGGGCAGTTGCTGTCGCGTGCGATGGAGGAGGCCGGCCTCGTGCGCGCGGACGCCTACCTCACCAATGCGGTCAAGCACTTCAAGTTCGAGGAGCGGGGCAAGCGCCGCATCCACCAGAAGCCCACCGCCGGCGAGGTCAGCCATTACCGCTGGTGGCTCGACCGGGAACTCGACTTCGTCGCGCCCCGGCTCGTGGTCGCGCTCGGGGCCACCGCCGTGCTGGCGCTGACGGGCAAGCAGATCCCGATCACCCGGGCGCGCGGCCCGGCGGATTTCGAGAAACCCTATGCGGGCTTCATCACCGTGCACCCGTCCTACCTGCTGCGCCTGCCGGACGAGGCGAAGGCCCAAGCCTACGCGGACTTCGTGGCGGACCTCCGCCGGGTGCACGAACTCGGGCACTCCCTGGCCGCCTGACGCATCAGGCCCCTTCCTCCTTGTGGGGGCGCAGTTCCGGCGTGACCTGGTCGATCTCGGTCTCGATGGGCGCCGAGCGGCTCTCGACCCGCGTGCTGTCGACGAAGATGCGGGCCTCGCCCTCCTTCAGGCCGAGGCTGCGCAGGGCATAGAGTGTCATGCCGAACGCGAGTTCGCGCTCGGCCATGAGCACGAGGCCGACGCCCTGCTCCTCGAAATGCCGCCGCTCGCCGTCGTTGTGCGTGCGGATCAGGGTGTCGATGCCCGGATGGAGCTCGCGCGCGAGTTCGACGATGCGCCGGGTCGTGTGGGGCTCCGGCGTCGCGACCACGATTAGCCGGGCCTGCGCGATGTCGGCGGCCTGGAGAATACCGGGGGCCGTAGCGTCGCCGAACACCGCCTCGATGCCCTCCTGGCGCAGATCCAGCACCCGGCGCCGGTCGCGGTCGAGGACGATGTAGGGCAGGTCCCAGGCCTTGAGCGCCTTGCCGATGGTGCTGCCGACCCGGCCGTAGCCGATGAGAATCGCGTGGCCGCGATGGGGCGGGTTCTCGGTCGTGACCGCCAGCGCCGCGGCCCCCTTGCGCTCGAAGCGGGCGGCGAGGCGGGGGCGCTCGGCGACCTTGCGCCCGACCCAGTCGGTGAGCGCGAAGAACAGCGGGTTCAGGGTGATCGACAGGATGGCGCCGCCGAGGATGAGGTCGCGCCCCTCCTCGGGCAGCAGCTTCAGGGACAGGCCGAGGCTGACGAGGATGAAGGAGAACTCGCCGATCTGGGCGAGGCTCGCCGCGATGGTGAGCGCGGTGCCCAGCGGATGCCGGAACGCGAGCACGATCGCCACCGCCGCCAGGGACTTGCCGATGAGGATCACGCCCAGCACCGCCAGCACCGAGAGCGGCTCGCGGATCAGGATGCCGGGGTCGAACAGCATGCCGACGGAGACGAAGAACAGCACCGCGAAGGCGTCCTGCAGGGGCAGGGAATCGGCCGCCGCCTGATGGCTGAGGTCGGATTCGGCCAGCACCATGCCGGCGAAGAAGGCGCCGAGCGCGAAGGAGACGCCGAAGAGTTCCGCCGAGCCGAAGGCGATGCCGAGGGCCAGCGCCAGCACCGCCAGGGTGAAGAGCTCCCGCGAGCCCGTGCGCGCCGCCTGATCGAGGAGCCAGGGCACGAACCGGCGCCCGCCCACCAGCATCACGGCGGCGAAGACGCCGACCTTGGCCAGCGTCAATCCGAGAGTGAGCCAGATGTTGCCGTCCCCGGCATGGTGCGCGGCGCCCGCGCCGTCGCCGCCGAGCGAGGGGGCCAGCGCCGGCAGCAGCACCAGGGCCAGCACCATCGCCAGATCCTCGACGATGAGCCAGCCAACCGCGATGCGGCCCTTGTCGCTGTCGAGGAGCCGGCGCTCCTCCAGGGCCCGCAGCAGCACCACGGTGCTCGCCACCGACAAGGCGAGGCCGAAGACGAGGCCCGCCCCGAGGCCCCAGCCCCAGATCAGCGCCAGCGCGCCGCCCATGGCGGTGGCCGCCACGATCTGCACGATGGCGCCGGGCAGCGCGATGGTGCGCACCGCCATCAGGTCCTTGATCGAGAAGTGCAGGCCAACGCCGAACATCAGCAGGATGACGCCGATCTCGGCGAGCTGGCCCGCAAGCTGGCTGTTGCCGACGAAGCCCGGCGTGTAGGGGCCGACGAGGACGCCCGCGAGGAGGTAGCCGACGAGGGGCGGCAGGCGCAGGCGCTGCGCCAGCATTCCGCAGACGAAGGCGAGCACGAGGCCGAGGGCGATGATGGCGATCAGCTCTGTCGCGTGCGGCACGGGTCGGTGGTCTCCGGGTCGAGGGAAAGGGCTCCCAGGGCCGTGCCGCGTGCCGCCCGCGGGAGCAAGCCGCGATCGGCCCTCACGTCCACGATGCGCCCGAAAATCCGCCCCGCGCGTCGCTTCGGGTGCCGCGACGCACAACGCCGGCCTCCGGTCCTGGGTTTCGCGGAATAAGTTCGCGGGGCCCGGCGCGGACCATCCGCTCGCTTTTCCGTGAGCGGGCAGGAAACACTTTGCCGCCGGGCCTTGTTGCTCAAGCAACGCGTGTTGCGTTGAGACATGCCGGCGTCGCGCGCCGGCATCACCGCGCGATGACGGTATCCTGCGGCGGAACGGACGATCGATGACAGCACGCAACGAGCGCTCGACGGGTCCCGATGCCGTCGAGACCAGGAACCCGACCAGCAACGAGACCAAGAACCCGACCGGGAATTCGACCCTCTGGACCGTCGCCCTGGCCACCGCGCTCCTCGGCCTCGTCGCGCTCCCGCGCCGGACGGATCGATCGTCGCCGGCCCCGGCGATGCCGGGGGACCCGACGCGCCAGCCCTCCCCGTCCCATGCCGGGTCCGAGGCCCAGCGGGTCGCCGCGAACGAGCCCGAGCGGGGCCGCGGCGCGCGCAAGCCCTCCGACATCCCGGCCAAGGGCTGGAAGGACATCGGCCTGCGGGTGTTCCACGACATCTCGGAGAACAACATCGTCTCGGTCGCCGCCGGGGTGACCTTCTACGTGCTCCTGGCGATCTTCCCCGCCATCGCCGCCCTGGTCTCGTGCTACGGGCTCGTGGCGGACGTCGCCACCATCAACGACCAGCTGGCGAGCCTCCAGGGTGTCGTGCCCTCGGGGGCGCTGGAGATCATCGGCGAGCAGGTCAAGCGCATCGCCGCCAAGGGCGACACCACCCTGGGCCTGACCTTCTTCACCGGCATCGTGCTGTCGGTGTGGAGCGCCAACGGCGGCATGAAGGCGGTCTTCTCCGCCCTCAACATCGTCTACGAGGAGCGCGAGCGGCGCAGCTTCGTCTGGCTCAACCTGCGCTCGCTGGCCTTCACCGCCGGCGCGCTCCTGTTCATCATCCTGGCGCTGATCGGCATCGTGGTGGTGCCGGCCGCGATCAACATCCTCGGGCTGAGCGCGGAGGCCTGGTACATCGCCCTGCTGCGCTGGCCGGTGCTGCTCGTGGCCGTGCTCGGCGGCCTCGCCCTGCTCTACCGCTACGGCCCGAGCCGCGACGCGCCGCGCTGGCGCTGGGTGACCTGGGGCAGCGCCATCGCGGCGCTGGGCTGGGTCGCCACCTCGCTGGGCTTCTCCTGGTACGTCGCCAATTTCGGCAAGTACAACGAGACCTACGGCTCCCTCGGCGCCGTGATCGGCTTCATGACCTGGATCTGGATCTCGACCACGATCGTGCTCCTCGGCGCCGAGATCAACGCCGAGATGGAGCACCAGACCGAGGCCGACACGACGCGCGGACCGGAGCAGCCGCTGGGCACGCGGGACGCGCGGATGGCCGATACCGTGGGGGCTGCGACGTGAAAGGTCTTCCGGCCACCGCCCGCGTTGCGGTACACTCTCGCCATGGAACGGGACGCTGCCATCCAGATACTGCGGACGCATGAGGATGCCCTGCGCGCGCGCGGCATCCGGCATGCCGCGCTGTTCGGCTCGACGGCGCGGGGCGAAGCGAGCAGGGAGAGCGACGTCGACATCGTGATCGACCTCGACGAGAGCGTGAAGCTCGACGTCTATGCCTATGTCGGTCTCTGCCACTTCATCGCCGACCTGTTTCCCGTGGCGGTCGATGTGGCCAATCGCAGGACCCTGAAAGATCGGATCAGGGACAGGATCGAGCGCGATGCGATCGCTGTCTTCTGAACGCGCGTATGACGCATGCGAAGACATCATCGCCAATTCCGAAGCGGCTCTGAGCTTCGTCGCCGGCATGACCTTCGCGGCCTTCGAGGCCGACCAGCTCACCAATTATGCTGTCGTACGCTGCCTTGAAATCATCTCGGAGGCGAGCCGGCGTCTCAGCCTAGAGACCAAGTCCCGTCACCCTGCGATCCCCTGGCGCGACATCGCGGATGCAGGAAATTTCTATCGGCACGCCTATCATCGGGTGGCCCTGGACATCGTCTGGAAGACCGTCCACGACCATCTGAACCCGATCATCGCGGCCTGCCGCGCCGAACTGAGCCGATCGCCGGCTCCTTGAACGCAGGCGCCTCGATATCCCCTCGCGAGACCGTGCCGCCCGATGACGTCTGAACTCTCCGAAAAGCCCGTCGGCCCCGGCGATCAGATCATCCTGGTCGACGGCTCGTCGTTCATCTTCCGGGCCTACTTCCAGTCGATCAACCAGGACCAGAAGTACAACACCCGGCCCTCGGACGGATTGCCCACCGGCGCGGTGCGGCTGTTCTGCACCAAGATCGCCCAGTTCGTGCAGGAGGGGGCGGCGGGCGTGATGCCGACCCATCTGGCCATCGTGTTCGACAAGTCCGAGGGCTCGTTCCGCAAGGAGTTGTTTCCGGACTACAAGGGCCACCGGCCGGACGCGCCGGACGATCTGAAGCGGCAGATGCCGCTGATGCGCGACGCCGTGCGGGCCTTCGGACTGCAGCCGATCGAGCTCATTCGCTACGAGGCGGACGACCTCATCGCCACCTATTCGCGCCAGGCCGAGGCGCGGGGCGCTGGCGTCATCATCGTCTCCTCCGACAAGGACCTGATGCAGCTCGTCGGGCCCCTGGTGCGGTTCTACGACTTCGAATCCGGCTCCAAGGGCAAGCCCGGCTACCGCCCCGAGCGCAACCTCGACCGGGATGCGATCATCGCAAAGTGGGAGGGCCTGGACCCGGAGCAGATCGGCGACGCGCTGGCGCTCATCGGCGACACCTCGGACAACGTGCCGGGCGTGCCCGGCATCGGCCTGAAGACCGCGGCCGCCCTGATCAAGGAATACGGCAGCCTCGACGCCCTCCTGGAGCGCGCCGCCGAGATCAAGCAGCCCAAGCGCCGCGAGACCCTGCTCGCCAGCATCGACCAGGCCCGGCTCTCGCGAAAGCTGGTGGCGCTGGAGGAGAACGTGCCGGTTCCGGTGCCGCTCGACGACCTGCGCCTGCCGAAGCCCGACCCCCAGAAGCTGGTGGGCTTCCTGAAGGCCATGGAGTTCAACACGCTGACCCGGCGCATCGCGCAGATGCTCCACGTCGACCCGGAGGCGGTGCAGCCCGACCCGGCCCTGGTGCCGAACCGCGAGCCCGCGCCCGACGCGCCGTTCTCCCTCGACGCCCCGGTTCTTCCCGGAGCATTGGGCGACCCCGTGCCGGTCGATCCCGAGACCACGTCCGGCGCGGCGGGCGGCGAGATCGACCCCTTCGCCGATCTCGGCCTGCCCGACGCGGCGCCCAAGCCGCGCGGCCCCTCCGAGCCGACGCCGGCCAACCTCGTGGCGGCGCGGGCGGCGGAATCGGTCAAGCCATTCGACACCGCCGCCTACGAGACGATCGGGTCCGTTGAGCAGCTCGACGCCTGGATCGCGGAAGCGGAGGAAGCCGGGGTGATCGCCGTCGACACCGAGACGGATTCCCTGGACGCCAACAACGCCAACCTCGTCGGCGTCTCCCTCTGCGTGGCACCGGGGCGCGCCGCCTACATCCCGCTCCGGCACGTCGAACCCGTGAAGGGCGCCGACGGCGACCTGTTCGGCGATGCCAAGGCGGCGACGGACGCGGTCCAGCCCGCCGCGGGCCAGATCGACGCGACAGTGGCGATCGCCCGGCTGAAGCCGCTCCTGGAGAATCCGGGCGTGCTCAAGGTCGGCCAGAACCTGAAATACGACTTCGCAGTCCTGTCGCGCGTCGGCATCCGGGTGGCACCCTTCGACGACACCATGCTGATCTCCTACGTGCTCGATGCCGGCAAGGGCGGCCACGGCATGGACGAACTCGCCCGCCGCCATCTCGGCCACCAGCCGATCACCTTCTCGGATGTCGCCGGCACCGGCCGGGCCAAGATCACCTTCGACCGGGTGGCCCTGGACAAGGCGACCGCCTATGCCGCCGAGGACGCCGACGTCACCCTGCGCCTGTGGCGGATGATGAAGCCGCGCCTCGTGGCCGAGCACCGCGTCGCGGTCTACGAGACGCTTGAGCGCCCGCTGGTCCCGGTGATCGCCCGGATGGAAGCCGAGGGCATCCGCGTCGACCGCAACATGCTGAGCCGCCTGTCCGGCGACTTCTCGCAGATCCTCGTGCGCCTGGAAGAAGAGATCCAGGAGGATGCGGGCGAAACATTCCAGGTCTCGTCCCCGAAGCAGATCGGCGACATCCTGTTCGGCAAGATGGG
>NZ_JAIEOF010000207.1 GCF_019750675.1 Methylobacterium sp.
CCGACCCGCGTGGTGCCGCCGCCCATCAGGGTGATGGGCGTGCCCCCCGTGGCCTGGAGCCAGTGCAGCATCATGATCGAGAGGAGGTGGCCCACGTGAAGCGAGGCCGCCGTGCAGTCGTAGCCCACATAGGCCGTCAGCCGGCCCTCCAGCGCGGCCGCGTCGATGCCGGCGAGATCCGAGCCCTGGTGGATGTATCCGCGCTCGGTGAGCACCCGCAGGAAGTCGGAGCGGGGCTGGAAGGGGGCGGCCTGGGTGACGTCGGAGGACATGCGCGGTTCCGGTCTGAGGGATCGCGGCGCGCGACAGGCTCGGAGGCCGCGTGATAGCACCGCACGGGATATGGGCGGCTCCTTAGCAGGGCTGCGGACGGAAGGCACGGGCATGAACGCCCGGGGAAGGCACCATGACGATGATGCGCGCGATCGGACTGATGAGCGGCACCTCCCTCGACGGCGTCGACGTGGCGCTGATCGAGACCGACGGCGAGACCGTGCGGGTGGTCCAGAGCCACAACGGCTACCTCGAACCCCTCGGGCCCACCGGCTACCGGGGCTACGCCGACGAGGACCGGGCGCTGCTGCGCCAAGCGCTGGTCGATGCGGAAGGGATCGTCGCCCGCGAGGACCGGCCGGGCTGCCTCGTCGCGGCGGAAGCCTTCGTCACCGCCGCCCATGCGGAGGCGGTGGAGAGCTTCCTTGCCGACAACGGCCTGACGGCGGCCGACATCGACGTGATCGGCTTCCACGGGCAGACCGTGGTGCACCGGCCGGACCAGCGCATGAGCGTGCAGATCGGCGACGGCGCGGCACTCTCCCAGCGCCTCGGCATCGCGGTGGTCTCGGACCTGCGCCACGCCGACGTGCTGGCGGGCGGGCAGGGGGCACCGCTCGTGCCGGTGTTCCATCAGGCGCTGGCCCGCGCCTCCGGCTTCGAGGGGGCGCTCGGCATCCTCAACATCGGCGGGGTCGCCAACGCCACCATCCTGTCCGCGAACGGTGACGTCATCGCCTTCGATACCGGGCCCGGCAACGCGCTCATCGACGACTGGATGCGCGAGCGCACCGGCCGCCCCCTCGACGACGGCGGCCGCACCGCCGCCCGCGGTCGCCCCGACGAGCCCCTGCTGGCCTGGCTGCTGATCCACCCGTTCTTCGCCCGGCGCCCGCCGAAATCGCTGGATCGGAACTGGTTCTCCCACAAGCTCGCGGGCCAGCTCTCCACGGAGGACGGCGCGGCGACGCTCACCGCCTTCACGGCCCGCGCGGTGGCACGCGCCCTCGACCACGCCCCCGAGATCCCGGCCCGCTGGATCGTGGCCGGGGGCGGCGCGCGCAACGGCGAACTCGTGCGCCTCCTGAACTACCACCTGCGCGCCGAGATCACGACCGCCGACGCCATCGGCTGGTCCTCGGCCTACCTCGAGGCCCAGGCTTTCGCGCATCTCGCGGTGCGCTCGCTGAAGGGCCTGCCGATCACCTTCCCGTCGACCACCGGGGTGCGCGCGCCGACGACCGGCGGCGTGCTGGCACGCCCCGTCGCATGATGCAGTACGCAGCCCCCCGAGAGTAGCTACCCCCAAGAGTACAGGTTGCGCCGGGACCGGGCGGGTGGGACAATTCCCCGCACACGGGCGGGAGGGGCGGCTTGGCGATCGAGGAAGCGCATCCGCCCAGGCGCGTCGGACGCCCGCGCCGCGGCACGGAGGGTGAGGCCACCCGCCGCATCATCGACGCGGCGATCCCGATCTTCCTCGCGGACGGCTTCGAGGCGGCCAGCGTCGACGCCATCGCGGCGGCGGCGGGCGCCTCCAAGAAGACCGTCTACACGAAGTTCACCTCGAAGGCGGACCTGTTCGAGGCGGCCTGCCTGCGCTTCATCGAGACCCACATGCCGCGCGTCGAGCTGGAGGCCGCCCTCGGCGGCTCTACGGCCGAGTGCCTGTACCGCATCGCCCACGCGGTCCTGACGGCGGCGATCACCCCCTCCTGTATCGCCCTGCGCCGCATCGCTGCCGCAGAGGCCGTCCGGTTCCCCGAATTCGCCCGCACGCTCCATGATTTCGGACACGCTCGCATCGCGATCCTGATCGAGCAGAGCCTTGCCCTGGGCGTGAAGCGCGGCGACATCGCCGTCGACGACCTGCGCTTCGCGGCGGACTACTTCGTCAACGTCGCGATCATGCCGCCCCTGGACCGGGCGACCTTCGGGATCGAGCGACCGGAACTCACGCACATCAAGCGCGAGACCCTGTGCCGAACGATCGACACGTTCCTGAGGGCCTTTAAGCCCGGTCCCGCCCCGGCGCCCGGCGGAAGCATCCAGGGCCTGCCAGAGCGCCTGACCGCGCGTTAACAGGCGACCATCAGACTTAAGTGATCCCCAAGGCCCAGATCAGCGACAGGCTGACGAGGAGGAGGACGACGAGGGAGCCCGTCACCGCCAGGGTGACCCGACCCCCGACCCGCGCCAGGACCCGCACGTCGACGCCGAGACCCAGCGCCGCCATCGACACGACGGTGAGGAGGCCCGCCAGCCGCGTCACCGGCTGGGAGGCCGCATCCGGGACGAGCCCGACCGAGCGCAGGGTCGCCAGCGCCAGGAAGCCGAGGATGAACCAGGGCACGATCTTGAAGAAGCCGAGGCGCCCGGGCCGCCCCTTGGCCGAGGCCCCCTCCGCCGGCAGGTAGGGCGCGATGAACGAGAACGCGACCACGACGGGTCCGAGCATCAGCACGCGCACGAGCTTGACCAGGGTGCCGACCTGGGTCGCCAGGATGCCGACCGGCACCGTGGCGGCGAGCACCTGCGGGACGGCGTAGACGGTCAGGCCCGCCAGGGTGCCGTACTGGTGCTCGGACAGGCCGACGAGAGGAATGAACAGGGGCAGGCCCAGCACCATCAGCACGCCGAGCACCGCCGTGAAGGCGATGGCGGCCACCACGTCCTTGCTGTCGGCCCCGATCACCGGTGCCACAGCGGCGATGGCCGAGTTGCCGCAGATGGCGTTGCCGCAGGCCACCAGAATCGCCATGCGGGGCGGCAGGCCGAGCAGCCGGCAGATGGCGTAGCTGGCGACGATCGCCAGCACCACCGTGGCGACGATGCCGACGAGGAGGCTCGTCCCGGAGGCGACGATGGCGCCGAGGCTGATCGAGGCGCCGAGGAGGGTGACGGCGAGTTCGAGCACCTGCTTGGCTGAGAACGCGATCCCGGCCCGGAAGCGCTCGCCGGGGCTCCACACGGTACGCAGCGCGATCCCGAGCAGGATCGCGATGACCAATGCCTCGACGTAGGGGTGGCCGGTGGCACGCTCCTCCATGGCCTGCACGGCAAGAGCCACCGCCGTGACCGCAAGGCAGACGAGGATGCCGGGCACGAGGGAGGCGATCCGGCCGCTCGCGGCTCCGGGCTTACCCGCTCCGGCGGCGGCCGTGGAGATGCTCTTGACGCTCATGCGGCCGTCCCATGCGGCGATCGGAAGGAACTTCTCTTACGGGCATGGGCGCGAGAATAAAGCTCTCCACCGGGCTGAATCTTCGCAAATCCCGTCCATTGATCGCGGGTGGCCGAAGCGCGACATTCAGTTCCATGAGCGAGCGTTCCAACAGCCCCGCGATGGCCTACGATCCCTTCGGCGAACCCGTCGAGATCGGCTGCCAGAGTGCTTCCCAGGCGGGCGACCGCCGGGCGCGCAGCGTGGCCGTGACCGGCTTCTGGCTGGTGGCCGCGACCCTGACGGCGAGCCGGATCTACTTCGCCGACGAGCCGGTCGCGCAGATGGTCGCGAACGCTCATGCGCAGGTTGCCGCCTTCATCACCGCCATCCTGTAAGGGCCTTCCGGCAAGGGTCGGCGCCGCCCGGCATCCCACCGCCTAGTATGCCGCCACGAGGTAATCCGCGATGGCCTTGCCGTCCGCCTCGCTCATCGGCGCATGGTAGACCTTTCGCATCTTCGTCACTTCGCTGATCCAGAAGTCCGCGCCTTTGCCCGGCGGCTGCATCGCGATGTAGTCCACCGAATGACAGCTTTGGCAGTTGGCCTCGGCCGCCGCGAGGCCGGCTTCGTGCCCGGGCGCCGGGCGCAGTTGCGCGGTCGGCTCCGGCAGGTCGTAGCTCAGGGGCACGGCAGCGGCAGGGAGGCTCGCCAGCAGGCCGGCGGCCAGCACCGCCGCGAGGGGACGCACGGTCATCCTGTCTCTCCTCATGCCGCCCGCACCCGGACGGTCTCGACCACGTTGCGCATGTAGCCCGGGGGATTCCAGCGCGGCTCCATCGGCTGGGTCGCGCCGTCGTTGCCCGTCGCCCGGACCCGGAGGGCGTGCGTGCCGGCGGGGAGGTCGACCGACAGGGTCCAGGGCCGGAACGAGTAGCGCCCGAGATCGGGGCCGAGGCTCGCTTCGCTCCAGCTTCGCCCGTCATCGGAGGAGATCGCCACCGCCCGGATGCCCGAGCCGCCGTCGAAGGCGATGCCGCGCAACGCCGTCCGGCCAGCCGGGATCGCGGCCCCGTCGGCGAGGTTGGTGAGGAAGGACCGGATGGTGAAGCGGTTGATCGGCACGGTGGCCTTGGGCGCCTGGCCGGGCTCGACGCAGGCGCAGGAATTGTCCGGGATACGGTAAGCCGACTTCATCCAGAAGCCCTCGTAGGGCTTGTCCGTCACCGTGATCGCGTTGAGGTGCTTGACCCAGTAGGTGCCGTAGAAGCCCGGGACCACGAGGCGCAGGGGATAGCCGTTGAGCCAGGGCAGGTCCTGCCCGTTCATGGCCCAGGCCAGCATTACCTCGCCGTCGCGGGCATGGTCGATGCCGAGCGCCTTGGCGAAGTCCGGGGTCTCCGCGACGACCGGACCGTCGAGGCCTTCGAAGACGACCTGAACCGCCCCGGCCTTCACCCCCGCCCGGTCGAGAACGGCCTTGATGGGCACGCCGGTCCAGCGGGCATTGCCCATGGCGCCGTTGGCGAGCTGGCCACCGGCGACCCGGGGCTCGACGAAGCCGCGCGAGTTGCCCGAGCACTGGTTCACCGCGACGATCTCGTTGGCCGGCATCGCCTTGAGGTCGGCCAGCGTCAGGTTGAGCGGTCCGTCGATATGCCCCGACACCGTCAGGCGGAAAGCCTCGGGATCGATCACGGTCGGGATGTCGGCCAGGTGATAGCGGACGAAGAAGGCGTCGTTCGGCGTGATCACCCCCTCGTCGAACACCGCGAAGGGCGTCTCCAGCTGCGGCGGCCGCGCCGTCATCTGGAGGAGCGGACGCTTGCCAGGATAGGCGACGAGCGGGCGCTCGCCGTTGCCGAAGGGGAGGGTGACGGCCTCGCCGGCCCGGGCCGCGAAGGGCGCGAGGGCCGCGCCGGAGGCCGCGATCAGGCCCGCCCCGGCATGCCTCAGGAGCGTTCTGCGATCGATCTCGGTCATCCCAGGAATCTCCCGTCCGGCTTGAGGGCGTCCCGCGCGGGTCAGCGCAGGACGGAGGCGTAGTGGATGTCCTCGGTGAGGCAGGTCGAGAGACGCCACTCCACCGGCCGGTCCTCGAGGTCGACGGCGACGCGGTCGACCTCGAGGACCGGAATACCCGGCGCCTGGCCGAGGAAGGCCGCCTTGTCGGCGGGCAGCGCGATCGCCTTCAGGCGCTCGTGCGCGGTGGCGATCGTGATGCCGAACCGGGTCGCGTAGAGGCTGTAGAGCGTGTTCGGAAGCTCCATCGCGGCGAGGCCCGGGAACAGGTTCGCCGGCACGGCGATGGTCTCGACGAGACAGACCCGCCCGTCGAGGGCGCGCACCCGCTCAAGGCGCACCACCCGCGCGTTGCGGATGAGGGCGAGGCGATCGCGCTCGTCGAGGGTGGCGGAGGCCTCCGCGATCGCGAGGACGCGGCTCGTCGGGATGCCGGCGACCGCTCCGTCGGGGCGCAGCTTGAAGAAGCGGAAGACGCTCTGCTTGTCGTCGTGCTCGGCCACGAAGGTCCCGCGCCCCTGGCGGCGCACCAGCAGGCTGTCGGCGGTGAGCGCGTCGAGGGCCTTGCGGACGGTGCCCTGGCTGACGCCGAGTTCGGCCGCCAGCACGCCCTCGCTCGGCAGGATCTGGCCCGGCTGCCAGACCGCGTCGGCGAGGCGCCGCAGCAGCGTGTCGTAGACCTGACGATAGAGCGGCCGGAAACCCACCGCATTCCCACCTGTGCGTTCCATGTCGGTGCGCCGCTGCTCCCCGGGCGTGGGAGGAGGAAAGGAGAGGTTTCCCAGCACGGTGTCCCGATCGATAAGGCCGAGACCGGCTCCGGGCAATCGGTCGATCCGCAGGGCCGGCGGCCGGGGGCGCGTCCCGTTCGGAAGGGCGGTGCGCATCGTCAGAGCGCCGCGATCTCGGCCACGAGGGCGTCCGGGACGACGAGCCCCTCCGCCTCGGCCCGGGCCCGGAGGGCGAGGCGGCGCGCACCGGGCAGGCGGGCGCCGTCCTGCCCCTCGATGGACCCGGCGAGGTCCGCGAACCGCGCCAGCGCCCCGGAGCCGAAGGCATCCGCCGCGAGGGCGACGACGAGTTGTCCCGTGCCCGGCGGATCGCCCTCGGCGTCGAGGAACGAGCTGGCCTCACCGGCGAAGCGCCCGCCGGTCAGGCCGGCGGCGAGGAGTTCCACCATCAGGGCCAGCGCCGTGCCCTTGGCGTCGCCGAGCGGCACCATGGTGCCCTTCAGGGCCGCGGCCGCGTCGGTGGTCGGCTGGCCCGCGGCATCGAGGGCCCAGCCCTCGGGGATGGCCTCGCCGCGCTGGCGGGCGGCCATGATCGCGCCGCGCGCCACCTTCGAGAGGGACAGGTCGACCACGATGGGCGCGCGGCCGGGCAGGGGGCAGGCGAAGGCGAGGGGGTTCGTGCCGAACACCGCCCGCGAGCCGCCCCAGGGCGCCATGGCGGCGGGGGTGTTGGCCAGCAGGATCGCCACCAGGCCGGCCTCCGCCAGGGCCTCGACCGGGCGTCCGGCCGCGCCGCAATGGTGCGAGCGCCGGATGCCGGCCGCCGCGACGCCCTGCTCCCGCACGAGGGCCGGAAGCTGCTCCACCACCGCGTCGAGGGCCGGATAGGCGAAGCCGTGGGCGGCGTCGACGGCCAGCAGCCCGGGCCGGGGCCGGCTCACCGCGACGGCGGCGTCGCCCACCACCTTGCCGGCCCGGACCTGGGCCGCATAGGAGGAAACCCGTGAGAGCCCGTGACCCTTGAGCCCGTCGGCCTCGGCTCCGACCAGGGCGCGGGCGACACTGTCGGCGGCCGGCGCGCGCGTTCCGCAGCGGACCAGGGCCTCGCTGACGAGGGCGTGGGCGGCGGCGAGGCTCAGGGTGGTCATGGGGTTCAGCCCTCGGAGAGGTGGCGGCGTACGGCCTGGGCCGTGACGCGGGACACGCGCACGTTCGATTCCCGGGTTACCCCGGCGATGTGCGGCGTCAGGATGAGGTTGGGCAGGTCGCGGTAGAGTGCACCCGCGGCGGCGTCGAGGGGTTCCTGCGGGAAGACGTCGAGGGCGGCCCCGCCGAGATGCCCGGCGCGCAAGGCCTCGGCCACGGCCGCGCCATCGACCACCTCGCCCCGCGCGGCGTTGATCAGCACCGCCCCGGCCGGCATCCGCGCGATGGCGCCCGCGTCGATCATCCCCTTCGTTTCGTCCGTCAACGGCACGTGCAGGGACAGGACGTCGCTGCCGGCGATGAGGGCCGCGAGGTCGGCGCGGTCGACCGAACCGCCCTCCGGCCGCCAGGCCGGGTCGTCGGCCGGCAGGAAGGGGTCGTGGGCCGAGACCCGCATCCCGAGGGCGAGGGCGCGCCGCGCGGTCTCGCGGGCGATGGCGCCGAACCCGACGAGGCCGAGACGCTTACCCGAGATCTCCCGGCCCATCAGCGCGTTGCGTGGCCAGGTCCCGGCCGCCACGGCGGCGGTGGCGCCGTAGGCCCCGCGCAGGAGGAGCATCGCGGTGCCGATGACGTACTCGGCCACCGCGACGTCGTTGGCGCCGGTGGCGGGATAGACGGCGATGCCGCGGGCGCGGCAGGCCGCGAGGTCGATGTTGTCGAGGCCGACGCCGAGGCGCCCGACCACCTTGAGGTCGGGGGCGGCGGTCAGGAGCGCCGCGTTCACCTGGGTGCGGTTGCGGACCACGAGGGCGTCCGCGTCGGCCAGGGCCGCCCGCAGGTCCTCCGGCCGGTCGACCAGGGCCGGGTCGTAGAGCGTCACGAAGCCGCCGAGCTCGGCCGCGATGGCGGCCTCGTCCATGAATTCGGTGATCACCACTTTCGGGTGACGGCCCTGCGGGGCGGGGGATATCGGCATGGCCCTGGGCCTCCGGTTCGAGGGATGCGATTGGTCAGGTGGCCGGGATCACCGCGGGCATCGCCCGGTGGCGGGCCTGACTCGCGGGGGCGGGGTCATCGATCGCCTCGTCCGGCTCGTCGAGGCTGTCGAGGTCGGGCTGGATGCGCCCATCGAGGACGGCGCGGGCATGGGCGAGGTCGATCTTGCCCTCCCAGCGGGCGATCACCAGCGTCGCCACCATGTTGCCGATGGCGTTGGTGATGCAGCGCAGCTCGTTCAGGATGCGGTCGACGCCGATGATGAGCGCGATGCCGGCCACCGGCAGGAGCTGGGATGCCTGGAGCGTCGCGGCGAGCACGAACAGGATGGCGCCCGCGACCCCCGCGACCCCTTTGGAGGTGACCAGCGCGATGGCCAGGATCCCGAGTTCCTGCTCCCAGGTAAGCGGGATGTTGAGCGCCTGGGCGATGAAACCGATCGCCATGGTGAGGTAGATGCACGACCCGTCCATGTTGAAGGACAGACCCGCCGGCATGACCAGGCCGGTGACGCCCTTCTCGACCGAGAGGCCCCCGAGTTTGGCCATCAGGCGGGGCAGGACCGATTCCGTGCTGGTGGTGCCGAGCAGGATGAACATCTCCTCGCGGACGTAGAGGAACAGCTTCCACAGGCTCAGGCCCACGTAGAACCGCATCACGCCGCCGAGGAACAGCACGATGAACACGAAGAAGGTCAGGTAGAGGGACAGGATCAGCATTCCGTACTGGGCCAGGATGCCGAGGCCGAACTTGCCGATCGTGAAGGCCATCGCGCCGAAGGCGCCGATGGGGGCAAAGCGCATGATGATGCCCACGACCTTCATCAGGATATCGCCGAAGGCGTGGATGACCTTGAGGGGGAACTGCCCCTTCGGCCCCATGGCGGCGAGCCCCATTCCCACCAGCACGGAGAAGAACATCACCTGCAGGAGGTCGCCCTTGGCGAAGGCGTCGACGGCGCTGTGCGGGATGATGTTGGCGATGATCTCCATCACGCTTTGGGCATGGGCCTTGCCGGCGATCGCCGAGACGCTCTTGGCGTCCAGGCTCTCGATGGTGGCGTTGATGCCGTCGCCCGGCCGCAGCAGGTTGACGAAGAGGAGGCCGGCGCCGAGCGCCACCGTGGTCGAGACCTCGAAATACACCAGCGTCTTCAGGCCCATGCGGCCGACGCTCTTCATGTCGCCCACATGAGCGATGCCGACCACCACCGTGCAGAAGATCACCGGGCCGACGACCATCTTGATCAGGTTGATGAACATGTCGCCGAGGAGCTTCAGGCCGACGGCGAAGTCCGGAAACAGCACGCCCACGACGATGCCGAGGGCGATGCCGATCAGGACCTGCCCGTAGATCGATCGCAAGAATCGCATTGGCGCGAATCGCATTGGCGTTCCTCCCACGCGCGCTTCGAACGGGATGCGCCGCTGCGCGGTCTGGATCCCTTCGCGAAAACCCCGATGGCGTCGGGGTGGGGACGCCGCGTTCCGTCACGGAACGCGGCGGACTTGGCCGCCCGGTCAGGCGCTCCGGTACAGCTTCGTCATCACGAACTCGCGGTGGCCGAGGGATTCGGCGGCCGTGAGCCGGCCGTTCGCGGTCCGCACCACCATGTCGATCAGGGCGTCGCCGGCCTGCGGGATGGTCATCTCGCGGGTGAGCACGCCCGAGACGTCGACGTCGATGTGCTCGCCCATGGTTCGCACCGTGCGCGGGTTGCCGGTGATCTTGATCACCGGGACGATCGGGTTGCCGATGACGTTGCCCTGGCCGGTGGGGAAGGTGTGGACCACGTAGCCCGCCGCCGCCATCAGGGTCACGCACTCGGCCGCCGCCGACGAGGTGTCCATGTAGTACAGGCCCGGTCCCTTGGCGGGGGCCTCGGCCGGCTGCAGCGCGTCGATGTAGCGGCAATCGTGGCCGATCTTCTCGAGGTTGCCGAGCGCCTTCTCCTCGATGGTGCTCAGGCCGCCGAGGATGTTGCCCTTGGTCGGCTGGGAATCCGAGAGGTCGTCGGTCTTGTGCGCCTCGATGACGTCGTCCTGGTAGGACTTCCACATGGAAAACCACTTGTCGCCGATCTCGGGCGTTGCAGCGCGCTCGCGGCAGAGGTGCTCGGCGCCGGTGATCTCCGAGGTCTCGCCGAACACGCCGTAGATCCCCTGCGGGATCAGCTTGTCGTAGAGGTTGCCCACGGTGGGGCAGGAGGACAGGCCCGTGGTGGTGTCGGACTCGCCGCACTTCGTCGAGATCCACAGGTCCGAGATCGGGCATTCCTCGCGGGGCAGCTCGGTCGCCCACTGCACGAAGCGCTTGGCCTGGTAGCTGGCCTTGGCGATGGTGGCGATGTCGCCGTGCCCCTCGATGCCGAACCCGACCACGGGCTTGCCGGTCTTGGCGATGCCCTCGACGATCCGGTTGGTCCACTGGTCCTCGATGCCGATCACCACCACGGCCGCGACGTTCGGGTTGGAGCCGATGCCGATCAGGGTGCGGAAGTGGAGCTCGAGATCCTCGCCGAACTGCAGCCGGCCGTAGGCGTGGGGCAGGGCCATCGTGCCCTTCACGGTGTTGGCGACCGCCTCGCAGGAGGCGTTCGAGAGATCGTCCAGGGGCAGGAGGACGACGTGGTTGCGCACGCCGACGCGGCCGTTCTCGCGGCGCCAGCCCATGAAGGTGGCGGCCTTGGTGTCCACGGAGGCGCGGCTGGAGCCGAGGGCCGCGGTGGCGAACTGGTCTGGGGCTCCGCCGACGAAGGGGGAGGCGGTCTCGGGGGCGTTCATGATGGTTTCTCCGGGCATCGCGACCTCACCAGCGCTTCGTCTTGAGGTTCTGCACGTGGACATGCTCGCCCGTGGCGACGTCCTGGATGATCTTGCCGATGTCCTGGCCGTACTTGATGGCCGTATCGCCCGCCTTCAGGTCGGCGAGCGCCACCTTGTGGCCGATCGGGATGTCGTGGCGGACATGCACCGCGAAGGTCGTATCGTTCTCGGTGACGACGCCGAAGGCGTCGGTATCCGCGCTCAGGCCCTCGATGACGGCGACGGCGACGTTGTCCAGCGGGCTGTGGGCGAGAAGGTGCGGCTTCGTCCGCCCCCCACCCGATCCGGCGTGGCTGCTCATTCCGGGATCCTCCTTGGTGAAGCCGTCGGCTCTTTGCGGCGACTGAGTCTTATATAAGACATTAGAATTTTCGGCGTCAACCGGGATTACGTGACGGACACTCCGGGAGGCACAGCGTGCAGGGGACACGGAACAGTGACAGGCCGAAAAGGCTTCGGGTCTCCGCCCCCGCCGCCTTCCTCCTTGATCGGTCATGAATCTTATATAAGACATGACGTCCGGATGTTGCACCCCGGCGCGCGGCGCGCACCGTTCCCGAGTCCCCCGGAGACCAGGACGCCCCGTGAACGAGACTCTCCAGATCGTCCTGTGCCTGAGCTGCGCTGGTCTCATCTCGGGCCTGACGGGCTTCGCCTTCGCGCTGGTGGCCTCCGGCACCCTGCTGTCGATCCGGGCGCCCATCGAGGCGACGGCCCTGGTTCTCACCTGCAGCATTCTCTCGCAGGTCCTCTCCGTGATGCGCCTGCGGACCCTGCCGCCGCGGGCCACCGCCCTGGCGATGATCGGCCCCGGCCTGCTCGGCGCGCCGATCGGGATCTACCTCCTCAAGGACCTGAACCCCGAGGTGGTGAAGGTGATGATCGGGGTGTTCCTGGTCCTCTACAGCGCGGTGGTGGCGCTGCTGCGCAGCGACTACCGGGTGTCCTTCGGCAATGCCTGGAGCGACGGCGCCGTGGGCTTCCTCGGCGGCATCCTGGGGGGCATCGCCGGGCTGTCGGGCGCGCTGCCCACCGCCTGGAGCCTGGTGCGCGGCTGGGAGCCGCGCATGCAGCGGGCGGTCTACCAGAGCTTCACCCTGGTCCTGCAGGTCTGGTCCCTCGCGATTCTGGCGGTGTTCAACCCGTTCCCGCCCGAGCTGATGGGCGACCTCGCCCTCGGGCTCCCCATCGTACTGGTCAGCGTGCTCGTCGGATTGTCGCTGTTCGCCAAGATCGACCAGCGCCGGTTCCGCTCCCTCGTCCTGGCGCTACTGGCCGCCATCGGCCTGACCACGACCGCCCTGGCGCTCCCCGGCCTGCTGCATTGAGGCATCGGATACGCGCCTCGGGTCCGAACGGCGGCAACGGCTGGCGTCGGACCGGTGGGGCTGAGGCGCGGTCGGGTTGGCGGCGATGCGGGCCCGCTACCGCCGCACCGACCTTCTCGCGTAGGATCGGCCGGTCCCGAGGGGAGGCAGACGCGTGCGGCGACGCCTGATGAAGTTCCTCCACACGATGGGGGCGACCGGATTGATGGGCGCGATGGCGGCCCTCGTGGTCATGCTCGGCGTGGCGCCGCCCCCGAGTGCCCTCGATGGCTACGCCGCGACCCGCAGCGCCATGGGCGCGGTCGCCACCTGGATCGTGCTGCCGAGCCTCACGCTGACGCTGGTCTCCGGGCTGCTCGCCATGACCCTGAACCGCGGCCTCCTCCAGGCGGGCTGGGCCTGGCTGAAGCTCGCCACCGGGGTGCTGATGTTCGAGGGCGTGCTCGTCTACGTGCAGGGCCCGATGCGGCAGGAGGCCGAGCAGAGCGCCTTGGCTCTGGCGGGGCGCGTCGATCCCGCGACCCTCGCGGAGACCCTCGGGGCGGAGCGCAACACGCTCTGGGTGCTGCTCGCGGTGGCGACGGCCAACGTCGTCCTGGGGATCTGGCGGCCGCGGCTCGTGCGCCTGCCCCGATAGGCGAGTCCGGAACCCGGCTTGGCATCCGGCTTCGGCCCGCGCTACCACGGGGCGATCAGGGAAAGGCGCGCCATGCCCCGAGATGCGGAAAGGTCCGAGATGCCGAGAGTCTGGGCGCTCGCCCTCTGCCTGCTCGCCCCCCTTCCGGCCTCCGCGCAATCGGCCCCCAACCTCACAGCCCTGCGGGGTCTCGCCCCCGTGAGCGCGCTCGCCCAGAGCGCGGAGGGGCGGGCCGCCCTCGAGGCGAACCTCAGGGTCACGGGCGAGATCCAGTCCGGCGGGGGGCAGCCGGCCTTCCTGCTGCCGCTCGCCGAGCAGCGCCAGCTCGCCCTGCGCGACGCCTTCATCACGGACGGGAACGCGACGGAACTCGCCGACGGCCTCGGCAGCCGCCTCGGCGAACTCTACCAGGCCAAGGCCCGCTACACCGCCCACGACAGCTTCACGAACGTGGCGCAGTCCGTCGCCGACCTCATCGGCTACACCAACAACGTCGCCAAATCCGACTCGAACGCCGGCAAGTATTTCTTCGCCAACGCGACCCGGGACGGCAAGACGCCTGTCTCGGCGGACGCCGCCGCCATCCTGACGGAGCGCAGCGGCACCACCGACATCTTCGGCAACGCCTATGCGCGGCCGGCGGGAACGCCGGGGTCCGACGCCTACGGCAATGCCCGCCCGTTCCAGACGCTGCCGCAGCTGTTCGCCTATCGCGGACACGATTATTTCGGCCGTCCCTCCTACAGCCTGGACTGGCTGCGGGGGCCGGGCCAGACCCTGACCGACAGCCCCTCCTACCCGAGCGGCCACACCACCTACGGCTACACGGAATCCCTGATCCTCGCGATCCTTGTGCCGGAGCGCTACCAGCAGATGATCGCTCGGGCGGCCGAGTACGGCAGCAACCGCATCGTCGTCGGCGCGCATTACGCGATGGACGTTCTGGGCGGCCGGGCGGTCGCCCTGCACGCGGTGGCGCACCTCCTCGCCAACGATCCCGCTTACGTGGGTCAGGTCCGGCGCAACCCGGCGGTGGTCAACGAGATGAGCGGCGCCACCGACGCCGCCTTGGCCCTCACGGATTACCCGGCGGCCCTGAGGGCCGCCCGGGCCGACCTGACGGCGTTCCTGCGGGAGGCATGCGGCGCGACGATCGGGGATTGCGCGGACGGCGACGGTGGCCGCTTCCGGGACCCGGCCGCCAACGCCGCCCTCTACGCGGCGACGCAGACCTACGGCCTGCCCGTCGTCTACCCGGAGCGGGTCGGCCGGGTCGCGGACGTGAACCATGTGGCGCCCGAGGCCGGGCATCTCCTCACCGCCGCGTTCCCGTCGCTGAGCCTGGAGGAAGCCAACGCGATCCTCACGGCGACGCTGGGCCCGGGCGGCGGCTTCCTCGACGACGGCTCGGCCTTCGGGTTGTACGCCCGGCTCAACCTCTACGCGGCGGCCGGGGAGGCGACGGCGCTGGCGCTGCGCAAACAGGGCGCGGCCGCCCGCTGAGACGCGCCGCCCGCCGTCAGGCGCGGAGTTCTCAGGCGCGCGTCTCCGTGGCCCGCGCCGCCTGACGGCGCCGGCCCTGCTGGGGCGCAAGGAGAAGCACGAAGGCGCCGGCCAGCATACAGGTCCCCGAGCCGACGAGCACCCCGACCTTCGTCGCCGTCTCGAGGTCGGGCCGCTCGGCGAAGGCGAGGAGCCCGATGAACAGGCTCATGGTGAAGCCGACGCCGCACAGGAGCGACAGCCCGAAGATCTGCCACCAGCCGGCACCCGCGGGGCGTTCCGCCAGCCCGAGCCGCACCGCCGCGAGGATGGCCCCGAAGACACCGACCGGCTTGCCGACGAACAGCCCGAGCGCCACCCCGAGGGTCACGGGGTCGAGGAGCATCCGGCTCGACAGGCCCGCCAGGGAGACGCCCGCATTGGCGAAGCCGAACACCGGCAGCACGAGGTAGGCCGACCACGGATGCAAGGCGTGCTCGAGCCGGTGCAGGGGGGAGGTCGGATCGTCGGGCCGGGCCGGACTCGGCCGCAAGGGGATCGTCAGGGCGAGGAGCACGCCTGCGATGGTGGCGTGGATGCCGGACCCGAGGACGAGGCCCCAGAGCAGGACCCCGAGCCCGAGATAGGGCGACAGGCGGGTCACGCCGGCCCTGTTCAGCCCGACGAGGACGAGCAGCACGAGCCCGGCGGCGCCGAGCATCGGCAGCGACAGGTCTGCGGTGTAGAACGCCGCGATGATGAGCACCGCGCCGAGATCGTCGAGGATCGCAAGCGCCGTCAGGAAGATCTTGAGCGAGACCGGGACGCGGGACCCCAGCAGGGTCAGCACGCCGAGGGCGAACGCGATGTCGGTGGCCGTGGGGATCGCCCAGCCGCGTAGGGTCTCGGGGGACGACCGGTTGACCGCGACGTAGACGAGGGCCGGCGCGAGCATGCCGCCGAGGGCCGCGATCCCCGGCAGGACCCGGTCGGGCCAGGTCCGCAGGCGTCCGTCGAGCACCTCGCGCTTGATCTCCAGGCCGACCAGCAGGAAGAACAGCGCCATCAGGCCGTCGTTGATCCAGTGCAGCACGCTGAGGCCGCCGACATGGGTCTTCAGGATCGTGACATAGGCCTCGGACCAGCCGGAATTCGCGACCCCGAGGGCGATCGCGGCGCTCGCCATGAGGATGAGGCCGGAGCTGGCGCCACTGGTGATCAGGCCGCGCAGGGCGGACGCGGGGCGGGCGAGGAAGGGCATCGGCATAGGTCTCCGCCGCTGGCGGCCCGACCAGCGCTGGCTCAACCTGCCGATCCGACGCTTCGGACCGTGCACCCGGGGCGAGCTATCGCATCGATGCGACCCTCCCGCAATGCACACGGCCGCCCCGGCGAGCCGGTGTCCCTCGACCGCATGATGCGCAGCGCTCGCGAGACCCGGTACGCGAAGGCCCCCCGCCCGGGACGCTAGTCCCGGGCGGGGGGCCTTCCGCGGAGTGAGCGACCCCGGCGCGGTGGTCCGCCGGGCTGATTGGCGCCTCGAAGGGGCTCGGCTACCTCCTGGCGGACGGCCAACGATGCGGGAAGCCGGACCGACCCTGGCGGCCATCCTGGCCCTCGCCCTGCTGGGCAAGCTCGCCGACGGTCTCCTCGTCCTGGCGAGCCGCCCGCTGCTGCGCTGGCAGGATGTCAGCTGCGGCGTGCTTTAGGACC
>NZ_JAIEOF010000152.1 GCF_019750675.1 Methylobacterium sp.
CGGCCGGAGGAGTTCGCGTGGGGCGGTCGAGAGGGAAGCGCGGCCGGCAGCCGTCGCGATTCTGGCCGCGCTATCAGGTGGCGTGCGGGCACACCGAAGGCAAGCGCGGCCGTCGGGCCGGATCCGCGATTTCGCGCAATTGCGATCGGTTCGCGGCAGCCGCCGTTAAGGTCCGCGCGCCTAAGCTCCGCCTTCTCTTCTCGGGAGGTCACGATGCGGAGCGGTCAGGTCATCGGCGGCGCCCTGCTCGTCCTGGCGCTCGGTGTGGCGGACGATGCCGAGGCGCGGGGGCGGGGCGGGCGCTCAGGATCGCGGGGCGGCACCGTGCTGGTCTCCACGGGCAGCGCCGCCGGCGTGGCGTCGGCCCGCTACGGTTCCGATCAGGCCACGATGCGCGAGCCCGGCTTGCGTCCCGTCATGCCCGTGACGGCCCCCGCCCCGCTCCAGCGCGAGGTCCGGGCGGCCGAGCCCTGGTGTGCCAACCAGCGCGTGGTCGGCTCCGGCGCCGGGTTCTGCGTCATCAACTGAGCGTGTGGGATCGAAACGCGGCGCTGCCGCGTTTGTCGAGTCGAATCAGGCTGCCGTCCCTTCGGGCGGCGGCCGTTTCGCCGTGCCGTGTCCGGATGGAGGCCCCGGTTCTCGCCCGAGGGCGAGGCGACGACAGGGGCCGGCTCTTTCGGATGCGCGGGGCCGTGTTTACCTCTATAAGCCCGGCCAACATTCGCCTTCAGACTTTTCGATCGACCGTAGGTTCACGATGCTCGGTGCCCTCGCCAAGAAGATTTTCGGCTCGTCCAACGACCGGCGCGTGAAGGGCTATCGTCCCCGTGTGGCCGAGATCAACGCCCTGGAGCCCCAGATCGCCGCGCTGTCGGACGACGACCTGCGCGCCCGCACCGACATGCTGAAGGCCGAGCTCGCCGCCGGCAAAAGCCTCGACGACATCCTCGTGCCGGCCTTCGCCACGGTCCGCGAGGCGGCCAAGCGCGTGCTCGGGCAGCGCCACTTCGACGTGCAGATGATCGGCGGCATGGTGCTCCACGAGAGCGGCATCGCCGAGATGCGCACCGGCGAGGGCAAGACCCTGGTGGCGACCCTGCCGGTCTACCTCAACGCGCTGTCGGGCCTCGGCGTCCACGTGGTCACGGTGAACGACTACCTCGCCGCCCGCGACGCGGAGTGGATGGGCCGGGTCTACCGCTTCCTCGGGCTCTCCGTCGGCACCATCGTGCACGGCCTCGACGACGGCCAGCGCAAGGAAGCCTACGCCTGCGACATCACCTACGGCACGAACAACGAGTTCGGGTTCGATTACCTGCGCGACAACATGAAGTACGAGCTGTCCCAGCTTTCGCAGCGGGGACACAACTACGCGATCGTCGACGAGGTCGACTCCATCCTGATCGACGAGGCGCGTACCCCGCTCATCATCTCGGGCCCGGTGGATGACCGCTCCGAGCTCTACGTCTCCGTCGACGCCCTGATGCCGCATCTGGAGCGCGAGCATTACGACCTCGACGAGAAGCAGCGCACGGTCTCGCTGACCGAGAGCGGCAACGAGTTCGTGGAGGACCTCCTGCGCGGCGCGGACCTGCTGAAGGACGGCGACCTCTACGACGCGCACAACGTCTCCCTGGTCCACCACGTCAACCTGGCCTTGCGCGCCCACACCCTGTTCACCCTGGACAAGGACTACATCGTCAAGAACGACGAGGTGGTGATCATCGACGAGTTCACCGGCCGCATGATGCAGGGCCGGCGCTACTCGGAAGGGCTGCACCAGGCGCTGGAGGCCAAGGAGCGGGTCACGATCCAGCCCGAGAACCAGACGCTCGCCTCGATCACCTTCCAGAACTACTTCCGCCTCTATTCGAAGCTCGCCGGCATGACCGGCACCGCCTCCACCGAGGCCGACGAGTTCGCCGAGATCTACAAGCTCGAAGTCGTCGACATCCCGACCAACAAGGCGGTCGAGCGCGTCGACGAGGACGACGAGGTCTACCGGACGGTGGACGAGAAGTACGTCGGCATCATCGCAGAGATCGAGAAGGCCCATGCGCGCCACCAGCCGATCCTGGTCGGCACCGGCTCCATCGAGAAGTCCCAGCACCTCGCCGAGATGCTGCTGAAATCCGGCTTCACCCAGCTCGACTACTCGGACCCGAACGCGCTGACGGACGTCTACGCCGCCGCCCGCGAGGGCCGGGTGACGAAGCGCTTCGCCGTGCTCAACGCGCGCTTCCACGAGCAGGAAGCCTACATCGTGGCGGAAGCCGGCGTGCCCGGCGCCATCACCATCGCGACGAACATGGCCGGGCGCGGCACCGACATCAAACTCGGCGGCAACGTCGAGATGCGCGTCGAGAAGGAACTGGCGGGCGTGGCCGAGGGCCCGGAGCGCGCGGCCGCCATCGCGGCGATCAAGGCCGAGATCGAGGAGAACCGCGCCAAGGTGCTGGCCTCGGGCGAGCCCGCCGACCCGGAGGCGGGTCGCAAGAAGGCGCTGCCGGGCGGCCTCTACATCATCGGCACCGAGCGCCACGAATCCCGCCGCATCGACAACCAGCTGCGCGGGCGCTCCGGCCGCCAGGGCGATCCCGGCCGCTCGAAGTTCTACCTGTCGCTTCAGGACGACCTGATGCGGATCTTCGGCTCCGACCGCATGGACGGCATGCTGACGCGCCTCGGCCTGGAGCAGGGCGAGGCGATCATCCATCCCTGGATCAACAAGGCGATCGAGAAGGCGCAGCAGAAGGTCGAGGCGCGCAACTTCGACATGCGCAAGAACGTGCTCAAGTACGACAACGTCATGAACGACCAGCGCAAGGTCGTGTTCGAGCAGCGCCGCGACTTCATGGGTCAGGAGAGCGTGCGCGAGACCGTGGACGAGATGCGCCACGGCGTGGTCGACGACCTCGTGGCCGTGCACGTGCCCGAGAACGCCTATGCCGAGCAGTGGGACATCGAGGGCCTGCGCGAGCGGGTCCAGACGGTGCTCAACCTCGACGTGCCGGTGGAGGACTGGGCCAAGGAGGAGGGCATCGCCGACGAGGAGATGCGCGACCGCCTGCGCCAGGCGGCGGACGAGGCCTACGGCGTGCGCGTCGAGAAGAACACGCCCGAGGTGATGACCTACGTCGAGAAGCAGGTTCTCCTGCAGACCCTCGACCACCTCTGGCGCGAGCACCTCGTCACCCTCGACCACCTGCGCCAGGTGGTGGGCTGGCGCGGCGTCGCCCAGCGCGACCCCCTCAACGAGTACAAGTCCGAGGCCTTCGACCTCTTCAACGGCCTCGTCTCGGCCCTGCGCGAGCAGGTGACGCAGCAGCTCTCGCGCATCGAGATCATGTACGACGAGGCGCCGGCCGACGGTGCGGTCGATCCGTTCGGTCAGGCCACCCTGCCGCCGATGTTCGCCCAGCACCTCGACCCCGTCACCGGCGAGAACGAGATGGGCCGGATCGGCACGGGCAGCGACGGCGGGGCCGGCCCCGCCTACGGCTACGCCGCCCGCGAGATGGCGACCGACACCGCCGTTCTCGAGCGCGACCCGCAGGATGCCGGCACCTGGGGCCGGGTCGGACGCAACGAGCCGTGCCCCTGCGGCTCCGGCAAGAAGTACAAGCACTGCCATGGTACGCTGACGGTTTGAGGATGGGCCAACCCGCCCAAAGCCAGATCACCTACGGCATCGAGCCGGACCTCGACGCGGCGGAGTTCCGCCGCGTCCTGGTGGAATCGGGACTCGCCGCCCGTCGCCCGGCCGACGATCTCGCGCGCCTCGGGCGGATGCTGCGCCAAGCCGACCTCGTCGTCACCGCCCGCCGGGACGGCGCGCTGGTGGGCGTGGCGCGCACGCTCACGGATTTCAGCTTCTGCGCCTACCTCTCGGACCTGGCGGTGTGCCGCTCGGCGCAGGGGCTGAAAGTCGGCCAGGGCCTCATTGATGCCACCCGCGCTGCGGTCGGGCCCGAGGCCTCGCTGCTGCTCACGGCCGCCCCCGGCGCCGTCACCTTCTACGATCATATCGGCATGCCGCGCGTGGCCGACGCCTTCCGCTACGAGCGCGAGGCCTGAGCCCGGCGCCCGCAAAAAGCCGCGCTTGCCCGAAAACGAACCCATTTGGCCGGCAGGCCATATGGATACGCTTGAGGGAATGGGGCGAGACGGCATGCAGGACACCCGATCGGCGACGACGCTGCCTCTGCTGGGCCTTCTCCTGGTTGGTCCCGGCCTCGCCGGCTGCAACACCTACGCGGGGAACCCAAACGCCACGGGTTCGACGCTGGCCGCCAAGGCGATGGCTGCCACCGACGAGGAGCGGGACTGCCTCGGCCGGGCCATGTACTTCGAATCGAACCGCAGCGACCCCGAAGGTCTCCTCGCCGTCGGAACGGTGGTGATGAACCGGCTCGAAGCGGCGGCCTTTCCGAATGGCGGGATCTGCGCCGTGGTGGGTCAGCCCCGGCAGTTCGCCCCCGGCGTGCTGACGCGGAAGATGGAGGGCAAGGAACTCCAGAAGGTCGCCGAGGTGGCGGACGCGGTGCTCGACGGCCAGCGCCACCCCAAGGTCGGCCGGGCCATGTACTTCCACACCGCCGGCCTGCGCTTCCCCTACAACAACATGCACTACGTCGCGGTGGCGGGCGGCAACGCCTTCTACGAGAAGCGCAAGCCCGGCGCGGTGGAGCAGGCCGCGCCCCCGGTCGCCCTGGCCTTCGCCTCCGCCGAACCCGCCGCGATACCGATGATGCCCGTGGCGCCGGTGGTACCGGTGGCGGCTCCGGCTCCACCCCGGGCCGACCCCGCCCCGCCTCAGGCCGCGCCCATCCCGGCCCCCCCGGCGGTTCACCGTGCGGAGCCGGTTCGCACGGCGCGGGTCGCGGCCGAACCGAAGCCCGCCGCGGTGGCCCGGACGACGCCCCCGCGCAGCCGCGTTGCCATGACGCCCGCCGCCCTGGCGCCGCAGCCGATCATCCCGCCGACGGTTCTCAATCTGCCGAGGCCGTGAGCCGCCTTGCGGGTTCCGTATCCGATCGCGGGCGCCCCTGAGCCTCGGACCCGGTCGAACCTGCGCTGAGCGGATCGTTTCGTGAGGGTGGTTCCCCGGCACCGCGTGCCGCTTTCGGTCGCGGAGGCCGTGGCGAACGCTGCGCTATGTCCGGTCCTGCCCTCCCGAACACAGCAGGTCGCCATGAATGTTCTCCGCCCGGTCGCTCACCTGTCCGCAGCCGGCCTGCGCGCGGTCGTCCACGCGCTCACGGCCGGCTTCGACGCGCTGACGGGTCCGGTGGGACGCTTGAGCGACCGCCTCGAAGCCCACCTGCGCGAGCGCACCACGCTGCTCCGGGCCTATTACGCGCGCCCCTCGCATCGGCTGTCCGCACCGTTGCCGGTCCTCGACGCGCCCGTCGATCTGGCGCTGCGCGGTGGTCTCGAGACCCCGCGTCGCGTCGCCTGACGGCAAAGCCACGGACGCTCCGGCGCGCCGATGGAGCCGGGGCCGATCCGCGAGGCGGGTGTCGTCCCGGGTCGGGGCCCTACACCGTCACCTGGGTTCCCACCTCCACCACGCGGCCGGTGGGGATCTGGAAGAAGTCCGTGGCGTCGTTGGCGTTCTTGGCGAGCGTGATGAAGATCCGGTCCTGCCACAGCGGCATGCCCGAATGGGCGGCCGGGCGGATCGAGCGGCGGGACAGGAAGAACGACGTCGCCATGATGTCGAACTTGAAGCCCTGCTTGCGCAGCAGCGTCAGGGTCCTGGGGATGTTCGGCGTCTCCATGTAGCCGAACTTCATCACGACCTTGTGGAAGTGCGGGCCGATCGGCTCGATGTGGATGCGGTCGGCTTCCGCCGCGCGGGGGGTGTCCACGGTCTCGACGGTGAGCACCACGTTCTTCTCGTGCAGCACCTTGTTGTGCTTGAGATTGTGCAGCAGGGCGGCCGGCGCGATGTAGGGGTCGCTCGTCAGGAACACGGCGGTGCCGCGCACGTGGTGCGGCGGGCTCTTCTCCAGCATGCCGACGAGCTCGGTCAGCGGCACGTCGGTCTTGCGTGTCTTGTTGATGAGGATGCCGACGCCGCGCACCCAGGTCCACATCATGATGATCAGGGCGCCCGCGAAGAGCAGGGGCACGTAGCCGCCCTCGAACACCTTCAGCATGTTCGACAGCAGGAACAGGAACTCCACCGCCGCGAAGGGCAGGATCGCGAGGCCGGCGGCCCAGGGCGACCATTTCCAGGTCTTCCACAGCACCAGGAAGGCGAGGCTCGCGGTGATCAGCATCGTGCCCGTCACGGCGATGCCGTAGGCCGAGGCCAGGGCGGCCGAGGAGCGGAACAGCACGGCCAGGATCACGACGCCGATCATGAGCAGGGCGTTGATCTGCGGCAGGTAGATTTGGCCCGAATGCGATTCGGAGGTGTGGCGGATCTCCAGGCGCGGCAGCAGGCCGAGCTGGATCGCCTGGCGCGACAGCGAGAAGGCGCCGGTGATGACGGCCTGGCTCGCCGTGACGGTGGCGGCGGTGGCGAGCAGCACCATCGGCAGCAGGCCCCATTCGGGCACGAGCTGGAAGAACGGATCGGTGGTGTCGGGCTTCGACAGCACGAGGGCCGCCTGGCCGAAATAATTCAGGACGAGGCAGGGGCCGACGAGGCCGAGCCAGGCGATCTGGATCGGCCGGCGCCCGAAATGCCCGAGATCGGCGAACAGCGCCTCGGCCCCCGTCACCGCCAGGAACACCGCCCCGAGCGCCACCAGGGCGCCGGTGCCGTGCCCGAGGAGGTAATGCACCGCGTAGTAGGGGTTCAGCGCCCAGAACACGTCCGTGTTGGTGATGATGTGTGGCAGGGCGGCCAGGGCCATGGCGGCGAACCACACCGCCATGACGGGCCCGAAGAACGACGCCACCTTGCTGGTGCCCCGCACCTGGATGAGGAACAGCGGCACGATGATCGCGATGGTGATCGGCAGCACGTAGGCTTCGAAGGCCGGGGTGACGAGCTTCAGGCCCTCCACCGCCGAGAGCACCGAGATCGCCGGCGTGATGATGGCGTCGCCGTAGAACAGCGAGGCCCCGAGCAGTCCGAACATGAACACCACCCGGGAGCCGCCGAGCGCCGTGCGGGCGAGCGCCATCAGCGAGAGGATGCCGCCCTCGCCGTTGTTGTCCATCCGCATCAGGATGACGACGTACTTGATGGTGACGATGAGGACGAGCGCCCACAGGATCAGCGAGGCGACTCCGAGGACCTCCTCGCGCAGCAGGATGCCGTCGGCGCGGGCCGAGACCAGGGCCTCGCGGAAGGCGTAGAGCGGGCTCGTCCCGATATCGCCGTAGACGACGCCGATGGAGCCGAGGACCAGGGTCCAGAGGCTCGCGGGCGCGTGGGCGCGCGCGGTTTCGGCGGCCCCGTCGGCGACGGGGGGCGGGCTCCCGGCTCCCTCGGATTTGGCGGCGGGCGCGCTCGAAGGGGCGGTCTGCGTCATTCGGCTCGATCGAGGCTCGTTGCGAGCCCAACGTCTCGCGGCACGGCTTCAGGCCGCGCGCGGGAACGCCGGGGCCGGCTCCGACGTAGTCGGCCGGCGGGGGACGGTTGCGTTCACGCTATCATGCGGCGCAGCATGAGAGAACGGCAACCTGGATCGAGGCGGCCGTTCTGGCATGGCTGACGCTGCGCCCGAGGGCTACTCGGCCGCGGTGCGGGTGCCGGAGCCGAAGCGGCGCTCAATGTAGTCGGTCACCACGGTCTCGAAGTCCTTGGCGAGCGTCGGCCCGCGCAAGGTCATGGCCTTCTTGCCGTCGATGAAGACCGGGGCGGTGGGCGTCTCGCCGGTACCCGGCAGGGAGATGCCGATGTCGGCGTGCTTCGATTCGCCGGGGCCGTTCACAATGCAGCCCATCACCGCCACGTTGAGGCCCTCGACGCCCGGATAGGCCTTCTTCCATTCCGGCATCGAATTGACGATCCAGCTCTGGATGTCGCGGGCGAGTTCCTGGAACGTCGTCGAGGTCGTCCGGCCGCAGCCGGGGCAGGCCGCCACGAGCGGCACGAACGTCCGGAAACCCATGGTCTGCAGGAGTTCCTGCGCGGCCTTGACCTCCACGGTGCGGTCGCCGCCGGGCTCCGGGGTGAGCGAGTAGCGGATCGTGTCGCCGATGCCTTCCTGCAGCAGCACGCCGATGGCGGCCGATGCCGCCACGAGGCCCTTCGAGCCCATGCCGGCCTCGGTGAGGCCGAGATGGATCGCGAAGTCCGAGCGGCGCGCCACCTCGCGGTAGACCGCGATGAGGTCCTGCACCGCCGAGACCTTGGCCGAGAGGATGATCTTGTCCTGGGACAGGCCGAGTTCGACGGCGCGCTCGGCCGACGAGAGGGCCGACTGCACCATGGCCTCGCGCATCACCGCGCGGGCGTCGATCGGGCGGGCCGAACGGGCGTTCTCGTCCATCAGGTGGGTGAGGAGCGCCTCGTCGAGGGAGCCCCAGTTCGCGCCGATGCGCACGGTCTTGTTGTAGCGGATCGCCTGCTCGATGATCGTCGAGAACTGCGTGTCCTTCTTCTCCTTGAAGCCGACATTGCCCGGGTTGATCCGGTACTTGGCCAGCGCCTCGGCGCAGGCCGGATGGTCGGACAGGAGCTTGTGGCCGATGTAGTGGAAGTCGCCCACCAGCGGCACGTGCACGCCGATGCGGTCGAGGCGCTCGCGGATCTTCGGCACGGCGGCGGCGGCCTCGTCGCGGTCCACGGTGATGCGCACGAGCTCCGAGCCGGCCCGTGCCAGCTGGGCCACCTGCGCCACGGTGCCGTCGATGTCGGCGGTGTCGGTGTTGGTCATGGACTGGACGACGATCGGCGCGCCGCCACCCACCGTGACCGCACCCTCGCCGGACCCGATGGTGACGCCGACCGTGCGGTGCCGGGGGCTCGGTCCTGCGATCTCGGGGCCGGTGCCGCTGATCGGGTTGACGGGGGTCGCGTCCATGATGTCCATCGTTGACTGTGCGCTCCGAGGAACGTCCGTCGGCGACGGTGAGCCGCCGACCGGGCCGGTTCGGGCCGGGTGACGGCGTTCCGATGCCGCAAACAATACGCCCTCGATCGTTTAGCTGAGATGACGGCGGGCGGGCGTCAAGCCCGCTGCGTCACCGGACGGGCCGGAGGGCGCGAGCGGGCGCTGGATCGTACTCGGCTCTTCCCATGTCCCATCTGCGCGGCGATGTCGAGTTTTCGGGGCCGTCCGAGGGGCAGGGCTGCGCACGGGACAGGGAACCGCTGCATCTTCCGGCCTGTTTGTGGCCTTGCGGCATCATATATTGCGATGCAGCATAAAACTTTGGAGTTCAGCATGCTCGATCCGCAACAGGAACCGCCGGTCGATTCGCTCATCGACGTCCCCGTCGAATGTGACCTGCCGATGCAGCCCTCCCCGGGCACGCGCGTCATGGCGGGGCCGCGGGCGGAGAAGACGGTGGCGCTGGCGCTCCAGGGCGGCGGCGCGCACGGCGCCTTCACCTGGGGCGTCCTCGACGCGCTGATCGAGGACGGGCGCCTGGGCTTCGAGGCGATCACGGGGGCGAGCGCGGGCGCCATGAACGCGGTCGTGATGGTCGACGGCTGGCTCGAGGACGGGCCCGCGGGGGCCCGCAGGGCCCTGGCGCGGTTCTGGCGCGAGGTCAGCCTCGACGGCGATCTCTGGCCGGCGCAGCGCAAGGCCTTCAGCGGCGTGTTCGAGTTCTGGTCGAACAACCCCGTGGTGGAGTTCTGGAGCCGGGCGTTCCGGACCAGCCCCTACACGTCGAATCCGCTGAACTACAATCCCCTGCGCAAGGTCCTGGCCGCGCAGGTGGATTTCGAGCGCCTGCGCGGGGCGGAGACGGCCGGCGTGTTCGTCTCGGCCACCAATGTCTGGACGGGCAAGCTCGCGGTGTTCGAGCGCGAGTCCCTCAACGTCGACCACCTCATGGCCTCCGCCTGCCTGCCCACCGTGTTCCAGGCGGTCGAGATTGACGGCGTGCCGTACTGGGATGGCGGTTACCTCGGCAACCCGCCGCTCTATCCCCTCTATCGCGGTGCCGAGACCCGCGACATCGTCCTGGTGCAGATCAACCCGGTGGAGCGCCGCGAGACCCCGCGCACGCCCCAGGAGATTCAGGATCGGCTCAACGAGATCACCTTCAACGCCAACCTGATGCGCGAACTGCGCGCCATCGATTTCGTCGACCACCTGATCAAGGAGGGCGTACTGGGCCGGGGCGAGTACCAGTCCCAGTACGTCCACCGGATCGACGGCACCGGCGCCCTCGACGAGTACCAGGCCTCCTCGCGCCTCGACGCCCGCTGGCGGGTGTTCGAGCGCCTGCGCGACAAGGGCCGCGGCGCGGCGCAGGCCTGGATCGCGGAGAACTACGAGCAGATCGGCCGCACCTGCACGCTCGACCTCGAGGCGACCTATCGCTGAACCGGAATCCGAGCCAGATTCCCGAGCCCGAGTCTCCTGCGTTCCAGATCTCCCGCGCCCGGGGTCTCGTGCGTGCGAGGGGATTAAAGGACGGGGGCCGGACGTTGACCCAACTATGACGACCGAACCGAACCGGCCCGGCACCGCCTCCATCGTCGACCTGCTCGTTCCGCTGCGGCGCTACGCGCGCGCCCTGACGCGGGACACCCTGCGGGCCGACGACCTCGTCCACGACGCCCTGGTGCGTGCCCTCGAATCGGGCCAGGCCTCGCGGCCGAACACCAACCTGCGGACCTGGATGATGACGGTCCTGCACAACGTCTTCATCGACGAGCAGCGCCGCAAGCGCGTCGAGGCCCGCCACGCCGATGCCCTGGTGCAGATGAGCGAGGAGGTGACGCCGCCCTCCCAGGAGGCGCAGGTCCGTCTCGCACAGATCCGGCGCGCCTTCCTCACCCTGCCGGAGGAGCAGCGCGCCGCGCTCCATCTCGTGACCCTCGAAGGCATGGCCTACGCGGATGCCGCCGCCGTGCTGGGGATTCCGATCGGAACCCTGATGTCCCGCCTCGGCCGGGGCCGTGCCGCTTTGCGGGCCTTCGAGGAGGGCGAGCGCAATCCGGAGCGGCCGGCTGGCGGCGACGTCGCCGAGCGGCGCCGGCGCCTGTCCGCAGAGCGTCCGCGCCTTCGCCTCGTCTCGCCGGACGAGCCCGACGGTCCGTTGCTGCGCCGGGCCATCGGCGACATCTGAATCGCATGAATTCCGGGGCGGACCAGGACCGATAGGGCCGGATCATCCCCGAAGCGCGGCCGGGACGTCTTGTCCAGGGACGCGCCCCCTGTATCTGACCGGAGCCGACGCCATGGAACCGACAGCGATGATCGATCCGATCACCGAGAACGACCTCACCGCCTATGTCGATGGGCAACTCGAGGGCCTTCGCCGCCTCGACGTGGAAGCGCATCTCGCGCGCCACCCCGAGACCGCCGCGCTGATCATGGCCGAGCTCCACGACCGGGACGCCCTGCGCCAGGCCTTCGCCGCGCTGCCCGGCCCCGGCCCGGAGCGCAACCGCGTCGCGGCGCGGCGCCTCGACCGCAACCTCGCCTGGCGCCGGTTCGGTGATCGCCTGCGCCGGGCGGCCGTCATCGCGCTCCTGGTGGGCACCGGCTGGCTCGCCCACTCGGACGGACCGTTCCTCGGTGTGCCCGACACCTTCGCGGCGTCCGTCGATCCGGCCCTCGTCGCCGATGCCCGCCACGCCCGCGAGGCCGCGCAGGTCCGTGCCGGCATCGCGTCCCAGCGCGGACTGGTGGGGTCCTACGACCGCGACGGCATCAGTGCCGCGACTGGCATCACCCTGCCGGACCTGCCGGCGGACTGGATCGTGCGCGACGTGCAGATCGTCCCGGCCCGGAACGGGACTGGCGTCGAGGTCATGATCGATGCCGGCGCCCTCGGGGAGGTCTCCCTCTTCGCCACCCGCGGGTCGGCCACTGCCGGTTCCCACAGCGAGGTCACCAGCCCGGGCGACGGCGAGACCGCCTACTGGACCGCCGCCAACACCGCCTACGCCTTGAGCGGAGGCCGCGACCATGCGGGTCTGGGCGACGCGGCGCGCCGGCTCGCTGGGCACGGCGCCCGGAGGCTCTGAGGCCGCGTCACCCGACATGCGGTGACAAAATCGGGCGTTTCGAACGGGAGCGAGAACGGGTCGGACCGCGTTCAGATCAGGAATGCCATATGCCTGTTGCAAGAGGGTGTTACGCTCTCGACGCACATGCTCTTTGCTCAACTCTGATCCCGAGACGCCGATGGCCCGCCTGACCCTCGTCCTGACGTTCCTCGCCGCCTCGCCTCTGGCGGCCGTGGCACAGGATGCCGCGCAGAAGCCGGCCTCCGCGGCAGCCGTCGGGGTGACGCCCTTGACGCCGGGCAAGCCGGCCCGCGCCCCCTATCTCACGGATGCCCAGGCGCCCGACACCGTCGCCATCCTGAATGCGCCGCCCCGGGGACAATCGGCGGCGGAGGCGGCCGACAAGGCGGCCTTCAACGCCACCCGCTCCCTGAAGGGTGGCCCGCGCTGGGCCTTGGCCACCACCGACGTGGCGGACGGCGCCTCGGCCATCCTCGACGATTTCGCCTGCGTCATCGGCCAACGGATCGACCAGTCGCGGGCGCCGGCCCTGATGACCCTGCTGGAGCGTACCCGCCTCGATATCGCCCGCGCGACCCGGGCACCCAAGATGCACTACCGCCGCCTGCGCCCCTTCGTCGGCAACGACGCGGAGATCTGCGTCATGCGGACCTCGGAACTGGACAACGCCTTCAGCTTCCCGTCGAGCCACGCGACCCAGGCCTGGACCTACGCGGCGATCATGGCCGCGCTCATGCCCGAGAAGGCCACGCAGTTCTTCGTGCGGGCCCGGTCCTACGGTGAGAGCCGTGTCGTCTGCGGTCTGCACTGGGTCAGCGACATCGAGGCCGGTCGCACCGCCGCCAGTGCCGTGTACGCCGCCCTGCAGGGCGATCCAGGCTTCCGCGCCGATCTCGAGAAGGCCCGGGCGGAGCTGGGCAAGCTGGTCACGAGTGGGGGCACGGCGCCGGATCAGGCCATCTGCGCCCGCGAGGAGGCCGCCGCCCGCGAGCCCATCCTGTAGCCTTCGGCCGGGCCGCCGAGGGATCGCCGCGTCCGCCGACGGAATCCCGCCTCCGAACCAGGATCGTTCGGGGCTTATGAGGAGAGGGCTCGGCCGATTCCCCGGTCGAGCCCTTTGTTTTCCCGTGAAAACGTTAACCGCGTCCGGTCGGGACGAAGGCTCCCTCAGGACCGGGTCGCGCCGCCGGCCTGTCCGCGCTTGCGCCGGCGCGCCAGGATGTTCAGGCCCTCGACGCCGGCCGAGAAGGCCATGGCCGTGTAGATGTAGCCCTTCGGCACGTGAGCCCCGAAGCCCTCCGCGATCAGCGTCATGCCGATCATGATGAGGAAGCCCAGCGCCAGCATCACCACGGTCGGGTTCGCGGCGATGAAGCGGGCGAGCGGGTCGGCTGCGAGCAGCATCACGGTTACGGCCGAGACCACGGCGATCACCATGATCGGCACGTGCTCCGTCATGCCCACCGCCGTGATGATGCTGTCGATGGAGAAGACGAGGTCGAGGACGAGGATCTGGCCGATCGCCGCCGCGAAGCCGAGCTGCATCCCGCCGACATCGCTTTCCTTGGAGTCCGGGTCGACGCTGTGATGGATCTCCTTGGTGGCCTTCCAGAGCAGGAACAGGCCGCCCGCGATGAGGATGAGGTCCCGCCAGGAGAAGCCCTTGCCGAACACCTCGATGATCGGCTGCGTCAACGCGACGATGTAGGCGATGGTGGCGAGCAGCCCCAGGCGCAGGACGAGGGCGAGCCCGATGCCGATGCGCCGGGCGCTCTGCTGGTTCTCCGGCGGCAGCTTGTTGGTGATGATCGAGATGAAGATGAGGTTGTCGATGCCGAGCACGACCTCCATCACCACGAGGGTGGCGAGGGCCGCCCAGGCGGTGGGGTCGTTGGCGAGTTGAAGCAGGCTGTCCACGTGGACCTCGTTCGGGGAGACGGGACCGGCCTTCGGAACACCTCGGAAGGCCGGTCGAGCGAAAAGGAAGACGACGAAGCGAAAAGGGGGCCGGCCGGTCAGCGCCCGGAACTTGGCCCCGCGGCCACGCCGGGCCGCTCGGCCGGGGCCGGGCTGATGATCCGCACGGCCTTCGGCAGAACCTTGAAGTGCGCCGGCGTGTAGGTGGAGAGTTCGCCGTCGGTGTTGACCGGGCGCGGCTTCTTCGTCTTGACGACGATCTCCGTAGTGCTGAAGGCGCGCACATCCGCGGCCTTGCCCTGGGTACCCTTGCGCAGGGCGGGCAGCAGCATCAGCAGGCGCCACCAATGGGCGACCTCCAGGCTGTAGAAATCGAGCTTGCCGTCGTCGACGGTCGCGGTCTCCTCCACGGTCATGCCGCCGCCGTAGTGGCGTCCGTTCCCCACCGAGACCTGAATGGTGCGCACGGTCTCGGTCTGACCGTCATGCTCGATGTACACCGTGAAGGGCCGCATCCGCCGCAGCACCCGGATGGCGGCGATGCCGTAGCCGAGGGTACCCCAGGTCTTCTTCGACTCCGCCGTGAGGTCGCCGGCGAGATCGGCCGAGAAGCCGATGCTGGCCACGTTGAAGTAGTAGTGTCCGTTGACGCAGCCGAGATCGGCCGGCCGGGCCTCCTCGGTGGTGATGAGGCGGGCCGCCTCCACCGGGTCCACCGGCAGGCCGAGGGAGCGGGCGAGGTCGTTGGCGGTGCCGAGGGGCAGGATGCCGAGCGGCAGGCCGGTCTCGACCAGGGCGGGGGCCGCCGCGTTCAGGGTGCCGTCGCCGCCTCCCAGGATGACGAGGTCGCAGCCCTGCGCGTGGCGCTTGATCACGGCGCTGCAGTCGGCGTCGCCCTCCGGCTCGAACGGGGTGATGCCCCCCTCGCGCAGGACGTTGCGCACCTCCTCCAGGGAGAAGCCGCCGTTTCGGGCCTTCGGGTTGACGAGGAGGAGGGCCTTGCGTGGCGTAGCCTGGGGCGCGGCGCTCATCGCGGCACTCCAGGGACGGATGGGGACGGCAGCAAGCAACGATGGAGCATGGGGTCTCAACCCTCCGGTGCACTCGCGCCGCGTCAGCGCAAAGGCATGGAAGGGTCCGACATCACGGTCAACGCCTCGACCGCCAGAGGGGCCCGGACCCGAAGCACCACAAGTTGGGCGCAGGCTTGGCAATGACAAGGGTCGCGCGGCAGACAATGCCGGCGCGCAGGGCGATGCCGGCGCGGGCGACACGGCCGGCGCGGATGACAATGCCCGGGCGGACACACGGGCCCGCTATTCCCGCATTCCCCCCGACGGCTGCGGAACCCGTCACGATTCAGGGAAACTTAGCGAGGCCGGACGACGTTTCCCCTCGGTCGATCGGTCCGACCCCATACGCTCCATCCCGAAACCTGGCCGCGACCCCGGTGATGTGCCATGCGCCACGGCTCCTGCTTCGACGCCCTCCGACTGCCCTGCTCGACCGCCCTGGTGGGTCTCGCCCTGTCGGCGGGGTTCGCGCAGGCCCAGACGCGTCCGAGCTGGGTCGATCCCCCGGCGCGCCAGCCGACCGAGGCCCCGGCGCCCGAGAAGGTGCCGGCCAGCCGGCCGGCCGCCGAGGCACCCGAGACGAAACCCGCCTCTCCGCGATCCCTGGCCGAGACGCCGCCGGTCAAGGAGACGAACGAGGCCGCACAGGAGGCGGGCCGCTCCGAGCGGCTGCCCATGGCGGCGCAGCGCCGCCGCCTCGCGACCCCGGCCCCGGAGACCCGGCGCGGCCTGGGCGCCCGCGAGGAGGCGTCCGACCATCTGCGCGTCCGCCCCCGCATCGCGCGGACACCCGCGATGGCACCCGCCACCGCGTCCGAGGCGAACTTTCCGGCCTGGGCCCTCGCCGCGACCCGCCTGACCGACACGTACCTCGACAGCGTCTCCGGCTCCGGCGACGGCATGGTCGCGGCCGCGCCCCGCTTCTACGCCGAGCGCGTCCAGTTCCACGGCCGCAGCCTGTCCCTCGCCGCCCTGATGGCGGAGAAGCGCCGCTTCGTCCGGCGCTGGCCCGAGCGGCGCTACGAGGCCCAGGGGGGCGCCACCCAAACGGCCTGCAACGCCGCCACCGCGACCTGCATCGTGAGGACCACGTTCGACTTCCGAGCCGACAACCCGGCCCGCGGCGCCCGCTCGCAGGGCGTTTCCGAGCTGACCCTGACCATCAGCTTCGCCGGACCGCGCCCGGTCATCGTCGCCGAATCGAGCCGCGTCCTGCGCCGCTATGGTGCGGGCGCGCTGAGCGCTATAGCGGATCGTCAACGTGGTGCGTGACATCGTGGTGCGTGACTTCG
>NZ_JAIEOF010000461.1 GCF_019750675.1 Methylobacterium sp.
TCTCAGCAATGCGTCGGCTGCCCGCTGAAGATCGAGAGCGAGGCGATGATGCTGAGCAGTTCCGCCTGCCGCTTGGTGCCGGTCTTGTGGAAGATCGACGTGAGCTGGGTACGCACCGTGCTGGTCTGCACGCCGGCGCTGACGGCGTAGGATTGCAGGCGCAAACCCCCGGCCAGGGCCTTGAGCAGGCGCGCCTCGGCCGGCGTTAGATCGAACAGGAGGTGCAGGAGACCGTCATCCGGAGCCGCCCGCGCCCCCACCTGCACCAGGACGAGGAGAACGGCGGATTCGTCGAAGACGTCGTCGGCGTGCCGGTCGAAGCGGAGGATATGGGCAATGTGCGTGCGGTGGCCCGCATAGGTGCGCACCGGCATGGTCTGCATGAGGCTGCGGCCCTGCACGACGTTGCCGATCGCATCCTGCAGAAGTTTGCCGTTGGTCAGACTCTTGAACACGAAGCCGCCGTTGTGACCCGTGGGCAGGACCTCGTCCCGTTCCTGGAGGCGGGTGTTCATGGTCAGCGCCCGGCCGGACGCCGACAGGATCGCGGCCGGGAGACCGATCCGGTTCAGCGCCGAGGCGGTGACGCGCGCGCGCTCGGAGCCGAACTGGGCGCTGAGTTGGCAGGCGCGGACGAGGTGGGGCCGCAATGCGTTCAAGCGCGGCAGCAGACCGGTATCGTGTGGTCCCGCGTCCGCATGGCGCTCGACCGTGACGATCGCGACATCGCCGCTGGGGAGCGGGATCGTCGTGCCCACCTGCCAGGATTGCGCCTCGGCCTGGCAGCTCCGCGTGTCGAGGAAGGCCGGCATCAGGTCCACGTCGCGTACGAACCCCGCTTCGGCATGCGCGCGCCAGCGTGCCAAGCGCTCGCCGCCGCGCCACGACGGCGCCGTGTGCTGCCGCATCCGGTTCTGGAGGGTCGGAGAGACGATCCAGCGGGGCCTTCCGACCGGGGGAAGCACCGTGAGCACGCCGCCATCCGACTTCGCCGTATCCGCGAGACACTGGAGGACGTCGGGCCAGAGTTCCGGCGTGCCGGCAGCCTCGTAGATCCGATCGATGAGAGCTTCGTGCACGGACCGCCCCAAGCTGAACTGGATGATCGTAGTCAGTCCAATACCAGTCCAAAATCGACAAAGGTATCCTCCAAACGGAGGATGTGCTTGGCGAGCCCGATGCGCGGGAGGCCCTGCCGATCGTTGCGCGACCTCGCCTCGGTGCGAGAGGCGGTGGAGGCAGCGGGATCCCGGGCCTGGATCGCAAAGTAGGAACTCACTGAAACGGCGATGCTTTTCGGCCGGCGCCCGCGCCGGTTAGTCCGGATCGTTCCGGGCCTCTGACGCCCAAGACGGCGATGACGTCACCGTCCGCCGGACGACGGATGCCCGGCTCCGGGCAGTCCCTACACTGTCCTCAATTGGAGGGACCCGCCATGAAGCTGCTGCTTGCCTGCTCGATCATCGCTGTCTGCTGCACCGCCGCATGGGCCGACGAGTTGAACGATATGCCCGACATCGCCTGCGCACAGGCCTCGTCGGCCCTGGAGCGGGCGCAGATCGGTTGCTCGGACGCGAACCTCGCGTCGGTCGACCCACGGACGAGCGGGTCTTCGCGCGAGCGCTCCGAAGATGACGGCGCCAAGGCCAACTAGGCGCGTCCGTCGCGCCATGAGCGTCATCACAACGGCCCTGCTCGCCGGCGCGAGCCTCGGCCTGTCCATCGCGGCGCCGATCGGCCCGACCAGCCTGCTCTGCGTCCAGCGCACCCTGGCGGGCGGCCTCCCGACCGGCCTCGCCACCGGTCTCGGGGTCGCCACCGTGCACCTCACCTACGGGACCCTGGTTGCGGGATGGGGGACGGACCTGGCCACGGCCTGGTCGAACGTGGCCGTGCTGTCCCTGGTTTCGGGGGCGGTGCTGCTCGCCCTCGCCGTCCGGGTCCTGCGGAGCGTGACGGTCCTGCGCCAAGGATGCGAGCGCCGCCGCACCCTCGCGGCGAGCTACGGCAGCGCCATCGGACTCGCCTTCGCGAACCCGGCCACGCCCGTCCTGTTCCTGGCGGCGATGCCAGCCCTCCTTGCCCACGGGCCCGCTCCGCTTCCGGTGCTCGTCGCGGGGGTGTTCCTGGGTTCGCTCGCCTGGTGGGTCACCCTCAACACCGCCGTCTCCCTGTTCCGGGGCTGCGTGACCAGCCACGTGCTCCACCGCATCAACAAGGCCGCCGGTCTCCTCCTCGCCGCCCTGGCGCTGAGCCTCCTGGCCAAAGGGCTGGCGGGCAGCCTGGACGGGTCACCGCAATGGGGACTGGGCGGAGCCGTCGTCGCGAGGGGTTCGGACCGGCCTTAACGCCGCAACCCGCCTTCAGGGGCCGGTGCCAGACTTTCTTTGGTGCCTTCGACATGGACGCCAAGCTGGATCTCTGCTTCCGGCCGCACGTCGAACCGCCCCCTGCCCCGCGCGAAACCGGTTCCCCCGTCCCGCCCGATGCTCTAAACCCAGGCCAACCATAGAACGCTTCCAAAGCGGCCGGCGGGGCGTCCCGGTGGGCGCGGGACCAGGGAACGCCATGCGCATCGGACTGTTCGTGCCGTGCTACGTCGACGCCTTCGAGCCTGAGGTGGGGATCGCCACGCTGGAATTGCTGGAGCGTTTCGGCCTCGACGTGGACTACCCCTTCGACCAGACCTGCTGCGGCCAGCCGATGACCAACACCGGCTGCCACGCGGAGGCGGCCGCCACCGAGGCGCTGTTCGTCAAGAACTTCGCCCCGTTCGACTACGTCGTGGCGCCCTCCGGCTCCTGCGTGCATCAGGTGCGCGAGCACCTCACGGCGATCCCGCAGACGGACGAGGTCAAGGCCGTGCGGGCCAAGACCTTCGAGCTGGTCGAGTTCCTGCACGACATCCTCAAGGTCGAGGAATTCCCCTGGGCGGAGTTTCCCCACCGGGTCGGCTACCACGGCAACTGCAACGCCCTGCGGGGTATCCACCATGCCCGCCCGTCCGAATTGAACGCGCCGTTCTTCTCCAAGCCCCTCGACCTCCTGAAGAAGGTCAAGGGCATCGAGATCGTGGCCCCGGCCCGGCCCGACGAGTGCTGCGGCTTCGGCGGCACCTTCTCGGTGTTCGAGCCCGCCGTCTCGGCCAAGATGGGCTACGACAAGGTCTCCGACCATGCTCAGGCGGGGGCCGAATACGTCGTCTCGGCCGATTCCTCCTGCATGATGCACCAGAAGGGCTGCGCCGAGCGGATCGGCGTCCCCCTCAAGTTCATCCACATCGCCCGCATCCTCAATGGAGCGACCGCATGAGTGCGTCCGACGAACTCCGTCCGCAGGACGAGGCCCGCCGCGACGGCGTGATCCATCCGGAGGTGCTGGCCGGCAACGACGAGAGCGAGCGCGGCCAGGACGGCCGACGCCTGCAGCACGCCGAGGGCGCCTCGCGGCCGATCTCGGCCGGAGCCCTCTCCCCGAAGGCGCCCCGGGAGCCGCAGCCGCGCGGAGCCAAGATCCGCGGCGACCGGCCGATCGATCAGGCCGAGGCCGCCGAGCGCTTCCTCGCGGCGCCCATGCACCAGAAGGCGCACGACGCCAGGCTCTGGGATCTGCGCACAAAGCGCGACACGGCCGCCTTCGGAATTCCCGAGTGGGAAGAACTGCGCGAGCTCGCCTCGCAGATCAAGACGCACACCCTGGCCAACCTCGACCGCTACCTCGAGGAGTTCGAGGCCCGGGCCAAGGCCAACGGCGTCCACGTTCACTGGGCCGCCGACGGAGCCGAGCACAACCGCATCGTCCACGGCATCCTCAAGGATCACGGCGCGAAATCGCTGATCAAGTCGAAGTCGATGCTCACCGAGGAATGCGGCTTCCGGCACTACATGGCCGGCACCGGCATCGAGGTGATCGAGACCGATCTCGGCGAGCGCATCCAGCAGCTCGACAACGAGGAGCCGAGCCACGTCGTGGTGCCGGCCGTGCACAAGACCCGCTTCGACGTGGCCGAGGTCTTCTCCCGCACCATGGGGACCGACCCGGAGAACGACGACGCCCATTATCTGGCCGAGAGCCAGCGCATGCATACGCGCCCGCTCATCCTGGAGGCGGATGCGGGGCTGACCGGCTGCAACTTCGCCATCGCGGAGACCGGCACGGTGGTGACCTGCACCAACGAGGGCAATGCCGACCTCTCGGGCAACGTGCCCAAGCTCCAGATCCATTCCATCGGCATCGAGAAGCTGATCCCGCGGATCGAGCATCTCGGCGTGTTCCTGCGCCTGCTCTCGCGCTCGGCGCTGGGCTCGCCCATCACGCAGTACACCTCGCATTTCCGCGCGCCCCGCAAGGGCACCGAGATGCACATGGTGCTGGTCGACAACGGCCGCTCCGAGCGCCTCGGCATGGAGGAGTTCTGGACCTCGCTGAAATGCATCCGCTGCGGCGCCTGCATGAACACCTGTCCGGTCTATCGGCGCTCGGGTGGATTGAGCTACGGCGCCACCTATTCGGGGCCGATCGGGCTGATCATCGACCCGACCTTCAACAAGCGGAAATATTCGACGCTGCCGTTCTCCTCCACGATGAACGGCTCCTGCACCAATGTCTGCCCGGTCAAGATCAACATCCACGAGCAGATCTTCGCGTGGCGCAAGGTTCTGGCGGAAGAGCACCAGATCCCGCTGCTCAAGCAGGGTATGATGAAGGCGGCGGGCCAGGTGCTGAGCCGGCCGGCGACCTACCGCGCGGCCATCGGGGCCGCCGATTCCGCCCTCAAGGTGCTGCCGCGCTTTGCCGTCTACAACCCACTCAACACCTGGGGGAAGGGCCGCGAGATGCCAGAGGCCCCGCGCCAGACCTTCCACGCCTGGTACAAGCAGAACCGCATGGCGAAGGCGGGCGGCAAGAAGACCGAGGGGATCAAGTGAGCGTCCGCGAAGCCACCCTCGCCCGCATCCGCCGGAACCGCCCGGCCGGCGCGCATCCGCTGCCGGAGGTGCCGTTGTTCGCGCCGCTGGTCGGGGACGACCACGTCGCCGAGTTCGGCGAGCGCCTGAAGCGCATGGGCGGGCGGCTCGCCGAGGCGACCTCCGGCGACGACCTTTTCGCCAGCGTGCGCGAGCGCCTGGACGGCGCGAAGGTCATCGCCTCGGCGGTGCCGGAATTCACGGGCAACCGCGATCTCGCCGCCGTCGCCCGGCCGCAGGACCTCGCCGACGTCGACGTCGCCATCGTGCGGGCGGTGTTCGGGGTGGCCGAGACCGGCTCGGTGCTGTTCACGCAGGCCGAGCTGCAGGTGAACGCCGTCGCCTACCTCGCCCAGCACCTCGTCGTGCTCCTCGACCCGGCCGACATCCTGGTGAACATCCAGGCGGCCTACCGCCGCCCGGACTTTGCCCGCGCCGATTACGCCGTGCTCCACACCGGCCCCTCGGCCACCGCCGACATCGAGGGCGTGCTGATCCACGGCGCGCAGGGGGTGCGCTCGCTCACCGTTATCCTGACGCCGCGCCGGGGGTGAGATTAAGCCACCCCCACGGCCGCCTGCTGTTCGGGGGCGACCAGCTTGCGCATCCGCTTGGCGAGCCCGGTCGGCGCGTTGCACACGGTGACCAGACGCCAGACGATGGACCAGCCATCCTGCACCTTCGCCTTCGTGAAGGAGAAGTCTCCGACGGCGGGCTGGCGAACGCCGTTCTGGTTGGCGAGATAGTATTGCCAGACGGAGTAGGGGTTCGGGGTCGGGGCGGTAAAGGTCTGGGCCAGACGATAGAATCCAGCCGGGTAGCCGATCCCGGTCCGTCCCGTGAACGGCGTCGGGTGATTGATGCCGAACGAGTTGACGATCGTATTCCCGTCGAAAACGATCGATGTGTAGTAGAAATTCGGATCTGTCCGGTAAAGATATTGCATGACCTCGCCGACTGTGTTGCCCTGGACCTGAGCGAGATCGACCTGGGTATTGTAGAAAACACCGACGACACTGAATGCAATCGTCATGGCTTTTCCTCCCGGCATGCGTGATCCGCGCCATGTCGCTGCCGGTGCTGCATGACGTGTCATTCGCAATCTCGACCAGGACGATCCGATTCTTCGCCCTACCTGAGATTGCACGATAAGGTGTCGATAGACAGGGCGATTCGCAACTTGAGATTTAAGTCGGGGGGGTGGGCCCACGTCTTCGTGAACCGCTCCGGCCAATCGGGGGCGATCCGGGGCGCCGACCGGTTCTCGCGCGCTGGAAGGCGCGATCCTTGCTATGCTGAGACGCGTGAGATGCCAGCGAGGAGCGGATGGTGCGGTATCAACTGGGCTGCAACCTGACTTACAATATTCTGTCGGACACCACGTTCATCTTCAACCTCGAAGTGGCGCGCCTCCGGAGCGTCGAGATTCTCAGCGAGACCTTGACGCTGAACCCCAACCTCAAGCGTGATATCTACGTCACGCCCGATTTCCTGAATCGCTACCTCGGCGTCAACGTGCCGGTCGGACAGTTCTCGCTGGAATACAACGCCGAGGTCGAGCTCACCGTGCATCGGGCCGACCCGGCGACGATCAACGAAACCCCGATCGCGCAGCTCCCCCTCGACATCCTGCCCTTCCTGCTACCGAGCCGCTTCGTCTCCTCCGACCGTCTGACGCCCTTCGCGCTGGCCGAGTTCGGCGCGCTGCCGAAGGGCCACCAGCGCGTCAACGCGATCTGCAACTGGATTCACGACCACCTCACCTACCAGCCGGGCACCAGCGACGGCGAGACCACCGCCGATGAGAGCCTGCTGAAGCGGGCCGGCGTCTGCCGTGACTTCGCCCATATCGGCACCGCCTTCTGCCGGGCGCTCGGCATCCCGGCCCGCTTCGTCAGCTGCTACGCCCACGGCCTCGTGCCGAGCGACTTCCACGCGGTGTTCGAGGCCTATCTCGACGGACGCTGGTGGCTGTTCGACGCCACGCGCCAAGCCGACCTCGATGGTCTCGTGCGCATCGGTGTGGGCCGCGACGCCGCCGAGATCGCCTTCTCGACCCCCTGGGGCAACATGCAGCCCGTGAATCAGCAGATCCGCATCGTCCGTTCGGACGGTCAGGGCAGCCCGCCCCAGCGCACGGTCGACGCGATTTCCACCGAGGAGCCGGCCCCGCACGCGGGCGCTCTGTAGTCCGAGCGTCCGTCCGGGGGAGACAGGATCACCGGATCCCTGCATCCTGTGATCGAGGATCGCGCCGCCCCCTCCGGGAGGGCGACAGGATACCTAGCGGCAACGCAGGAGCGCTTCGAGCCATGGCCTATCGTCACGTCGTCGGGCCCCGCACCCACGTCTTCGCCGATCTCGCGGCCCTGATGGCCAAAGCCACGCCGGTTCGCTCCGGCGACCGGCTCGCCGGCATCGCGGCGGAATCCGCCGAGGAGGAGATGGCGGCCCGCTGGTGTCTCGCCGAGGTGCCGCTCGGCGAGATCCTGGCGCGGCCGCTGATCGCCTACGAGGACGACGACGTCACCCGGCTCATCCTCGACACCCACGACGCGGCGGCCTTTGCCGAGATCGCCCACCTCACCGTCGGCGACTTTCGCGAATTCCTGCTCACCGCCCCGGGGGCGACCCTGGCCCGGATCGCCCCCGGGGTGACGCCCGAGATCGCGGCGGCCGTCTGCAAGATCATGCGCAATCAGGATCTCATCCTGGTGGCGCGCAAATGCCGGGTGGTGACGCGTTTTCGCAGCACCATCGGCCTGCCGGGGCGCCTCGCCGTGCGGCTGCAGCCCAACCATCCGACGGACGATGCCGCCGGCATCACGGCCTCGATCATCGACGGCCTGTCCTACGGCTGCGGCGACGCGGTGATCGGCCTGAACCCGGCCTCCGATTCCGTCTCGACCCTGAGCGCTCTCCTCCAACTCATCGACGACCTGATCCAGCGTCTCGAGATCCCGACGCAGGGCTGCATCCTGACCCACGTCACCACGACCCTTGAGGCGATGAACCGGGGCCTGCCGGTCGACCTGGTGTTCCAGTCGATCGCCGGCACGCAAGGCGCCAATGCCAGCTTCGGCGTCACCCTGCCCATCCTGAAGGAGGCACACGAGGCGGCGCTGGCCCTCAAGCGCGGCACGGTGGGCGACAATTGCATGTATTTCGAGACCGGCCAGGGCTCGGCCCTCTCGGCCGGCCAGCACCACGGCATCGACCAGCAGACCCTGGAGGCGCGGGCCTACGCGGTGGCGCGGCCGTTCCGGCCCCTCCTCGTCAACACGGTGGTGGGCTTCATCGGGCCGGAATACCTCTACGACGGCAAGGAGATCATCCGGGCCGGCCTGGAGGACCATTTCTGCGGCAAGCTCATGGGTGTGCCGCTAGGTTGCGACGTCTGCTACACCAACCATGCCGAAGCCGACCAGAACGACATGGACACCCTGCTCACCCTGCTGGGGGCGGCCGGCTGCAACTTCATCATGGGCGTGCCGGGCGCCGACGACGTGATGCTGAACTACCAGTCCACCTCGTTCCACGACTCGCTCTACCTGCGCGAGGTGCTCGGCCTGAAGCGCGCCCCGGAATTCGAGGCTTGGCTGGAGCGGATCGGCCTGACCGACGCGGAGGGCACCCTGCTGCCGGAGGGGGCGAGCACCCGCCTCATCGCCGCGGCTCCCGGCCTCGCCGACCGGGACGTGGCGGCATGAGCGGCGACCGCACGACGGACGATCCCTGGGCGCGCCTCGCGCGGCTCACGCCCGCCCGCATCGGCCTCGGCCGGGCGGGGGCCGGTCTGCCGACGCGGGAGGTCCTGCGCTTCGGCCTCGCCCATGCCCAGGCCCGCGACGCGGTCCACACCGCCCTCGATGCGGAGGCGGTCTGCGCCGGCATCGCATCGCTCGGCTTCGAAACCCTCACCGTCGCCTCGTCGGCGCCCGACCGGGCGACCTACCTGCGCCGGCCCGATCTCGGACGCGCGCTGAGCGACGCGTCGCGCGAGGCCCTGTCCGACCGCGCCGGCGAGGCCGTGGATCTCGCCCTGGTGGTGGCGGACGGCCTCTCCGCCCGCGCGGTGCACGAGGGCGCGGCCGGCTTCCTCGCGGCCTTCAAGCCTCACGTCGCACGGGCCGGCTGGCGCCTGGCCCCGGTGATCGTGGCGATTCAGGGCCGAGTCGCCCTGGGCGACGGCATCGGCGCCGCGCTGAAGGCCCGCGCCGTGGTCGTGCTGATCGGCGAGCGGCCCGGGCTGTCCTCCCCGGACAGCCTCGGGGCCTATCTCACCCTCGATCCCCGCATCGGGCGCTCGGATGCCGAGCGCAACTGCATCTCGAACATCCGACCGGCGGGCCTTTCGGCGGAGATCGCGGCCTTCAAGCTCGACTGGCTCCTGACCCAGGCCTTCGCCCTCGGGATCTCGGGCGTGAACCTGAAGGACGGCAGCGGCGCCGCGCTCGAAGGCGGCGGGAAGCCGGTTCCCCTCGAGGGAGGCGCTTCACCCGAAGATTAGGCTGCGGCGGCGTGGAGGCCTGAGCGATCGGGCGACGGACTCGGCATCGAGCGCGTGCCGATGGTGCCGGCCGACGCGGATGCGCCGACCCTTCCCGATGCCGAAGGTCACCGATGCCGCTTGCCTACGTCAGTCCTGCGGCACTGACAGAGCCATCAGCATCAAGGCAACGTGGGCAGCGTTGGCGATCGCCCCAGACAGCGCCAAGCGCTTGGCTTCCTGACGCGATACGAGCACGACCTCGATGTCCTCGGTCGGCTCCGGATCGGACGTGCCGGCGACCACACCCGTGGCACGGATGAGGTGCAGGCGGTTGGCGTAGCGCGCCGGGTCGATGCTGAGCGTGGTGACGTGGGCGAGGGTCCCGCCATGGAAGCCGGTTTCCTCGCGGAGTTCGCGGGCGCCGACTGCGACGGCGTCGGTATCCTCAGGGTCCATTACGCCTCCGGGAAGCTCGAGGCTGAGACCCTGGATTCCATGGCGGTATTGCCGAACGAGGACGACCCGATCGGTCCCATCCGTCGCGAAGACATGCACGAAGTCGGGAAATTCGAGAACGTAGTACGGCGCCACCGCGACCCCGCCGGGTGTCGAGCAATCGTCGGCTCTGACGCTGATCCAGCGATCCCGGAGGGCGTGGGTCGATCGATGGATCGTCCAGCGCTTATCGCCTGTCATTCCTGATCCCCATCGATAGCCCAGTGTCCCTCGTCCGCAGCCACGTGGCGATGCCGGGCGGCAGGGATCGATACTCGAAAAATCCGAAGACCACCTATGGGTCCGCGCGCTGCAACTCCGTCCGCGCCCGTGCGAACGTCATCACACGCGGCAAGTCTGCCGACGTCGCCGACCCGTCCTCCCGCATAGCCCGAAGCCGGCCCGTGCCTTCGAGGCTGCATCGGGGGGGGCATAACAGGCGAGTGAGAAAGGATTCACGCAAAGGTTGCGCCCGGCCCGTTCCGGCGCTAAGGATCATTCAACATTTCCATAAAGGTTTAATTGATTTGGACGAGAAGCAGGCGCTTGATGGATTCGGTGCCATCGCCCAGGAAACCCGTCTGTGCATCGTTCGCCTGCTGGTCACCGCAGGTGCGGACGGCATGGCGGCCGGAGCGATCACCGGGGCCATCGCCGGAGCCTCCGCACCCCGGATCTCGTTCCATCTGAACCACCTCGAGAAGGCGGGCCTCGTCCAGAGCCGGCGCGAGGGACGGTCGATCATCTACAGCGCAATCTTTCCGGCGCTGTCCGACCTCGTCGCCTTCCTGATGCGCGACTGCTGCGAGGGTCACTGCGAGGTCTGCGACCGTGCCATCGCCCTGTTCGCGAAATGCACCGGACGGCCGCAGCGCATCGTGGACGCTCGCCCGATCGCCTGTGAGGAAGCATGACGACGTTGCGCGACACCCTGGAAGGCCAGCAGGTCAAAATCTACTTCGCCGCGATCGGCGCCGCCATCGCCGTGGCTCTCACCGTTCCCGGCACCACGGTGCTCGAGGCCGGAATCAACCCGGCCCTGGCGTTCATGCTGTTCGTCACCTTCCTGCAGGTGCCACTGCCGCAGCTCGGCCAAGCCTTTGCGCGCATTCGATTCCTGACAGCGCTCCTCGCGACGAACTTCGTCGTGCTGCCGGTGCTGGTCGCGGGACTGATCCAGTTCCTACCCCGTGACCCGATGCTGCTGCTCGGGGTGCTGATGGTACTTCTCACGCCCTGCATCGACTACGTGGTGACGTTCGCCCAGATCGGTCGCGCCGATGCCAAGGTGCTGCTGGCCGCGACCCCGGCGCTTCTGATCGCACAAATGCTCCTGCTGCCGGTCTACCTGACCGCCTTCCTGGGCGAGGAGGCGGCGACCTTCGTGCAGATCGGCCCGTTCGTACACGCCTTCATCTGGCTGATCGCGGTTCCGTTGGTCCTGGCCGGTGCCGTACAGGTCTGGAGCGGACGAAGTCATGCCCGGCGGCGGGTGACGGCGGGTTTGAGCCTGCTGCCGGTGCCCGCCACGGCGCTTGTCCTCTTCGTGGTCATTGTCGCGGTTCTGCCGCAAGTCGGGCTCGCCTTGAACGAGGCTCTCCGGGTGGTGCCGGTCTACATCGCCTTCGCGGTCGCGGCTCCCTTGATCGGTTGGACCATGGGTCGCCTGTTCCGCCTCGACGTACCGACGTGCCGGACATTGGCGTTCAGCGCCGCCACCCGAAACTCGCTGGTGGTCTTGCCGCTCGCGTTCGCGGTGCCGGGCGCGGTGCCGCTCCTGCCCACCGTGATCGTCACCCAGACGCTTGTCGAGTTGGTGAGCGAGTTGCTCTACGTACGGCTGGTCCCCAGGCTCGGGACACCGGCAGACGTCGCCGTGGCTGACGTTTAGGGGGTGTGATGGACGCGCCGTCCGTTTCGCGGCCTGTTCGCGCATGAGGCAGACGAAGGCACCGACGTGGAGGAGCACGCTGGTCTCGTCCAGGAGGCCGACCTTCAGGAACGCAGCTTCGATGCCCGCGCCCCTTCCGGCAGGAGGGGTTCGCAGCCGAAGACCTCACTCTGCACGTTCATCGACCCATCGCGGCCCCGACGCCTTCTGCCTCCCCATTAGCCCCTCGGCACCCCGGAAAGGTGCCGCCCCGATCGGGAAACCGACCCGCCGCCGTGGAGGCTGAGGTCATGTCTTGTCCGGCTCGGTCGAAGGCGCGGCGATGGCGCCCACGCCGTGGCCCAGGTCGGCTCCCCGATGGGGCGGGACGCCGTGGGGCACCATGGGGGCGGCGGAGGTCTCGTCCCGCACCTCGACGCGATTGGCTTCCACGACGCGGACCAGGTCCACCAACTTGTAGGGCTTGACGAGCAAGCACGCCCCCGGCGGCAAGGCGTGCCGGAGTTCGGCTCCGGCTCCGGAGGTGACGATGATGCCGACGCTGGGCCAACGATGATGAACGAGATGAGCGAGGGCAACACCATCGCCCACGATGCTGCGCCCCGTGATCAGCATGCGCACGTTGGCCGGTCCGCGAAGAACCGCCAGCGCTTCGGCGGCGGTGCTCACCTCGATGGCCTGATATCCGAGATCCGTCAGCATATCGGCCGTGACCATACTGACGAGCGAGTCTGTCTCCGCGATGAGGATAGCCAAAGGCTCGTTGTCTGACACAGACGTGCTCCGCGAGTTCAGGGCGGGAGCGCACGCGACTCTCAGGCACTGGCGGCCGGGACCGAAGCCAATGATGGTCCTTGATACGCCGATTATTGGCCGGACGCGATGGTTATGAATCGTGACGCATCGCTACCCGAAGAATGCACCGTGGTTACGGCGACTTCCCATCCGTCCGGTTCGTCCAATCTGGCTTCACCACGAGCCGAGGTTCGCACTGTCTTCGCGCGCACATCGGGCTCAGGAGAGATCGTGCCAACCGGGAGGTTCGTACTGTTTCCGGGTGATGGCTTCGGTCTGCTTGCGCGCGACGTGCTCCCTCTCCTGGAAGGAGAGGGTTGGGGTGAGGTGTGGTCCATCTCCGGAAAGGTCACACACCTCACCCTGTCCCTCTCCCGAAGGAGAGGGGACCCGCGCCAGAACCCGAACGATTCAGCCTGAAACCCTATCAGAACGCGCGCCGAACCCCTTGCTCGCGGACCGGGAACGAAGCTTTCCGTTCGATGCCTGCGGGGTACCCCGCGTATGGAGCGCCCCGTTTCACGCTGCGTTTCCAGAACACGGATCGTCCGGGTTCGAGGGCGGAGCCCCGGTATGGCTATCACTCAGCTGTGGGCCAGAACCGCCAGGAGGAGCAGGGCGATGATGTTGGTGATCTTGATCGCCGGATTCACCGCGGGGCCGGCGGTGTCCTTGTAGGGGTCGCCGACGGTATCGCCGGTCACCGCGGCCTTGTGGGCCTCCGAGCCCTTGCCGCCGTGATGCCCGTCCTCGATGTACTTCTTGGCGTTGTCCCAGGCGCCGCCGCCCGAGGTCATCGAGACGGCGACGTAGAGGCCCGTGATGATCACCCCGAGGAGCATCGCCCCCACCGTGGCGAAGGCCTGGCTCTTCCCGGCGATCGGCTGGATCACGAAGAACAGCACGATCGGCGACAGAACCGGCAGCAGCGACGGCACAATCATCTCCTTGATCGCCGCCCGGGTCAGCATGTCGACGGCGCGGCCGTAATCCGGCCGGTCGGTGCCCTGCATGATGCCCGGCTTCTCGCGGAACTGCCGGCGGACCTCCTCCACCACGGCGCCCGCCGCGCGGCCCACCGCCGTCATCGCCATGCCGCCGAACAGGAACGGAATGAGCCCGCCCAAAAGCAGCCCGACCACGACGTAGGGGTTGGAGAGCGAGAAATCGACCGTGACGCCCTGGAAGAACCGGTACTGAGTCGGGCTCGCATTGGCGATGAAGTAGTTCAGGTCTGAGGTATAGGCGGCGAACAGCACCAGGGCGCCGAGACCGGCCGAGCCGATGGCATAGCCCTTGGTCACGGCCTTGGTGGTGTTGCCGACCGCGTCGAGCGCGTCCGTGGACTTACGGACGTCCGGCGGCAGGCCGGCCATCTCGGCGATGCCGCCCGCATTGTCGGTGACGGGGCCGAAGGCATCGAGCGCCACGATGAAGCCGGCCAGCGCCAGCATGGCGGTGACCGCGATGGCGATGCCGAAGAGCCCGGCCAGCGAGTAGGTGCTGATGATGCCCGCCACGATGACGAGGGCGGGGAGCGCGGTGGATTCGAGGGATATCGCCAGGCCCTGGATCACGTTGGTGCCGTGGCCCGTCACCGAGGCGTCCGCGATGGACTTCACCGGCCGGAAATTGGTGCCGGTGTAGTACTCGGTGATGACGACGATCAGCGCGGTGATGACGAGGCCGATCACCGCGCAGCCGAGGAGCGCCCCCGAGGTGAAGGTGACGCCCGCGTTGGTGGTGAACGCCGTCGAGAGGCCGCCGAACAGGGCATAGTTGACGCCCGCGATGGCCAGGACCGAGAGGATTCCGGCGGTGACCAGGCCCTTGTAGAGCGCGCCCATGATCGACTGGTTGGCCCCGAGCCGGACCGCGTAGGTGCCGGCGATCGAGGTGAGGATGCAGGCCGAGCCGATGGCCAGCGGATAGAGCAGCATCGTCTCGAGCACGTTGCGCCCGGCCACATCGGTCTGCCCGGAGAAGAAGATCGCCGCGAGCACCATGGTGGCGACCACCGTCACCGCGTAGGTCTCGAACAGGTCCGCCGCCATGCCGGCGCAATCGCCAACGTTGTCGCCGACGTTGTCGGCGATGGTGGCGGGATTGCGCGGATCGTCCTCCGGGATCCCGGCCTCGACCTTGCCGACGAGATCGCCGCCGACATCGGCACCCTTGGTGAAGATGCCGCCGCCGAGGCGGGCGAAGATCGAGATCAGCGAGGCGCCGAAGCCCAGCGCCACCAAAGCGTCGATGACGTCGCGGCTCGCCGGGGACAGGCCGGCGATGCGGGTGAGGTAGGCGTAGTACAGCGCGACCCCGAGGAGCGCGAGGCCCGCCACGAACATGCCGGTGACGGCGCCGGACTTGAACGCCACGTCGAGGCCGCCGCCGAGGGAGGTCGAGGCGGCTTGCGCGGTGCGGACGTTGGCGCGCACCGAGACGTTCATGCCGATGAAGCCGGCCGCCCCCGACAGCACGGCGCCGATGAGGAAACCGATGCCGACCTTGAGCCCGAGGAAGTAGGCCAGCGCCACGAACAGCACGAGCCCGACGATCGCGATGGTGGCGTACTGGCGCCGGAGATAGGCCTGCGCACCCTCCGCGATGGCACCTGCAATTTCCTGCATGCGCGGGGTGCCGGCATCGCGCCGTAAGACGTCGTTGATCGTCAGGATGCCGTAGGCGACGGCACAGAGCCCGCCCAGGATGATGAGCACCAATGCTGTCATGCGACCGTCCTTGATTGGATGATGTCCGGTGAGAGCTGCGGCGTATTCTTGATCGTATCAGCCGTTTCTTGGACTTTCTGGCCGTTCTGGTTCCCGGGCGGCGATGGCGAGCTCGAGCCGCGCGCTCGGGAGCTCGCATCTCGCCAGTATTGGTGTGTCGTTTCAGCGCGTGCCTGCTCTGAGTGCCAAACTTCCGAGACACTTGCAAATGCCGCTTAGGTTTTTCATCCGCGAATATTTGTGCGTTGCAGCATCGGTGTGAGGGCGGCTGCCGACGCTTTGGGTCTTGCGGGCCGGCTCCGAGTCGCACGACGGGTTTTCGAGCGGGATAAAGTCCTTGTTATCTTTCGGGATAGCGTAGCATTGCGAGCGAGAACCTCCCCGCGAGCAGGCACGAATATTGTCGAGGCCGGCGGAAGAAGCGAATTTTCTCCGGCGGTGTGCGTTCGTAAGATTACTGTCGTTCGTTTTGCCGGTGTTTTCCTCACAGAGCAGGTGAAAAAATCTGCACGATAATGCATTTTTCGGCCCCCGCGAACGATCGGCGTGTGTGCGGTCGCAGCGGATCGGCCCCCGGTCAGGGGACCGGATGCATGCCCGGCGTTTCGTCGGGGCGGACGCGGATCGGGGCCCGGCGGCGATCCGGCGCTCCCAGCGCATCCGGATGATGGCCGCGATCTCGTCGAGGGCTGCTTCCGGCTCCCTTCCGGCGAAGGGGCGAGCCGGCGTTCGGAATCCCGCTGGATCCCAGCGCGTCCGCGCCCGCGCATTGCGATGATGGAGGGGCAGCCGAAGCGCCCGCTTCTCTGCTCGGAGATGGAGGTGTCGGTCATCTGCCGCGACATGGAAGACGATCTTGTCGCTGCCAGACCGGAAGGCTTCACCGGCCATCAGGGGCTTGGCGGTGCGCCCGTCCTCGTCGGTCTTCGTGGAGGCGACGAGGGCATAGGTCTCGCCTTTTCGCCGATGGAAGCCGAAGTCCATGCCGGCTTGCCGTCCGCGGCGTCGAGGACGCGGGTCGTCAGGCGTCCGGTTTCGTCGGGCCACGCCG
>NZ_JAIEOF010000080.1 GCF_019750675.1 Methylobacterium sp.
TCCTGCATGGCCTGCGCGGTCATCGCGGCCACGTCCCGGTCCCGAAAGAAGCGCAGGCTCGGCCGGTCCCGGTCGCCGGTCGGCTCCACGGCGAGGCGGTCGAGCACCCAGGCCTCCGCGAGCGCGGGCACGATGATGGGGTGGTAGAGCTGCATGGTGTTCCGATGAACGGGGCCTGCGCCCTCATCGCACGGACGCCGCATCCGGGTCGACCGGGCGGGGCGGGGCGGGGGCGCGGCGGCCGGGGCCGGGTCAAGCGGTCGGGACGCGACCGCAACGGGGCCGGCGAGACCGGCGACCGCATCGCGCGCGGCGCTTCCCGCTCATCGAGGATCATCTCGGCCGGGAGCGGTTGGTCTGGGGCCAGTCGCTGCCCGATCCGGCCGAGCGCCGCATCGTCCTCGTCGACGCCCCCCGGGCCCTGTTCCGCCTGCCGAAGGTGACCACGTGAGGGCGGCGTCTGCGCCGCCCGGCCCCGCCTCAGGGCGCGGACGGCGCGACCACCGCGTCGTGCTGGCCGCTGGCCGAGAGCGCCCCAGCCACGAAGCCCGAAGCCTTCGCGCCCTCGATGAACTCGCGCAGATACGCGGCCGTGCCCGCGCGCGCCTTCGGGCTGGCGACGGCCTGCTCGATCGCCATGAAGCGCCCTGGCAGGATGCGTAGGCCCGGATGGTCGCGGACATAGGCTTCGAGGGGCTGGCGCACGGAGGCCAGCACGTCCGGCTTCTCGTCGAGGAACAGCGTCAGGGCCGCCGCCGAGGTCGGCGCGAAGACCCGCTCGGCCGCCTTGAGGTGGCGCCCGAGATAGAGGTCGTAGGCCGTGTTGCGCCCGACCGCGATGCGGATGCCGGGGCGGTCGACCTCCGCGTTGGCGGTCAGGGGCGAGTCCGCGCGCACGAGGTAGGCTCCCTCGATGATGACGTAGGCCGGGCTGAACGCGATCGTCTGGGCCCGCTCCGGATCGATCGCCAGGAAGGCGACGTCCCAGGTGCGCGCGCCGCCGAGCGCCGACACCACCGCCCCGGCCGTGTCGAAGGTCTCGAAGGCCACCGGCACGCCGAGACGGCGGCCGAGTTCGCGGGCGAGGTCCGCCGAGACGCCGGCCGGCTCGCCGTCGGCGCCCTTCTGGGCGAGCACCGGATTCCCGTAGTTGATCGCGGCCCGCAGCGTCCCCGTGGGGGCGATTTCGGCGCGAAGCGCGGGGGTCGGATCTTGTGCCACGGCGATCTCTCCGGGAAGCGGCAGGAGCAGGGCGAGCGCCAGCAGGGCGGCCCTCACCCGGTGCGGTGCGCGCGCCAGCCCTCGAAGGCAACCCCGCAGGACCCCCGCACCCGCTTCCAACAGACGGTTCTGCATGTCCGGACGGCCCCCATCGCCGCGATCGGGAGAAACCGGTCATGACCCCCGTCCACGCGCCGACGGAGGAGGCCGCCACCGAGGCCGCCGCCATGCGCGAGGTCGGGCTGCGGCCCGTGCCGTTCCCGATCCTCTACTCCTTCAACGCCCGTATCGACCGGGTCAATGCCGGCTTCGCCGCCCTGACCATGAACAAGGACGTGGGCCTGAGCCAAGCCGTGTTCGGCATACCCGGAGCGATCCCGGCGGCAGCGATCCGAGGTGCCGATCGACGTCCGTTCGCGACCGGCGATGCAGGGAGGCGATCCGATCCGATTGGGTGCAACGCGGTACAAACGATGACGCAGTGCGGCGCAGAACGAAGCCAGGGGTTAACAATCACCGCGCCGCGCCTGGGTTCCCGGGACATGCCAGCCATGATCCCATCGGGTTGTCTTGCCGCGGTCCGTGCTGTAGCGATGACGTATTCAAATAAAACTTGATGCGGCTCGAAAAATATCATGAGCATTGACGATAAAGTTCACATTCGCAATGCTGCAATGCAGCATAACGCAGTGCCGATGAACCGCCGGCAGATCATCGGCGGCGCCCTGGCGGGCCTGGCGGTCTCGACGCTGCCGGGCACGTCCGTCCTGGCCGCCCCCGAGGCGCGCAAGGTCGACGTCCTGCTGATCGGCGGCGGCATCATGAGCGCCACGCTGGGCGTCTGGCTGCGTGAACTCGAGCCCGACTGGTCGCTCGAGATGATCGAGCGCCTCGACGGCGTCGCCCTGGAGAGCTCGAACGGCTGGAACAACGCCGGCACCGGCCACTCGGCGCTCGCCGAGCTGAACTACACGCCCGAGGATTCGAAGGGCACCGTCCGGATCGAGCAGGCCGTCAAGATCAACGAGGCCTTCCAGATCACCCGCCAGTTCCTGGCCTGGCAGGTTCAGAAGGGCGTCCTCAAGAACCCGCGCTCCTTCATCAACTCGACCCCGCACATGAGCTTCGTCTGGGGCGACGACAACATCACCTACCTGCAGAAGCGCTACGAGGCCCTGAAGGCGAGCCCCCTCTTCGCCGGAATGGAATACTCCACCGATCCGGAGACCCTGAAGAAGTGGGTCCCGCTGATGATGGAGGGACGCGACCCGAAGCAGAAGATCGCCGCCACCTGGACGCCGGTCGGGACCGACGTGGAATGGGGCGAGATCACCCGGCAATACGTCGCCGCCCTGAAGGCCCAGCCGAAGTTCGACCTCAGGCTCTCCACCGAAGTCGAGGGCATCGAGCGCAACACGGACGGGACCTGGCGCATCAGCTCCAAGAACCTCAAGGACGGCAGCCGCCAGGCCGTCGACGCGAAGTTCGTGTTCATCGGCGCGGGCGGCGGCGCCCTGCACCTGCTCCAGGCCTCCGGCATCCCGGAGGGCGCGGATTACGGCGGCTTCCCGGTGGGCGGCTCGTTCCTCGTCAACGAGAACCCGGACGTGGCCACCCGCCACCTCGCCAAGGCCTACGGCAAGGCCTCGGTCGGCTCGCCCCCGATGTCGGTGCCCCACCTCGATACCCGCGTTCTCGGCGGCAAGCGCGTCATCCTGTTCGGCCCCTTCGCGACCTTCTCGACCAAGTTCCTGAAGGAGGGCTCGTACTTCGATCTGCTGACCTCGACCACGCTGAGCAACGCCTGGCCGATGGTGCGCGTCGGCGTCGATCAGTATCCGCTGATCGAGTACCTCGCGGGCCAGGTGATGCTCTCGGACGAGGACCGATACCAGGCCCTGCGCGAGTACTTCCCCAACGCCAAGAAGGACGAGTGGCGCCTGGTCCAGGCCGGTCAGCGCGTGCAGATCATCAAGCGCGACCCGGAGAAGGGCGGCGTGCTCAAGCTCGGCACGGAGATCGTCAGCGCCAAGGACGGCAGCATCGCGGCCCTGCTCGGCGCTTCGCCGGGCGCCTCGACCGCCGCGCCGATCATGCTGAACGTGCTGGAGAAGGTTTTCGCGCAGAAGGTCGCCACGCCCGAGTGGCAGGCCAAGATCCGCCAGATCGTGCCGAGCTACGGCACCAAGCTGAACGACGACGCGCAAAAGGCCTACCAGGAGCTGGTCTACACCAGCGAGCACCTGCAGCTCACGCCGCCGCCCCAGCCCGTCGCCGCTGCGGAGGTGCCGGCCGCGACCGGCAGCGCCGCCAGCGGCCAGGGTGGCGTCCTGAAGCCCGTCCCCGACATGGCGCCCTGATCGAGCGTCCCCGGCGCCGGACCGGCCCCGCTCAGCGCGGGACCGGGTCCCACGGCACCAGAACCTCGCGGTAGCCGTCCGCCGTCCGCTCCAGGTGGGCGGCGGCCGGGAAGGGATAGTGGAAGCCCTGCAGCAGGGTGCGCTCGGCCGCGATCCGGTCGTAGACCCGGCGGCGCGTGGCCTCCGCCATGGCGGGATCCTGGTCGTACATCACGTGCCAGCCCGGATGGCGCGCGAACAGCACCGGCACGTTGGTGACGTCGGACTGCACGAACAGGCTGTCGCTTCCCGAGGCGAGCAGGAACGACGTGTGCCCGGGCGTATGGCCGGGGGTGCCGAGCGCGGTGAGGCCGGGCAGGACCTCCCGCTCCCAGGCGTAGGGCGTCACCTTCCGGTCGAGCCCGTCGAAGACCCGCCGGACGTTGCGGAACTGGTCCTGCATCCGGCCCGCCGGCGCCCGGCTCATGGCGCCGTCATCCATCCAGTAGGCCCATTCGGCCTCCGGCACGTGGATCTCGGCGTTCGGGAAGGCGGGCTTGCCCGCGGGGTTCAGCAGGCCGTTCACGTGGTCGCCGTGAAAGTGGGAGATCACCACGGCGTCGATCGCGCCCCGGTCGAAGCCCGCCGCCTTTAGGTTGGCGTGGAACTGCCCCACGGCGCCGCCGCTCTTCTGGAAGGCGGCCTCGCCGTTGCCGGTGTCGATGACGACCCTCCGGCCGCCCGTCTCGATCACCAGGGGCGTGAAGGGCACGGTGAGGTTCGCCCCGTCGCGAAAATCCGCCGTGAGCGCCGCCGAGACCGCGGCGCGGTCGGCGTTGAGCACGAAGCGCTCGGGGAGCGGCAGGGTGTTGGCCCCATCCGTCACCGCCGTGACGCGGACGTCGCCGACCCGGTAGCGGTAGAATCCGGGCGCCTGCGCCCCGCCCGGCACCGCCTCGGCCGCCCGCGCCGGTGCGCCGGAGCCCGCGAGGGCGGTGGCCGCCAGGGTCGAGGCCAGGAGGGTTCGTCGCGTCGCCTCGGTCATGCCTTGCGCCTCGCTCGAGCGGGATCGTCGGTCCCAGGAGAGATCGACCCCGTGTCGCCTCCGTCAACCCTCGCCGCGCCCGCCCATCCGCCCTTGGACCGCCCGCCCGCATCCGTGCTGCCGGGATGTCACCGCGACGGGGTCGTCGCCAGGCGGCGCGCCGTGACGATTCCGAGGCCGGCGATGACCACGGCGCAGAGGCTCAAGGCGATGAGTTGGCCGAGGCCCTGGAGCGCGCCGCCGAGAATCGCGACGCCGAGCGCCTGCCCGCAGAAGAACGAGAAGGCGTGCAGCGCCACCGCCGAGGCGCGGGCCGTCGGCGCCACCTCGGTCACCTGCACCTGGAAGGTGTTGTGGAGCATGTAGAAGCCAAGCCCCATGGCCACCAGGGCGGCGCAGTCGAGCTGCCAGGTTCCGGCGAGTCCGATGGTGACGAGGGCGCCGGCGCAGATGAAGCCGCCGCCGATCAGCATCCGCGACATGCCGAGGAAGCGCAGGAGCAGGCCCACCGAGAACGAGTAGATTAGTCCCCCGGCCGCGAAGCCGGCGAGCGCCAGGCCGGCCTCGCGGGCCCCGCCCTCGCCGCGCGCCTCGATCAGCGGGGCGAGGTGGGGGAAGATCCCGAACACCGCGATCGCCTCGATGAACACGGCTCCGAACAGGATGCGGGCGCGGGGATTGGCCACGATGGTGCGGTAGCGCGCCACCGCCGTGCGGAATTCCGGCCGCCGGGCCGGTGCGCTCGCGCTGCGGTCGAACCCGAGGAGGGCCGCGCCGCAGCCGAGCGCCGCCACCGCCGCCGTGATGGCGAAGACCCCGGCCCAGCCGATCGCCCCCTCGATCAACCCTGCGAAGGTCGAACCGGAAAGCTGCCCGAGGATCACCGCCACGAGGAAGCGGCCGATGGCGACCTGCCGGCGCTCGATCGCGATGCGGTCGCCCATCAGCGCCAGCGCCAGGGGAACGACGCCGCCGGCGCTGCCCCCGGCGATCATCCGCAGGACGAACAGGGTGTCGAGGTCGGTGGTGAGCGCGCAAGCCGCCAGCGCCAGGGTGAGGATGGCGAGGCAGATCGTGATGATCCGCTCCTTGCCCAGGGCGTCGCCCACGGGGCCGAGAATCGGCTGGATCAGCGCGTAGGGCAGGGCGAAGGCCGTGGAGAGCAGCGCCACCGTGTGAGGATCGCTGCGCAGGTCGCGGGCCAGCACGCCGACCAGCGGCTCGATGGAGCGGCCCGCGAAGGTGCTGGCGAAACCCGCGAAGGCCAGGATCACGATCAGGCGCGTGGTCGAGAACTCGGCCTTCAGGTCCGTGATCCTTCGGTGGGGGCAGGGGAGGCGCCGCGCAGGGCAGAGCCCGGGGATGGGCTTCGCCATACGCGGCCGGGGTCGGCGCGTCGATCCCGGACCGTCGCGTCAGGCCTGGACGCCGGCCCGGGCCACCTCGCCCGCATCGGCCAGCTCGGCGATGCGCCAGCACAGGCCCATGACCCGGCGGACCTGGTCGTCGGGCAGGATGCCCTCCGCGAGGTCGGTGAACTTGGTCTCCAGCGCGGCGTCCGACATCGGCCGCTCGACGCTGCCGATGGCGTGTTCGATGCGCCGGGGCAGGCTGCGGCCGTCCTTCAGCACCACCGTGAGCTCGACCTGCTCGGGCCGGATCGCGGGATCGACCACCGGCTTCACCCGGCCGCGCAGCGCCACGATGACGGGGTCGTTCACCGCCCGGTCGCTGAACTGCTTCTCGCCGCCCGCCCCCTCCACCAGCGCCACCGCGACGGCGTGGGTGATGCTGAACTTGCCCTCGAGGCCGGTGCGCGGCGCGGTCTTGCCGGTGAGTTCGAGCACCAGGGGGTGGACCTTCATGTCGACCCGCTCGATCGCGTCGGCGGTGAGGTGGTTCTCGTCGCGCAGCTGAACCGCCGCGTCGATGGCCGGATGCATGACGATGCCGCAGGCGAAGGGCTTGTAGGTGTTCAGCGCCGCCTCGTAGCGGATGCCGAGCCCCTCCGTGATCTCGCGGTAATCCTGCTTCGTCGAGATGGTGTTGGCCCAGCCGCGCCTGGCCTCGATCATTCCGTCCGAGCTCGTGTAGTTCTTGGACGCCAGGATCGCCGCGAACAGGCCGTTCGAGGCGGCCCGGCCCGGATTGAAGCTCTTGTTCATGGAGCCGAAGGATTCGCGCAGGCCCACGGGCTGCGAGGCGGCGAGCCCGAGGGCCCAGACCATCTGCTGCTCGCTCAAACCCATCAGCTTGCCGGTCGCGGCCGCCGCGCCGAACACCCCGGCGGTGCCGGTGATGTGCCAGCCGACGTCGTAGTGGTTCGGGTAGACCGCGTTGCCGATCCGGCACTCGGTCTCGACGCCGAGCACCATGGCGTTGAGGAAGTCCACTCCCGAGACCGGGTGCATCTCCGCATAGGCGAGGATCGCCGAGGCGACGGGGCCGGCCGGGTGGATCACGGTCTTCAGGTGGGTGTCGTCGTAGTCGAAGATGTGGCTGGCGACGCCGTTGAGGAAGGCCGCGTTCATGATGTCGAAGCGCTCGGGGCGCCCGAACAGGCCGGCCTGCGGCGGCCCGGAGAACGGCTTCAGGGCCGAGACCGCGACGTCCAGGGTCTCGTGATGCGATCCACCGATGGCGACGCCGACCCAGTTCAGCAGGGTGCGGGTGCCCTCGCGGCGGACGGCCTCGGGTAAGTCCGCGTAGCGCGCGCCGACGATGTAGCGGGCGAGGATCCGGGTGACCTCCGGCGGCACCGGCTTCGGTTCCGCCCTGGCCTCGCCCTTCGGCTCGGGCGCTGCCTGCGCCGGCCGGACGGCGCTGCCGGTTCCCACGAGGGCGAGGCTCGCGGAGCCGAGCAGGGCACGGCGGTCGATCGTCGGCACGGGCATGGCTCTCTCCCTCTGGCTTCTTGCGGCCGGCGCCCCCCGTGGACGCCGCCGTGCCGGGCGCGCCGGAGCCGAAGCCGTCGGAGGGACCGGACCAGAGGAATAACCGAACCGCCGCGGCAGGGCTCCCGCTTTGTGCGCACGGCCCAGGGCTTTTGCGCATGCGTTACAAGTCGGAAACAAGAAATTCGGTGGGACGCAAAGGTCGTTATCTGGCTGCAAGCACAGGTTTTGCCTTCGCCGCGTCCTCTCGCCGACGGGCAATCGTAGCAATACGGTCTGGCGTGCATTCCTTTCAGCCGGCCTGCGGCCTGTCTGCTCGCCGATCCGCGTCAGGGCTTCGGTGCCGTCTCCGTCGCGGTCAGGTCGATATCGACGCCGACCTCCAGGGCCACCCATTGGCCCGAGGCCCAGGGCCCCTGTCCGACGCCGAACTGCGTGCGCACGAGGTCGAGGTGGCCCACCGCCCGGGCCGTCGATCCTTCGCGGGTCAGGCGGAAGGGCAGGACCGCGTCGCGGCGGATGCCGCGGATCGTCAGGCTGCCGACCGCCTCGTAGGCATCCCCGCCCTTGGCGACGAACCGCGTCGCCTCGAAGCGGGCCTGCGGCGTCGCCTTGGTGTCGAACCACTCCGCCTGGGGCAGCGACGTGTCGCGCTGGGCGTCGCCGGTCTCGGCGCTCGCCAGATCGACGTCGACCACGGCGCGCCCGGCTTCCGGCGCGGCGGGGTCGAAGTCGATCTGCGCGGAAAAGCGCTTGAACCGGCCCTGGAAGGGCGCGCCGACCTGGACGCCCGAGAAGCCGATCCGGCTTCGGGCGGGATCGATGGTCCAGGCGGCGGCCTTGGCGCAGGCGGGCGCGGCCAGGAGGGCGACGGCGAGGGCGAAGCGGACGGCGATCATGGGCGAGATCCGGACTTGAACGGGGCGCGGGGCAGCATCCGCCGGAGGGTGTCGTCGCGCAGCACGAGGTGGTGGCGCAGGGCCGCGCCGACATGCAGCAGCAGGAGGCCGATGAGGAACCAGGCGCCCCAGGCATGGACCTGCTTCAGCACCGCCTCGACGGCGGCCTTGTTCGCCAGGTCCGGCAGCACCGGCAGGTGCGGCCAGGGCAGGATGCCGTAGAGCAACGTCGGCAGGTTGAAGGGGGAGGCCGAGACCACGGCCCAGCCGACCAGCGGCAGGCCGAGAAGCAGCCCATAGAGCCCGGCATGGGCCGCGTGCGCGCCGGCCCGCTCACCGGCCGGCAGGCTCGCGGGCAGCGGCGGCGGCCGGTGGGCCAGCCGCCAGCCGAGGCGCAGCAGCGTCAGGGCCAGCACCGTGATGCCGACCGACTTGTGCCACTGGTAGAGCTGGAACCGGCGCATCGGCGCCAGGTCCCCGTGCGTCATGGCCAGACCGATCGCGATCAGCCCCAGCACCGCCAGCGCGCTGAGCCAGTGCAGCGCGATGGCGATCCGGGTGTAGCGCGGCGGGGGCGCGACGCGGACGGTCCCGATCATGACGCGCTCCCTTCGGTGGGGTCGACGGCGAGCCTTACTCCTGCCGCTCGAAGGCGCCCGCGATGGTGAGGTGCAGGTCGTCGCCGATCAGCGGCACGTAGGTCTTCACGCCGAACTCGGAGCGCTTGAGCGTGCCGGTGGCCTCGAAGCCCACGGTGACCTTCTTGTTAAGCGGGTTCACGCCGGCGCCCACGAGGGTGACGGTGAGCGTCACGGGCTTCGTCACGCCGTGCAGGGTCAGGTCGCCGGTGACCTTCGCCTTGTCCTTGCCCTCGGGAGTCACCTTCGTGGAGACGAAGGTCATCTCGGGGAACTTGGCCGCGTCGAGCCACTGCTCGCCCTTGAGCTCGCCGGTCAGCTTGGCGCTGGTCGTCATCACCGAGGCCACCGGGATCTTGATGGACAGCTTCGCGGCGGCGGGGGTCTTGGGCTGCAGCTCCAGGGTGCCCGAGACGTCCGAGAAGCCGCCGGAATAATTCGAGAAGCCCATGTGCGAGACGGTGAAACCGACCTGCGTGTGGCCGGGATCGACCGCGTAGGTGCCGGCCTGGATCTGGGCCGGGTCGCGGGTCGGCGGGGTCTGGGCGAGAGCCGGCGCGGCGAGCGCGAGGGTTGCGGCGATCAGCGAAGAGGAGAGACGGATCACGGGTTTCGCTCCGGGGATGGGGGCGCCGAGGATGGTCGCATCCGGGCGCCGGGTCGATGAAGCGCGAATAGGCCGCTTCCCGGTGGTGCGATAGCGCGCTAATCGGGGACACATGGTTGCGCATCTGGAAACCTTCGCCGGAAACCTCGACGATGTCCGGGCCTTCTGCGCCGTCGTCGACCTCGGCAGCATGACCCAGGCCGGGGCCTTCCTGCGCGAGACCAAGGGCAGCGTCAGCCGGCGCGTCGCCCGCCTCGAGGCGGTGCTGAAGGTGACCCTGCTCGCCCGCACCCCGCGGGCGGTCTCGCCCACGGCCGAGGGTTTGGCCTTCCATGCCCGGGCCCTGGAGAGCCTCGCCCTCCTCGACGAGGCCCTGCAGACGGCGCGGGGCGCCCGCACCCAGCCGCGCGGGCACCTGCGGGTGACGGCCTCGATCGATTTCGGGGTCGAGGTACTGCCGGACCTCGTGGCGAGCTTCCGGGCGCGGCACCCGCAGATCACCCTCGAGCTTCTCATCACCGACAGCCGCCTCGATCTCGCCGCCAACCGGGTCGACCTCGCCCTGCGCCTCGGCGGCGACCATCCCGACAGCGGCTACACCGCGCCGGTCCTCGCCGACCTGACGATCGGCCTCTACGGGGCCCCGGCCTACCTGGCGCAGCGCCCGGGCCCGACCGAGATCGCCGAATTGGCGGCGCACGACGTGGTGCTGGCCCGCGAGCGCCTCGGCGCCACCCAGATCCTCGTCTCGGACGTCGCGGGGCGGGAGGCCGGGATCACCCTGCGCCCCGCCGTGCGCGCCACCGACTTCGCCACGGTCCTGCGCCTGACCCTGGCCGGGGCCGGGATCGGCCACATCCCGAGCCTCGTCGCCGCCAAGTCCCTGCACAGGGGCGACCTCGTGCGCGTCCTGCCCGACTGGGCGAGCCGGGGCGGGACGCTGCGCGCCGTCACCCTCGCGGGCCGCGAGCTTCCCGCGCGGGTCCGCCTGTTCCGCGAGCATGTCCGGGTGGAACTGGCCCGGCAGATAGCGGGCTGCCCGACGGACGGCGTGGATCGTCCCACGCCTGTGCCGGCATCGGTGGCGACCTATAACGAGAGTTCGGGCAGAGTGTGATCCCGGGGGCGGCGCGTCCCGAACGGCGGCGGTCCGGCGACGAGCGGTCCGGCAGGGTGTCGGCATGGTGCGAGACGAAGATGAGGGTCAGGACTGGCGCTCGGTCAGCACCCGCGCCCTGAACCCCGAGGAGCTGGCGGAGGCGCGCCAGCGCGCGCACGAGCCCGGCCGCGGCCGTCGGGCGACCGATCCCACCGAGATCCCGAAGGCCGGGTGGCGGGACATCCTGTGGCGGGTGTTCTGGGCGATGCCGCAGGACCGGGTGCTGACCACCGCGGGGGGCGTCGCGTTCTTCGCCCTGCTGGCGGTGTTTCCGGGCCTCGTCGCGGTGGTCTCGATCTACGGGCTGTTCTCGGACCCCCACGTGATCAGCCAGCACGTGAGCCTCCTGGCGGACATCCTGCCGCCGGGCGCTCTCCAGCTGTTCTCCGACCAGCTGGTGCGGATCGCGCAGCGCAGCACCGGCTCCCTCAGCACCACCTCGGGCCTCAGCCTGCTGATCGCCCTGTGGAGCGCCAATTCCGGGGTGAGCGCGCTCTTCGACGCCCTCAACGTGATCTACAAGGAGCGCGAGAAGCGCACCCTGGTGCGCTTCTACGCCACCACCTTCCTGTTCACGATCACCAGCGTGGTGTTCTTCCTCGCCTCCACCAGCGCGGTGGTGCTGCTGCCGACGATCCTCGACCGGCTCGGCTTCATGGGCGCCACCGACACCGTCCTGCAGATCGTGCGCTGGCCGGCCCTGCTCGGAATCGTCACCCTCAGCCTGTCGCTGATCTACCGCTACGGCCCGAGCCGGAACCGGGCGAAGTGGCGCTGGGTGACCTGGGGGAGCAGCCTCGCGGCGCTGTTCTGGGTCGGCGCTTCGGGGGTCTTCTCCTGGTACGTGGCGAGCTTCGACAGCTACAACCGCATCTACGGGTCGCTGGGCGCCGGCATCGGGTTCATGACCTGGATGTGGCTGTCCATCGTGATCGTGCTGGTGGGCGCCGAGATCAACTCGGAGATGGAGCGCCAGACCGCCTGCGACAGCACCGAGGGACGGCCGAAGCCCCTGGGCGTGCGCGAGGCTTTCGCCGCCGACAGCGTGGGCGCGAGCCAGGACGAGGACGACGCGGGGAGCCGGGCCCGGATTTGAGGCACGGGCCCGGCCTCTCAGGGCGGGGGCTGCGCGGGATCGCGGGGCGCGGGCCGCCGGGCCGGCGCGGTGCCGGCCCGGGGATGGGCCGCGTCGAAGGCCTCCATCAGGCGGGCCGCGTCGATGCGGGTGTAGAGCTGCGTCGTCGAGAGCGAGGCGTGGCCCAGCAGTTCCTGGATCGCCCGCAACTCGCCCTGGCGGGCGAGCAGGTGCGTGGCGAAGGAGTGGCGCAGGGCGTGCGGCGTCGCGCTCGGGGGCAGGCCCAGCGCGCCCCGCATCGCCGCCACCGCGTACTGGATGATCCGGGGCGAGAGCGCACCGCCCCTGGCGCCGAGGAAGAGGGGACCGTCCGGCGCCAGCGCGTAGGGGCAGGCTTCGCGATAGGCCGTCACCGCCGCGCCCACCACCGGCAGCACCGGCACCATCCGGGTCTTAGCCCCCTTGCCCAGCACCGTGAGGGTATCGATCCCGCGCCCGGGCGCATCCTTGGCCCGGAGCCCGAGGGCCTCCGAGATACGCAGGCCCGAGCCGTACAGGAGGGCCAGCACCGCCGCGTCGCGGGCGAGGATCCAGGGTTCGCGGTCCTCGCCGGCCCGCAGCTCGGGTCCGGTCATGGCGCGGGCGGCGGGGATCGGGATCGGGCGGGGCAGGCGCCGCTCCACCTTGGGCGAGCGCACGGCGCCGAGTGCCGCCACGGTGCCGTGGCCCTCGCGCTCGATGTGTCGGGCGAAGGAGCGCAGGCCCGCGAGCGCCCGCATCAGCGAGCGCCCGCCGACCCCCTCGGCCCGGCGCGCGGCCATGAAGGCGCGCACGTCCCGGGGCTTGAGGGCGACGAGGCTGGCTAAGTCGGGCGTGCCCATCCGGGCGGCCCGATGGGCCAGGAACTGGCGCAGGTCGCGGGCATAGGCCTCGACCGTGTTGGCCGAGAGGCGCCGCTCCCGCGCGAGTTCGTCCTGCCAGGCGAGGGCCGCCTGCCTGAGACCCGCATCGCCCGGGAAGGCGAGGGAGGGCGCCGCCGGAGCGGGTACGGCGGCGGACGGATCGGGGTTCAGGGCGGGCGAAGCGGTCATCCCCCCATCAAGCCCGGGAGGCGTTGACGCTCCGTTGCGGAGGTCCGCCTACTTCAGGCGGGCGGCCGCCCAGGCGATGTGGTCGGCCATGAAGGTCGAGATGAAGTAGTACGAGTGATCGTAGCCCTCGCGCATGTTCAGGGTCAGCGGAATGCCCGCTGTCTTGCAGGCCTCCTCCAGGAGCCAGGGACGCAGGCCGTCGTCGAGGAAGCTGTCCGCGGTGCCCTGATCGACCAGGAATTCCGAGAACCGCTTGCCGTCCGCGATCAGCGCGGTGGCGTCGTGGGCGCGCCAGGCGGCCGCATCGGGGCCGAGGTACTTCTCGAAGGCCGGCTTCGACCAGCCGGCGGTGGAAGGCTGGGCGATCGGCGCGAAGGCCGAGCAGGACTTGAAGCGCTCGGGGTAGGTCAGCGCGATGGTGAGCGCGCCGTGGCCGCCCATCGAGTGGCCGAAGATGCCCTGGCGGGACATGTCGGCGGGGAATTCCTTGGCGACGAGGGCGGGCAGCTCCTCCGTCACGTAGCTCCACATCCGGTAGTTCGCGGCGTAGGGCGCCTGGGTGGCATCGAGGTAGAACCCGGCGCCGGAGCCGAACTGCCAGTTGCCCTCCTCGTCGGGGATGCCGGGGCCGCGCGGGCTGGTGTCGGGCGCCACGATGATGACGCCGTGCTCGGCCGCCGCCTTGCGGTACTCGCCTTTGTCCATGACGTTGGCGTGCGTGCAGGTGAGGCCCGACAGGTACCACAGCACCGGGACCTTTCCGGCCTCGGCCTGCGGCGGCACGAACACCGCGAAGGTCATCGGGCAGCCCGTGGTCTGGGCATCGTGCTTGTAGACGCCCTGCGTGCCGCCATGGGCGCGGGCCTTCGAGATGGTTTCCATGGGTCTGCTCTCCTGATTGGGGCGAGGCACTCTCCTCCCCCTTGCGGGGAGGAGTTGGAGGTGAGGGTGGTCGGGTGACCCTCAAGCTGCGGAGGCTGGCGGAACCACCCCCCACCCTCAATCCCTCCCCACAAGGGGGAGGGAGGCCGCGTCGGCCAAGACCTGGCTCAGTAAACCACCACCGACCGGATCGACTTGCCCTCGTGCATGAGGTCGAAGCCGTGGTTGATCTCCTCGAGCGGCATGGTGTGGGTGATCAGATCGTCGATGTTGATCTTGCCCTCCATGTACCAGTCGACGATCTTGGGCACGTCGGTGCGGCCCCGCGCGCCGCCGAAGGCCGAGCCCTTCCAGACGCGGCCGGTGACGAGCTGGAACGGACGGGTCGCGATTTCCTTGCCCGCCTCGGCCACGCCGATGACGATCGACTCGCCCCAGCCGCGGTGACAGCACTCCAGGGCCTGGCGCATCACGTGGACGTTGCCGGTGCAGTCGAACGAGAAGTCCGCGCCGCCGCCCGTGACGTCGAGGATCGCCTGGACGACGTGATCGTTGCCGACCTCCTTCGGGTTGATGAAATGGGTCATCCCGAACTTAGCCGCCATCTCCTGCTTGTCGGGATTGATGTCGACGCCGATGATCTTGTCGGCGCCCACCATGCGGGCGGCCTGGAGCACGTTGAGGCCGATGCCGCCGAGGCCGAACACCACGACGTTGGCGCCAGGCCAGACTTTTGCCGTGTAGATCACCGCGCCGATGCCGGTGGTGACGCCGCAGCCGATGTAGCAGATCTTGTCGAAGGGCGCGTCTTCCCGGATCTTGGCGAGCGCGATCGCCGGCAGGACCGTGAAGTTCGAGAAGGTCGAGCAGCCCATGTAGTGGAACAGGGTGTTGGACCCGCCCGGGCTGCCGCCGGTGGAGACGCAGGAGAAGCGCGAGGTACCGTCCGGCATCACGCCCTGGCCTTGCGTCGCCCGGATGGCGGTGCAGAGGTTCGTGCGCTGCGACAGGCAGGACTTACAGTTGCGGCATTCCGGTGTGTAGAGCGGGATGACGTGGTCGCCGGGCTTCAGGGCGGTGACCCCGGCGCCGACCTCGCGGACGATGCCCGCGCCCTCGTGGCCGAGGATCGCCGGGAACTTGCCCTCGGAATCGAGGCCCGACAGGGTGTAGGCGTCGGTGTGGCAGATGCCGGTGGCCATCAACTCGACCAGGACCTCGCCGGCCTTGGGTCCCTCGATGTCGATGGTCTCGATCGTGAGAGGCTTCTTGGCCTCCCACGCGACCGCGGCGCGCGTCTTCATAGTGTTGTCCTTCAGGCTGTGATGATCACGGACGGCGGCGATGGATGCCGGCGCTTCGCCTCGCTGCACCCGGAGGGTGGCAAGCCGAACGGCCCGAAAATCTGGGTGGTGTTTGCTGCCTCCGGCGTCCAGATGCAACAGCCGTGCTTCGTCGTTTGCGCCAGGGATGCGAATTTGGAATGACGGTCGCCGGCCCGCGACGGAGGTGGAGGAACGATGCAGGACTGGGAAACGGGACGGGATGCGCTGACCGCGCCGGCGGTCGCCCGGAACCGCGACGCGATCCTCGCCGCCCTGCGTGAAACCATGCCCGCGCACGGCACGGTCCTGGAGGTGGCGAGCGGGTCGGGCGAGCACGCGGTCCATTTCGCCGCCGCCCTGCCGGGGCTGACCTGGCAGCCGAGCGATCCGGAACCGGCCTATCGCCGCAGCATCGCCGCCCATGCGCGGGCCGCCGGGCTCGCGAATGTCCGCCCGCCCCTCGACCTCGACGCGGCTTCCGATTCCTGGCCGATCGCGCGGGCGGAGGTGGTCCTGTGCATCAACATGATCCACATCGCGCCCTGGCCGGCGACCCTCGGCCTGATGGCGGGGGCGGCCCGCCTCCTGCCGGAGGACGGCCCGCTCTTCGTCTACGGGGCCTTTCGCGAGGACGGGCACCACACCGCGCCGAGCAACGCGGCCTTCGACGCGGACCTGCGCGCGCGCGATCCGCGCTGGGGCGTGCGGGACCTCGAGGCCGTCACGGCCTCGGCCGCCGAGCGGGGCCTGCGGCTGGAGCGGCGCATCGTCCTGCCGGCGAACAACCTCGGTTTGGTCTTCCGGCGGTCCTGAAGGACCGCGCGATCAGTCCCGAACCCCGGCCAGGAACCGGACGATCCGCGCCTCGGCCCTGCGGGATTCGGGCAGGCCGAGCAGCGGGTAGACATGCATCAGGCCCGGCTCCTCGTGATAGGCGAGGGGGCACGCCTCCGCCCGCGCGAGGGCGGCGAGGCGCCGGGCATCGGCCACCAGGATGTCGTGGGAGCCGCAGAACAGTTCGATCGGCGGCAGGCCGCGCAGGCTGCCGAAGAGGGGGCTGACCCGGGGGTCGGTCGTTGCCCGGTCGCCCGCGTACCAGCGCCCGAGCGCCTGTACGCCGGGGCGCATCAGCATCACGTCGGAGGGCTCGATCTGGGCCTGGGACGGGTCGTTCGTGGTCACGTCGAGCCAGGGCGAGATCAGGACTAGGCCGCCGGGACCGGGCAGGCCCGCGTCGCGCACCTGCATCGCCAGGGACAGGGCGAGCCCGCCCCCGGCGGAATCGCCGATCAGCGCGACGGGGGGCTCGCCATCCATCGCCAGACGGTCCCGGTAGACCGCCATGGCCAGGGCGCAGATTTCGGCGCAGCTGTGCTCCGGCGTCAGCGGGTAGAGCGGCACCGTGAAGCGTAGGCCCGTCCGCGCCACCATCCGGGCGATGAAGCGCCAGTGGATGCGGGTGATCGGGCTCGTATAGGCGCCCCCGTGCAGGTAGATCACGCCGCCCGTCCGGCCTCCCGCGCGCGGCGCCACCGTGTAGACCTCGAACCCGTCGCGCAGGTCCCAGCGCACCGCGAAGCGCCGGCGCTGCGCGCCCGTCGGCCGGGCCGGGCGGGCGCGCGTCGCGACG
>NZ_JAIEOF010000133.1 GCF_019750675.1 Methylobacterium sp.
ATCGACCAGATCGACCTGACTGGGCCGTTCGAGGTTCTGTCGCGCGTGCCCAACGCGACCTACCGGATCTACGCCCGGGACACCGCGCCGGTCCGCGACCTCCGGGGTCTGCGCCTGACCGCCGATGCGGCGCTGGCCGAGGCACCGCCCCTCGACGTGCTGCACGTGCCGGGGGGCTATGGCCAGGAGGCGCTGATGGAGGATGCCGTCATTCTCGACTGGGTCCGGCGACAGGCCGCGGGGGCGCTCTGCGTCTTCTCCGTCTGCACCGGCGCGCTGATCTGCGGGGCCGCCGGGCTCCTGAAGGGGCGGCGGGCCACCACCCACTGGAACTCGCACCATCTCCTGCATCATTTCGGGGCGATCCCGGTGGATGCGCGGGTGGTCGAGGACGGCGCGCTCGTCACCGCCGCCGGGGTCACCGCCGGCATCGACGGAGCCCTCACGGTGGCGGCGCGCCTGCGCGGCGAGGCGGCGGCGCAGCTCATTCAGCTCACCATGGCCTACGCGCCCGAGCCGCCCTTCGATGCGGGCACGCCGGAACGGGCGCCGCCGGCCGTCCTCGAACGGGCGCGGGCGGCGGCGGCCGACATCACCGCGCGGCGGACGGAGACGGCCCGGCGGATCCAGGGCCGCCTCGGTCTCTGAGATCCGGTCGGCCGGGTGCCCTCAGGCGCCGGACCACAGGGGATCGTTCGCGAGGAGGATCGGCGCGCCGTGCGGGGTCGCGGCGGCCGCGCGGGCGAAGGCGGCCCGGCGTTCCGCGAGGAGGCCGGGCGCCGTGACGTCGCGCGCCGCGAGCAGGCCCTCCAAGGTGTCGAGCCAGGCGGCGTAGTCCGCCGCCCGTCCGGTCCGGCGCGTGTGGGCGCCGAGCGCCTCGGCCCATTCGCTCCAGTCGAACAGGCCGCGGTCGTGGAGCGCCACCACGAGGGCGAAGGCCTGGGCTTCCCAGGGCTCGGCGAAGACCGGGTCCGCCGCGCCGCCGCGGGGAATCGGGCCGTCGCCCATCGAGAACGGGTTCACGCCGCCGGCTCCGGATCGACGGGGTCAAGGTAGCTCTCGAACGCGTTCACCGAGACGGCGTGGCCCGCCTCCGCCGCGTCGCCCCAGAGGTCGCGGCCGGCGAAGCGGACGGTGTAGAGCCATTGCGGCGCCTCGCCGGCGAGGTTCGCGTTCGTGTCCGGAAAGACGAAGCTGCCGTGCACGGCCTCCACGGTGCCGACCTGCCCACGCACGTAGCGCGGCAGGCGGGTGTGCCCGGCGGGATTGATCCGGCGGGCGCGCACGCGCTCACCCGGCGCGAAGCGCGCCGGGGTGGCGACGGGCCGGTCGCTCGGGAAACCGCCCGCGAAGAGTCGTGCCACGGCCTCGCCCCGGAGCACGCGCTTGACCGGCAAGGCCGGTGTCGAGACCGTGCCGGAGGCCAATTCGTCCGCCGTGGCGAGGCCGTGGGCCTCGACTTGGCGCGCCAGCGCCTTGAACCAGATCGCGTAGTAGCTGGAGGTGAGGTACTCGCCCGGCGGCAGGGCTTCGCGGGCCGCGCGGCTCGCATCGAGGTTCCAGGTGCCGGTGAAGCCCATCGCCATGGCGAGCCCGAAGACCCGCTTTTCCCAAGGTGCGTGGAAGCGGGGCTCGTCCGCCTCCGGCGCGACCGGGCCGAAGCCATGCATGCCGCCGAGATCCTGACCGCCGTTCATGCGTTTCGCTCCGGCGTGCGCGGCAGGCCGGTGCCGATCATCGCATCCCGGGTGACGAGGGCGGCGAGCGCGGCCTCGTCGAGCCCTTCCGTCCCGGCGGGGCGCATCGGCAGCACCATGTAGCGAAGCTCGGCGGTGGAATCCCAGACCCGGATGCGCTGGTCGGCCGGCAGCGTCACGCCGAACTCGGCCAGTACCGCGCGGGGCTCGATCACCGCGCGCGAGCGGTAGGGCGGCGACTTGTACCAGACCGGCGGCAGCCCGAGCACGGGCCAGGGGTAACAGGAGCACAGGGTGCAGACCACGAGGTTGTGCTCCTCGGGGGTGTTGGCGACGACCACCATGTGCTCGCCGCCGCGCCCGCCGATCCCGAGTTCGCGCATCGCCGCGGTGGCGTCGGCCATAAGGTGCGCGCGGAAAGCGGGATCGACCCAGGCACGCGCCACCACGCGGGCACCGTTGTGGGGGCCGACCTTGGTCTCGTAGGTCTCGATCAGCGCATCGAGGGCGGCCGGGTCGACGTAGCCCTTCTCCACGAGGACCGACTCGAGGGCGCGGACGCGCAACTCCATCGGCGAGAGTTCGCTCGCGGGATGGGAATGGTCGTGATCGTGATCGTGGTCGGCGTGATCGTGGTCATGCGCCATGCTCGGTCTCCCGCCCCCATCGTAGGGGATGCGGCCGCGACCGTCACGGGCTGAGACCGGCCATCGACGGCCACGCCTTACGGAGTTCGCCCCAAGGGTCCCGGGCCTTACCCGGCACCACCGGAGGCTCGCCGCGATGGCCGGCGTGCGGACGCGACGGGATGGCGGACCGGGCGTCGGTGGCGTCGTTGTCGACGAGGAGCACGGACCAGGAACACGCGAAATGGGGCGTATCGCTCGCGATCGTGCGGCCTCAGGGCCTCGCGGCTTCCGCCTCCTGGAGGCTGAGGATGTAGTCGATGACCGCATCCATCTCGTCCCGGTCCAGCCGCACGCTCGGCATCCATTGATGATGGCTCTGCAGGAAGACATTGAGCGCGACGCCCGTGGTCGAAGGCATGGCGGCGATGGTCGGGAAGTCCGGTCCGACGTGTCCGCCTTCCTGCGGTTCCCTGCCGATGACGTGGCAGCGGCTGCAAAGCTGCGCGGCGACCGTCCAGCCCCGGATGCGGTGATCCTCGCCAGGCACGGCCGTGGCCGGGAAACCGAGGATGACCGCCGCCAGTCCCGAGAGTGCGAGCTTTCCGATCCGGAACGATGCCGCTCCGGTCATGGCTTCCGCGCCAGCCTGAGCGAGGCCAGGGCGGAGGCGAGAATCACGCAACCGAGCGTCACGTGGGCCCAGGTCGCCACATCGTTGGCGGCGAACCCGAGCATCCAGGGAGCCAGCAGCGTCCAGGCACCGGTGAGCGCGATGGCGCGCTCCAGGACGACGCGGAAGCGAAGCTGGTTGGCGGTGGACAGCCCGAGAACCAGCAGGCCCGGCAGGAGCGCGGAGGCGCCGGGACGGCCCAGGTCGACGAGGATCAGGATCCACGCGGCCAGCACCAGCGCGACGCCGGCCGCGTGCTGCAGGGCGCCGAGCAGGATCTCGTCGGTCCGCCATCCCGGAGGCGAGGGGGGCGCGTGCGGGTTGGCGTGAGCCATGTGAAACCTCCCACCGGTGCCCACGGCACCATCCGCCGTGGTTCGCTCCCGTCATCCTCTCGCCTCCCGGGCCGGCCGGCCTTGATCTCGCTCAAAGGTCCGGCCGCGGCGCGCCCTCAGGCATGAACCTCAGGCATGAACCTCGGCGATGATGCAGCCGGGATCGACGACCTCGCTGGCGGGCGCGAGGACTTCCAGGCGCCCGCCGACCGGCGAGAGGATGTCGTGGAGCGCCTCGCCGATCCGCACGGCGGCTACGGCCTCCCCGGCCCTCACCCTGGCCCCGTCCTCGACGAGCCAGTGCTCCAGGATGCCTTCGGGCAGCATTCCGGTGGACCACAGATCCTCGGATACGCGAACGTCCGGCATCGCCGGCCTCCCTTGCTGACGTACGCCCCGATCGGGGCGCATCAGGAAGTGATGGCGCCGGATCGTCGTGCGCCTTGATCTGGATCAGAACCCGATGACGTCCGGCCCACGAATCTGGTGCGGACGGCCGGCGCTGCGTTGAGGCAGGTCAAGGCGGCCGTCGCGACTTTGCGCATGCTGGTCCCGGGGTCTTTCCCGGGACAGCCCTATGCTCATCGCCCTGTCGGCCAGCGTCGTCCTCGTCATCATCACCATCCTGGTGCTGTACGAGGTCCTGCGACTGACCTCCGAGCATTTGGCCGAGCTTCCGATTCCACCGCGCGCCCGCATCCTCGTCGTGGTGCTCGCGGCCTTCGTCGGGCACACGGCGGCGGTGTGGATCTATGCCGGCGCCTACTGGCTGCTCGTGCTGCGGCTCGGTAACGGCGCCTTCGCGGGCGTGCCGGTCACCACCTTCGAGGACTGCCTGTACTTCTCGGTGGTGACCTACACCACGCTCGGCTTCGGCGATCACTTCCCGACCGGTCATGCCCGCCTCATCTCCGGCGTCGAGGCAATGAACGGCCTGATGCTGATCGGCTGGTCGGCTTCGTTCACCTATCTCGCCATGGAGCGATACTGGCCGCTGCACGGCAAGGGCCACGTCCATCGAATGGCGTCGTCCGGCATTCGCAGCACGCTGCTCGCGCCGAAGCGGACCTGCGTCGTCCCCCATGCGGCGCCTGGGTTTGCGGCAGATCAAGGCGGCCATCCGACGCCGGGCCCAACTCCGCTCGCGGAGGACGAGACGGTGTCTCGTCGCGCGAGAACGGAGGCGATCCGATGAGGATGTTCCTGGTGACGTTCCACAAGCTGGTCTGCGACGACACCGGTCACGAGCGGCCCGTGCGCCAGCATCAGGTCCTGGTCCCGGCCGCGTCGGAGGCTTCCGCCCTCGCGGCCGGGCAGGCGCTCTTCTGTGAAGCCAACGGCATCGTGGATTGGCGGCTCCGCGCGGATTCCTGCGAGGCCGCCGCGGTGCAGGAAGAACTTACGTAGCTCCGCTCAGATGGGAGCGAGGTCATGGGACACACGCTTACCGAACCGGTGCACTGGCGGGGGCGGCAATGGGCCGTCACCGGGTACGGTATCGAGGCCCTCGACGGGATGTATCACGTGCCGGCCGCAGAGGTTTGGCCAGGCCCCGACGGCACGCTGCCGTGGCTCGAAGCCCTGTACCGCCGCTATGGCACGGACCGCGATGACCTGAACGCCGCCTTGAAGGTCGCCCGCAGGATCTGGTCTCCGCCCGATGCCCCCTCCCCCGTTACGCACGGCGCGGGCCCTGGCGGCGCCCGGGGCATCGACCTGTGACCGAGATTCCGGTGCCTGTCGCAAGCCGCCTCGCCGAGCCGGAGGATCCGGAGGGCCTGAGCGCCGCCGTCGGCCCGTCGAAACCACGAGTCCTGGGTATTCTCGGACCCGGCCTGATCACGGGGGCCTCGGACGACGACCCCAGCGGCATCGCCACCTACGGGCAGGCCGGGGCGCAACTCGGCTACGCGCTGTGCTGGACCCTGCTCTACAGCCTGCCCCTGATGGCCGCCGTCCAGATGGTCGCGGCCCGCATCGGGCGCACCACCGGCCACGGCATCGCCGGCGTCCTGCGCCAGCATTACCCGAACGGCCTGCTCCAGGGCGTGGTCCTGCTCCTGCTCGTCGCCAACACCCTGAACCTCGGCGCGGACCTCGGTGCCATGGCCGACGCCCTGAACCTGCTGCTGCCCGGCCCGCGCTGGCTCTACGTCATCCTGTTCTCGGGGGCCTGCATGTTCATGCAACTGGTGCTGCAATACACCCGCTACGTCGCCGTGCTGAAGTGGCTGACCTTGAGCCTCTTCGCCTATCTCGGTGTCGTCGTCTTCGCACACGTCTCCTGGCTCGATCTCGGGATCGCCATCGCGCTGCCGCGCATCGATCCGAGCGGTGCGGGGCTGACCACTCTCGTGGCGTTGTTCGGCACCACGATCAGCCCCTACCTCTTCTTCTGGCAGGCGGCGGAGGAGGCCGAGGACCTGCACGCCTACCCACGGCGGCGCGACCTGCTGCACGCGCCCGGCCAGGGGCGGCGAGCGCTGCACCGGATCGAGGCCGACACCCTCGTGGGCATGGCCTTCTCCAACCTCGTCGCCCTGGCGATCATGGTGACGACGGCCGCGGTGCTGCACCCGCACGGCATCACCGACATCCAGACCTCGGCCCAGGCGGCCGAGGCGCTGCGCCCCCTGGCGGGCCCGTTCTCCGCCACGGTCTTCGCCCTCGGGATCATCGGCACCGGGCTCCTGGCGGTGCCGGTCCTGGCCGGCTCGGCGGCCTACGCGGTCGGCGAGGCGCGGCACTGGCCGGTGGGCTTCGGCCGCCACCTCCTGGAGGCGCGCGCCTTCTACGGGACGGTGGCGCTCGCCACCCTCGTCGGCATGATCGTCAGCCTGGGCGCCGTCGACCCGATCCGGGCCCTGTACTGGAGCGCGGTCGTCAACGGCGTCATCGCGGTGCCCATCATGGCCGTGATGATGCTGGCCGCGGCCCGCACCGACATCATGGGCGCCTTCGCGGTGCGCGGGCCGCTCCGGTGGCTCGGATGGCTGGCGACCGCCTGCATGCTCCTCGCCGTCGCCGCGATGCTCTTCAGCGCAGTCCATTCGTTGCGATAGATCAACGCCGGTCGTGCCGGCCTCATGTTGCCTCGACGTTTCGTTCAGCGGGGGACACGCAATGCCGGGGAATGATCAGGCGCGCAGACCGGTCGTGCTCGTGGCGGAACCGCAGGCGCTGCCGGCCATGTGGCTGGAGGACATGCTGGCCGACGAGGGCTACGCGGTGCAGGGCCCCTACGCCACCTGCCAGGAGGCCGTGGAAGGCCTGGCCGGCGGCGAGCCGGCCTTCGCCGTGGTGAGCGTCGATTTGCAGGAAGGCCCCTGCTTCCCCCTGGCCTGTGCGCTGCGTCGCCGGGGCATCCCCTTCGCGCTGTTCTCGGGCGCCATCCCGGTGCCGCGGGCCTTCGGCGACGTCCCCATCCTCGACCGACCGTGCCTGACCGACGCCATCGCACGCGCGGTCCGGTCCAGGCGTTTGCCGGATGGGGTCCCGGCCGAGCCGAGGGACTGTCCCATGGAGGGCCGGATCGTCTCCGGCCAATCCCCCGAGGTGGATCAATGTCCCCCGGCTTGCGGCGGACAGGATGCTTCGCCCGGCCGGGACCAGCCCGGACAGATCACCGCGAAACAGGTGTCTTTCTGAGCGACGAGCGCCCCGCAAGGTGCGCGGAGGTTCGACTGGCCCGGGCTTCCGGTGACCGCCCCGGCGGAGGTCAACCGCTGGTCCGACGGCCGCGTGGCCTTTGGACCGGGGCCGGGACGTCCGCGACGGCTTCGGGTCTCGGATCGAAGGGGAACAGAGAGGCGCCGGCGGCGATGAGGCCCGCCAGGGCCCGCACATCGTCCGGGATCCTCGGGTCGCGCGCGATACGATCGGCCTCTCGGTGCAGGCGCAGATTGCAGGACAGGACGTCAGACCCCCGGCAGGCGTACAGGCGTCGTGCCGTGCGCAGGCCGCATCGAGTGCGTCGATCGGAGGGAGCGGGACGTTGTTGCCCAGGCCGCGGTAATTGCCGTGAAAGACCAGTGCGGGCGCACGAGACTGCCCCTGCGCCGGGAGCGGGATGCTCAGCCAGACGATGAGGGGAAGGCGAGCGGCAGCCGGCATCATGGTGGGTCTCCCCGAGCGCGTCGGACGACGACGCGAGGCCGCCTCGACCGGTCGGGACCGGCGTTGATCCAGCTCAAGGCGGGAGGTCGGGCGGAGGGCAGCATGGCGGTGCGATCACCCGAGCCCGGGACCCCGACATGGATGAGCCGCTCACAGGAACCGTCGACGCCACCGAAGACGGCCGAGGGCCGCCCGGTGACCCCTTCGTGCCCGGTCCCCTCGGTCCGGACTGTTTGCGGCTGATCGACGGCTATTGGCGGGCGGCCAACTACCTGTCGGTCGGGCAGATCTACCTGATGGACAACCCGCTGCTGCGCGAGCCCCTTAAGCCCGAGCACCTCAAGCCCCGGCTCCTCGGACACTGGGGCACCACGCCCGGCCTCAACTTCATCTACGCGCACCTCAACCGGGTCATTCGACAGCGCGACCTCGACCTGATCGCGGTCTGGGGGCCGGGTCACGGCGCGCCGGGGCTGGTGGCCAACGCCTACCTGGAGGGCACCTACAGCGAGATCTATCCGGACGTGGCGCAGGACCTCGACGGGATGGCCCGTCTGTTCCGCCAGTTCTCCTTCCCGGGAGGGATACCGAGCCACGCCTCGCCCGAATTGCCGGGCTCCATCCACGAGGGCGGCGAACTCGGCTACGCACTGGCGCACGCCTTCGGGGCGGCCCTCGACAATCCGGACCTGACCGTCGCCTGCATCGTCGGCGACGGCGAGGCCGAGACCGGACCGCTGGCCGCCGCCTGGCACGCCAACAAGTTCCTCGATCCGCGCCATGACGGGACGGTCCTGCCGATCCTGCACCTCAACGGCTACAAGATCGCCAACCCGACCCTTCTCGCCCGCATGCCCCGGGAGGAACTGCGCAGCCTCCTCGTCGGCTACGGCTATGCGCCGGCCTTCGTCGAGGGCCACGAGCCCGCCGCGATGCACCAGGCCATGGCCACCGCCCTCGACGCGGCGTTCGACGCCATCGCGGGCATCCGGAAGGCCGCCCGCCGGGGCAAGGTCGAGCGCCCGCGCTGGCCCATGATCGTCCTGCGAAGCCCGAAGGGTTGGACCGGCCCCGAGACCGTCGACGGGAAGCCGGTGGAGGGCACCTGGCGCGCGCATCAGGTGCCCGTCGCCGCCGTGCGGGACGACGCGGACCACCGCGCCATTCTGGAAGCCTGGATGAAGTCCTACCGTCCCGAGGCGCTGTTCGGAAAGGACGGCGCGCTCGCGCCGGCCCTCGCGGCCCTGCCGCCGAAGGGCCGCCGGCGCATCTCGGCGAACCCGCACGCCAATGCCCATACGAGCGCGCCCTTGCGCCTTCCGGACCTGCGTCGCCGCGCGGTCGCGGTGCCCGAGCCCGGCCGGGTCCGGGCCGAGGCGACCCGTGTGCTGGGCACCTACCTGCGCGAGGTCCTGACTCTCAACGCGGAGGCACGCAACTTCCGCATCATGGGTCCCGACGAGACCGCCTCGAACCGCCTCGACGCGGTGTTCGACGTGACGACCCGGGCCTGGCAGGAGGCGATCCTGCCGGGCGACGAGCACCTCGGGCGCGACGGACGCGTCATGGAGGTCCTGAGCGAGCATCTCTGCGAGGGCTGGCTCGAAGGCTACGTCCTCACCGGCCGGCACGGCCTGTTCGCGACCTACGAGGCCTTCGCGCACGTGGTCGACTCCATGGTGAACCAGCACGCCAAGTGGCTGAAGTCCTCGCGCGAACTGCCCTGGCGACGGCCGGTCCCCTCCCTCAACATCCTGCTGTCGTCCCATGTCTGGCGCCAGGACCACAACGGCTTCAGCCATCAGGACCCGGGCTTCATCGACTTCGTGGCCAACAAGCGCGGCGACACGGCGCGCATCTACCTGCCGCCGGATGCCAACAGCCTCCTGTGCGTCATGGATCACTGCCTGCGCACCTACGACCGCATCAACGTGGTGGTGGCCGGCAAGCAGCCCGCCCCGCAATGGCTTGGCCTGGACGAGGCGGCCCGGCACTGCGCGGCCGGCGCCTCGATCTGGGACTGGGCCACGAACGAGGGCGAGGCCGAGCCCGACGTGGTGATGGCCTGCGCGGGGGACGTGCCGACGATGGAGACCCTCGCGGCCGTGGACTGGCTGCGCCGGCATGTCCCCGAGCTGCGGGTCCGGGTCGTCAACGTCGTCGACCTGATGACCCTGGCCTCGCGCGAGATGCATCCGCACGGGCTCGACGATCCGACCTTCGACAGCCTTTTCACCCGCGACCGTCCGGTGGTGTTCGCCTATCACGGCTATCCCTGGCTCATCCATCGGCTGACCTACAAGCGGACGAACCACGGCAACTTTCACGTCCAAGGCTTCATCGAGGAAGGGACGACGACGACGCCCTTCGACATGTGCGTCCTCAACCGGCTCGACCGGTTCCATCTCGCGCAGGCCGCCCTGCGGACCGCGCCACGGCTCGGCGCCCGGGGGGAGCACGCCCAGGAGGCCCTCCGGGACGCCTTGGCGATCCATCACGAGCACGTCTGCCGTACCGGCGACGATCTGCCGGCGGTCCGCGACTGGGTCTGGCCCGGGAACCGTGCGGACGCCCACCCCGACCGTCGCCGGATCGAGGCGGACATCATGCAAGGCGGTCCGGCGGACGCGCAAAAGCCCGCGCCAGTCGAGATCGTCGACGGCTGGACGGTCCTGCCGGAAATCGAACAATGATCCTCGTCGTCAACGCCGGCTCATCGAGCCTGCGCTGCGCGTTGTTCCGACCCGGGGCGGATGCCCCGAATTGGCGGGCGCACGTCGCCGACATCGGAAACGCACCGCGGCTCGTGCCGAATGGCCGCGCCCGGGACGATGCGCAGCCTCCGGCCGGGGACCACGCCACGGTCGCCAGATGGCTCTTCGAACGACTGCCCGCCGCGCCGACGGCGGCCGGACACCGGATCGTCCATGGCGGATTGCGCCACGCCGCGCCGCTGCGTCTCGATGCCGAGGTCGTCGCAGACCTGCGGACGCTGATCCCCCTGGCGCCGGCCCATCAGCCCCAGGCATTGGCCTGCGTCCGAACGGTGAGCGAGACCTGGCCGAACCTGCCACAGGTCGCCTGCTTCGACACGGCCTTCCATCGCAGCCAGGACCGGCTCGCCCAGCTCTATCCCCTTCCGCGCGCCTTCACCGAGGAGGGCTTCGTCCGCTTCGGCTTCCACGGCCTCTCCTACGCCCACGTCGCCGGTCTTTTCCCGCGCGGCAGGGTCGTGGCGGCGCATCTCGGGCACGGCGCGAGCCTGTGCGCGATCCGGGACGGATCGAGCGTCGCCACCACGATGGGCTTCACCACCCTCGACGGTCTGATGATGGGCACCCGGAGCGGGGCGGTCGACCCTGGGCTGGTCCTGTACCTGATCCGCGAGCGCGGCCTGTCGCCCGACGCCGTGGCCACGCTCCTCAACGAGCGGTCGGGCCTCCTCGGCGTCTCGGGGATCAGCGACGACGTGCGGGTGCTGGAGGCGAGCGACGATCCGAAGGCGCGGGAGGCGCTCGACCTGTTCGCCTACCGGATCGTGCGCGAGGCCGGTTCGCTGATCGCGGCGCTCGGCGGGCTCGATACCTTCGTGTTCACCGGGGGCATCGGTGAGCACGCCGCCCATGTCCGCGCCGCCGTCTGCCGAGGACTCGCGTTCGCCGGCATCGCCCTCGACGCGGATGCGAACACCCGCGACGCGGCGGACATCGCGGATCGATCCTCCACCGTGCAGGTCCGCATCGTGCCCGCGGACGAGGCGCGTGAGATCGCGCGCATGACCGGAGCCTCGGTCAACCGATGCCGCGACGGCGAAGCGGTGGGGAACGCCGCTATTGTGCGCGCCGCGCCCACAATTTAATTATTCCAGATAAGATCTACTGCATGGTCGGAGGCGGCTCGCGCCGCGTGTTCGAGATGATGCCAACCAAGAAGTCCTCAGCCGTTCGCCAGCTCAGGCGGTATGGCGGATGCAGGCTCTACGACCCCGAGAGGCAAGCCTACCTGGGGCCACAGGACTTGGAGCGCCTGATCCGACGGGGCGTCAGGATCAGCGTGCGCGAGGTCGATACGGGCCAGGACGTGACCCACGAGGTCGTTCCGCCCGACCTTCAGTGAGACGTGAGCGGACCGCGGACCGGATCGTGCGCGCGTCGCCGGCCACGTCGGTTCCGCGATTTCTTCGGCTCCTGGATCTCCGCCGAGGGATCGCATCCGAGGCTCAGGGCGACAGCCTCCGTCGCCGTGTGCGGCCCCTCTTCCGGGTGGAGACCGGCGGCGCCCGTCTCGGTGACCACCGGCTCGATCCAGCGAAACAGAGACCGGTCCATTTCGCTGGCCCAGGCGAGCGGCAGGTCCACCCAGAAGGTGCGCCAGGCGAGCCGCCACGCGGCCTCGACCAACGCGAGATCGGGCCGTGGTCCCCACGGCGGAAACGGCAGGATCGTCGCTGTCATGTGCGAAATCCGGCCGATGCGGGGACGACGCGGGCGACCATGAACGTGCGGTAGATCCCATCGTCGGCGTCGCGGATCGAGACGTACTCTCCCGGAACGAAGGCGTGGGTGCCGAGGTGATAGCCCGGCTCGTCGTCCTCGTTGGTCCAGTCCTCGTAGTCGATCAGCCAGGTCGCACCGCCATCCCCACCGGCTCGGTGAACGAGGCGACCGTCACGGTCGCGCTCGCCCGCCCAGAAGCGGCGCACGCGGCAACTCTCGCGCGTCTTGCGCCAGAAGGCGGCATCGAGATGGCCATCGGGCCCGAGCGGCGCGATCATCTCGTAGCCCCGTGCCACGCTGCCGTCCGGATAGTCCGGGCAGCGGGCCAGCGTCAGGGTCACCCGGTACAGCATGGTCGGCAGGGCCTGCTTTCCAGGCGGCTTGCCGTGTCGCTGCCTGGACGGGACAGATTCCTGTGTTCCGTGGGGCATGTCATGGCTCCTCAGCGCAGGGCGACGATGTGATCGACGACGGTCCGGACGCCCGGTACGGACCAGGCCGCCTGCTCGGCGGCATCCCGTTCGATGCCGGCCGTGACGGCCCCCTCCAGGATGACCTGGTCGCCTTCCACGCTGACCTTGATCGCGTCCGCCTCGAACAGGGCGTTCCGCCGGAACGCCTCCAGGATCTTCTCCTTGACGGCGGTGGGCCGCACGTCCGGCCTGACCTCGACGAGGTTCGTCACCCCGAACACGCCCGACAGCTTGCGGACCGCCGCTTCGGCGCCCATCGCCTGGTACTGCCAGGGCACCGCCCCGGTGAGCGTCACCCAGCCCTGCGCGACCTTCACCTGGATGGCGTTCTTCGGGAGGTGGACGGACCAGTCGATGATGGCCAGGGCCCGCGCGGCGATCTGGTCGTCCTCGACCTTCTTGGCGTCGGGAAGGCGAACCTGAATCTCCTGGGCGATGGCACGCACGCCCTTGACCCGTTTCGCCGCGCGCTCGGCCTCCACCTTCTCGGCGTAGCTGCCGACATGGCCCGTCAGTGTCACCACGCCGGCTGAGACGGCGACCCCGATCTCGGCGGCATCCAGGCTGGGGTCGAAGTCGAGCTCGTCGAGAACATCGCGGCGAAGGTCCTTGTCGCTCATGGCGTTTCTCCCGTTGGCTTTCGTGGGGATGTCCGGGCCAGGATGGCGCGCCCTAGGCGGAGGCGCCTTGATCCAGCGCAAGCCCGGTGCGCCGTTCGGCGTCGACGAGGGCGATGCAGCGCTCCATTTCCCGGCGCAGGTCCGGAAGGGTTTCTTCGACACCCCACACGCGAAGGTCCGCTTGGAGGCGCGCCAACAAGGCTTCGTCGTCGACCACGACGGCTTCTTCGGCGAACGACGTGACGTAGCCGGAGGCCGCGTCCCCGGTCAGCCGCATCCGCTCGACGGCCCAAGTCGCCAGCAGGCGATTGCGGCGGGCACGGGCCCGGAAGCGCAGTTCCTCCTCCTGCGCGAAACGGCTCTCGAAGGCCCGCTCGCGTTCGTCGAACGTCGTGGTCATCGGATGCCTCACGGGTCGGTTTCGGGCGGATCAGGTCGGAACGGTTCGCTCACTCTCGACCATCCGGGGCGCGCGTACCTTGAGGCAGATCAAAGCCCGGCGGGCGGCTCCCGGTGCGCCCGGCACGGCGCTCGAGAACGGTCTCGAGGTGCCGGAGTGCGGCCGCCAACTGGGCATCGCCGGCCGGATCGATGCGGAGATCTTCCGTGATCCCGTTCTGCAACGACGTGGCGTCCTGCTCGGGATGGCTGGCCGGCACCGCATCGTCGTCACGCATCGTGGCATCGCCGCCCCGCGCGACCACGAGGTCGGGCTCGATGCCGCGTCCCTGCACCTTTCGGCCCGCCGGCGTGACGACCCAGGCGGTCGTCAACCGCAGGCCGCGTCCGTCGCGATGGAGATACGTCGTCTGGACGGCACCCTTTCCATAGGTGCGCGTGCCCACGAGGGTCGCGCGCCGATGGTCCTGGAGCGCGGCGGCCACGATCTCGGCCGCGGAGGCGGTGTCGCCGTCGACGAGAACGACCAGTGGAAGCCCGTCGACCAGGTCCCGACCGCCGGGCTCGCGTGCGAAGCGCTCGACGTCCCGGGGGCCGCGCCCGACGAGGCGCACGATCTCTCCGCGTCCCAGGAACGCACCGGCGACCGCCACGGCCTGTACGACGAGACCGCCCGGGTTCCCCCGCAGGTCGAGGATGAGACCCGAGATCGCCTCCGGACCGATGAGAGCCTTGAGATCCGCCACGGCCGCGAGAAGCCTCCCGGTGGCGAAGTCGTCGAAATGGTCGAGCCCGACATAGCCCACGGTGCCCAGCATGCGGGTGCGGACCGGGTGCAGGGGAAGCCACTCCCGGGTCAGAACGATCTCGGTGGCGAGATGTCCCTCCGGAGGGCGGACCTGGACACGCACGGCCGTTCCGGGCTCACCGCGCAGGAGGTCGACGATCCTGGTGCGGTCGATGGCGTGGATGGGCAGGCCGTCGATCCGCTCGATGATCGTTCCGGCGCGCAGGCCGGCCCGCGCCGCCGGGGCGCCGGGCAAGGCGGAGCGGATACGCCCGCCCGCCTCGACCGTGACACCGATTCCGGCATAGCTCCCGGTATCTTCCTCGTCGAACGCCTGGAGTTCGGTCGCGGTCACGTAACCCGAATACGGATCCAGCGACGCGATCATCCCGGAGATCGCCGCGTCCACGAGCTGGCCCTCGCTGCGCTCCTCCGCAGCCCGCGCGCGGATGGCATGGAACGCCGCTCCGAACACGCCGAGGGCTTCGTAGGGACCTTCGGGTGCGTTCCCGGTCCACATCCTCGCGTCGGGCGACGCCGTGCACGCCAGGATGGCGCCGGTCACGGATGTAAGACCAGCGAACCACCAGGATCTGCGGCGAACCCGATTCGGGATAGCCCGTGCCGTTCCGCGAGCTTCGTGCAGGCCGCGCATGGTCTGGCCTCGGGGATACCATCCGCGAGAATGCCCACGCCGCGTTCGCCACTGCCTTGCGATGGATCAAGGCTTTCGACTTCCCCCGCGTCCAGGGTCCTGGCCTGTCCGCATCGGAGCCGCGCATGAGCCGACGCCTAGTCTCCACGCTTGCGGAACCGTGCGACGCACGCGTCGCCGTCGGCCAGGCGAAGCGCAAAGCGGCTTCTCGAACGCTTGGCGACGTGCCGTTCCTTCGGGAGCTGCTCGATGCCGCACGCGCTCTTCCGCCCATCCGGATGGCCGTCGTCCATCCCTGCGATGCGACGTCCCTCTCGGGTGCCGTCGAGGCTCGGAACGCGGGCCTGATCGAGCCCGTCCTGGTCGGACCGGCGGCGCGGATACGCGCGGTCGCCGTCGAGGCCGGCCTCGCGCTCGACGCCTTCGAAATCGTCGACGTGGGCCACAGCCATGCGGCGGCCGAGGCGGCGGTGGCGCTCGCGCGTACCGGAAAGGTCGCCGCCCTGATGAAGGGCGCGCTGCACACCGACGAGATCATGCAAGCCGCCGTCCGGAAGGAGGCGGGTCTGCGGACCGAGCGGCGGATGAGCCACGTCTACGCGCTCGACGTGCCGCACCATTCCAAGCCGCTCTTCATCACGGATGCGGCGGTCAACATCGCGCCTTCGCTCGGTGACAAGCGCGACATCGTCCAGAACGCCATCGCGCTGTGCCACGCCCTCGGCGTACCTCAGCCGAAGGTCGCGATCCTGTCCGCGGTCGAGACTGTCGACCCGCGGATCGTCTCGACGGTCGACGCTGCCGCGCTCTGCAAGATGGCCGAGCGCGGCCAGATCACCGGCGGCCTCGTGGATGGTCCCCTGGCGATCGACAATGCGGTGTCGGGACCGGCGGCTGCGGCCAAGCACATCGTCTCGCGGGTCGCGGGCGACGCCGACGTGCTCGTCGCGCCGGACCTCGTGTCGGGAAACATGTTGGCCAAGCAGCTGGTGCACCTCGCCGGTGCCCAGGCCGCCGGCCTGGTTCTGGGCGCGACCGTGCCGATCGTCGTAACCAGCCGGTCGGATGGCGCGCCGTCCAGGGTGGCGTCATGCGCGATGGCACGTCTCCTCGCCCACCACCGCCGCATCCGGCCTGGAACCGTCCGCCATTACGCCGATGGGGCTTGATCCAGATCATGGCCTCGCCCGCAGGCCGCTGCACGCTCAAGGAGTGCCCGCCAGATCGGTCTCTGCATGAGACCGATGCTCCTCGCTGAGGAACCCGGCGGCCAACGGAGAACCCGATGTCGTCATCCCGTGAAAAGCCCGACCCGTTCGACCCCTTCGGCATCGTCGCCTCGATGGAGGCGTGGTGTTGCCTGTTGGAGGCGGCCCGGGAAATCCGGAACGTCGACCAGGAAATGATGATGACGATGCTGAAGCCCAAGGCGCCCGGACCGGCCCCCGTCAGCGTGGAAGCCACCGCGAAGCTGCGCAGCATCGTGGAACTGATGCGAAGCCTCAACCTCGACCCCGAAGCCATCCGGCAGCGAGAGCCCGCAGCCATGCGGGCTCTCGAGGCGGCCTGCCTGGATTGCAGGGAACGCAGCCGCTGCGCACGCGCGCTGAGGGCTGGCACCGCAGCCGCCACCTACCGGGAGTTCTGTCCGAACGGGGCGCGCCTCGACCAGCTGAAATACGCCTGAGCCATCCGCCCGCCGGCCGCGATGCCGCGTCGCCGCAGGTCCATATCCGACATCGCGGAGCGCGACATGAACCGCGCATGCCCCATCCTGGGTTTGCTCGTCTTCGGCAGTCCCGCGCAGGCGCGCAGCATCGTCGCGGCTCCGAGCCGGTAGACGACGTCGGCGTCCTCGCCCTCGCCGTAGATCTCCTCCTTGCGGCCGTAGGAGAAGGGGGTGCCGAGGAGCTCGGGGCACCCCGCGAAGAGGGCGACCTCGCGTCCGCCTGCGAGTGGCGGGCTCACGGGCTCGAACGACGGAAAGGGTCGCGTCATCGGGGTGGCCATCGCTTCGCTCCTCGT
>NZ_JAIEOF010000010.1 GCF_019750675.1 Methylobacterium sp.
AGCACGGCCTGGCCGCCGACGCGGCGGTACTGCTTCGGGGTGTCGCCGCCGATGCGGATACCGCGACCGGCCGCGACGACCACCGCTGCGGCATTCCACGCGGTGCCGGACATGCGTATGCTCCCGCGCTTCGGGTGTTATGAGGAACCCCCGCACCGACGAGCCCCCGCGCGTTCGCGATGCGAAGGCTCCGGCGACCCGCCAATGGGGTGGTCTGTCGTTTAAGCGCGGGAGAAGCTGAAATCAAATCTGCGGAATCGCTTGCGCGGCGGTCCGATTTGTCTATTTGTTGAGCACAATGTGCGCTGATGATTATTTGAGCTTTCTCCGGGCGGGGGCGACCCGCGAAGCCGCGCCCACGAGTGGTGGCGATCGGCCGGTGCCGGTCCTGCTGGCACCGCTCTCCGGCGTCACCGACCTGCATGTCCGGCGCATCGCGCGTCGTCTCGGGGCGAGCGCGGTCGTCTCCGAGATGGTGGCCGCCGCTGAGCTGGCGCGCGGGGACCAGGAGGCGCGGCTGCGCGCCGAGGGCAGCGGCGTCGATCCCCACATCGTGCAGCTCGCCGGCTGCGCGCCGGAGCCGATGGCCGAGGCCGCGCGCATCGCCGAGGCGAACGGCGCCGACGTGATCGACATCAACATGGGCTGTCCGGCCAAGGTCGTCACCGGGGTGGCCTCGGGCTCGGCCCTGATGCGCGACATCGAGGGCGCGACCCGCATTCTCGCGGCGGTGCGCGGCGCGGTCCGCGTGCCCGTCACGGTGAAGATGCGCCTCGGCTGGGACCACGCGACCCTCAACGCACCGGCCCTGGCGCGCCGGGCCGAGGGCCTCGGGCTCAACGCCGTGACGGTCCATGGCCGGACCCGGCAGCAATTCTACAAGGACCGGGCCGACTGGGCCGCGATCCGCGCCGTGGTCGAGGCGGTGGCGATCCCCGTCATCGCCAACGGCGACGTCACCACGCTGGCCGAGGCGCGGACCTGCCTCGCCCGCTCCGGCGCCGCCGGCCTGATGGTGGGGCGGGCGGCGGTGGGCCGGCCCTGGCTCGTCGGCGCGCTGGCGGCCGGCCTCGCCGGGCGGCCGGCACCGGTTCTGTCGGGCGCCGAGATGGCGGGTCTGGCGGTGGAGCACTACCAGGGCCTGCTCGCCCTCTACGGCCTGCGCATGGGCGTGCGCCACGCCCGCAAGCATCTGGCGGCCTACGCGGAGGCCGGCGGCGGCCTCGATCCGGAGGCGCGGATGCGGCTCCTCACCACCACCGACCCGGCGACCGCCACCGCGCTCCTGGCGCGCGCCTTCACGGGCGGTCGCGACGGGGCCGTCGAGGCGATCGGGGAGGCCGCATGAGCTCGGGCAAGCCGATACCCGGCCGGAACGGCAGCGCGCGCAGCGATGCGGCCCCCACCAGCGAGGCGGTGATCAACGCGCTGCCGCTGCCGGTGCTGACGGTGGGGGCGAACGACCACATCCTCCACGTCAACCACGCGGGCGAGACGTTCTTCGATCATTCCGCCCGGCTGATGCAGCGGCGGCGCCTGTCGGACATCATTCCCTTCGCCTCGCCGATCATCGCGCTGGTGGCGGAGGTGCGCCGGCGCCGGGCCAGCGTCAGCGAGTACGGGGTCGAGCTGGTGCAGCCGCGCTCCGGGCTGGAGCGCAGCGTCGACGTGTTCGCGACGCCGCTCGGCGACGACGAGGACGCCGTGGTGCTGATGCTCCAGGAACGCACCATCGCCGACAAGATGAACCGCCAGCTCACCCACCGGGGGGCGGCCCGCTCCATGGTGGCCCTGGGCGCCATGCTGGCCCACGAGATCAAGAACCCGCTCGCCGGCATCCGGGGGGCGGCCCAGCTGCTCGAGCAATCCGGCAACGAGGAGGACCGCCTCCTGACCCGGCTGATCTGCGACGAATCCGACCGGATCGTGCGCATCGTCGAGCGCATGGAGCTGTTCGGCGACGAGCGTCCGGTGGAGCGCGGCTCGGTCAACGTCCACGGCGTGCTCGATCAGGTGAAGCGCTCGGCGCAGTCGGGTTTTGCCCGTCACATCCGCTTCGTGGAGACCTACGATCCCTCGCTGCCGCCAGTGCTGGGCAACCGCGACCAGCTCGTGCAGGTCATCCTCAACCTCGTGAAGAACGCCTCCGAAGCCATCGGGGCCGACGCGGTGGACGGGGAGATCACCCTCTCGACGGCCTTCCGCACCGGCCTGCGCCTCCAGGTGCCGGGCTCGCGCGAGCGCGTCAGCCTGCCGATCGAGGTGGCGGTGCGCGACAACGGACCGGGCGTCTCGGCGGACCTACTTCCGGACCTGTTCGACCCCTTCGTCACCACGAAGGCGCAGGGCTCCGGCCTCGGACTTGCACTGGTGGCCAAGATCATCGGCGATCACGGTGGAATCGTCGAGTGCGATCCGGTCCCGCGCCGGACCACCTTCCGCCTTCTTCTCCCCATGTCGAGCGCCCGCGACGGGCGCGAATCGTCCGCGGAGCCATAGAGTCGCGTCATGCCCAACGGACACATCATCGTCGCGGACGACGACGCCGCCATCCGCACCGTCCTCAACCAGGCGCTGTCGCGGGCAGGCTACGAAGTCCGCTCCACCGGCAACTGCGCCACCCTCTGGCGCTGGGTGGCGGAAGGCGCGGGCGACCTCGTCATCACCGACGTGGTGATGCCCGACGAGAACGTCTTCGACCTCCTGCCGCGCATCAAGCGGGTACGCCCCGAACTGCCGATCATCGTCATGAGCGCGCAGAACACCTTCATGACGGCGATCCGCGCCTCCGAGCGGGGCGCGTACGAGTACCTGCCCAAGCCCTTCGACCTGAAGGAGCTGATCGCCATCGTCGGGCGCGCCCTGTCCCGTCCGCGCGGCACGGCGCCGGCCGGGGCCGATCCCGGCAACGAGGACATCCCCCTCGTCGGGCGCTCGCCGGCCATGCAGGAGATCTACCGGGCGCTCGCCCGGCTGATGCCCACCGACCTCACGGTGATGATCACGGGCGAGTCCGGCACCGGCAAGGAGCTGGTCGCCCGCGCGCTGCACGATTACGGCCGCCGCCGCACCGGCCCGTTCGTGCCCGTGAACATGGCGGCGATCCCCCGCGACCTCATCGAATCCGAGCTATTCGGCCACGAGAAGGGCGCCTTCACGGGCGCCCTGGCGCGCTCCGCCGGCCGCTTCGAGCAGGCCGAGGGCGGCACCCTGTTCCTCGACGAGATCGGCGACATGCCGATGGAGGCGCAGACCCGGCTCCTGCGCGTCCTGCAGCAGGGCGAGTACACGACGGTGGGCGGCCGCGTGCCGATCAAGACCAACGTCCGCATCATCGCGGCCACGAACAAGGACCTTCGGGTCTCGATCCAGCAGGGCATTTTTCGCGAGGACCTGTTCTTCCGCCTCAACGTCGTGCCGCTACGCCTGCCCGCGCTGCGCGAGCGCTCGGAGGACGTGCCCGATCTCATCCGCCACTTCTTCGTCCTGGTGGAGCGGGAGGGCCTGAGCCGCAAGCAGCTCGACGGCGATGCGATGGAGCGCCTGAAGCGCTATCGCTGGCCCGGCAACGTGCGCGAATTGGAGAACCTCGTCCGGCGCCTCGCGGCCCTCTACCCGCAGGAGACCATCACCGGCCCGGTGATCGAGGCCGAGCTCGACACGCTGCCCCTGGCGCAGAGCCAGCCGAACGGCACGCCGGGCACCCGCAAGCCGGGCGGCGAGGCCGAGACCCTGTCGGGCGCAGTGGAGCGCCACCTCGCCGAATATTTCGGCGGGTATCGCGATACGCTGCCCCCGCCCGGCCTCTATCACCGCATCTTACGCGAGATCGAGGGGCCTCTGATCGGGGCGGCGCTGGCCGCCACCCGCGGCAACCAGATCCGCGCGGCCGAATTGCTGGGCGTCAACCGCAACACCCTGCGCAAGAAGGTGCGCGACCTCGACCTCCAGGTGTTCCGCAACGCGCGGTGACTCCGCGCGCGCCGGCCGAACCGGGGGCGATGCGCCCTGCGCTGTTCCACTTCAGCGAGGATCCGGACATCCGGGTCTTCGTCCCGCGCCCCGTTCGGGTCGGCATCGACCGCGGCGCGGCGCGCGCCTGGCTGAACGGTCCCCTGGTCTGGGCGATCGCGGCGGATTTCTGCCTGCTCTACCTCTTTCCGCGCGACTGTCCCCGGATCGTGATCTGGCCCACCGCCGAGACGACACCGGAGGACCGGCAGGCTTGGTTCGGCGATGTCACCGGCCGCGCCGTCGCCTATGTCGAGGAGGCCTGGGCGGAGCGGATCGCGGGCGGGACGATCCAGCGCTATCGGATGCCGCCCGGGACCTTTGAGCCCGCCGGCGATCCGGGCGCCTGGGTCTCGCGCCACGCGATCGTCCCGGAGTGCCGCGACACGCTCCGGAACCTGCCCGCGGCGATGGCGGCGGCGGGCCTGGAACTGCGCATCCTGCCGCGCCTCAAGCCCCTGGCGCCGGTCTGGACCTCCACCCTGCATGCCAGCGGCATCCGCCTCAGGAATGCGCAGGACTGGGTGACGCCGGAGGGCGGGCCGCCGCGATCGATCCCACGCGACCGAACGGGATGCGGCGATGATCGGGCGCCCGGGACGGAGGAACGCGCCGCCGTCCGTTTCCGGCTCGATGAGAGCGGATGACGTATCGCCGAGCCCGCGCGGCCGTTGCGCCAAGCCCGGATCCGCCATCCCTTCCGGCGATCCGCCAGGGAGCGCCGGAAGGGATCGGACGGATCGCGTATGACCGTCGGGTCGGTCCCGTCGCCAGCGGCCGCCGGGTCGGGGTCAGGCCGCCCGAACGGTGGCGAGGAAGCGCGTCACCTCGGCCCCGAGGTGCTCGGACTGGCGCGAGAGTTCGGAGGCCGCGGACAGGACCTGGCCGGCGGCAGCCCCCGTCTCTTCCGAGGCCTGCGCCACGGCCGCGATGTTGTGGGTGACCTCGCTGGTGCCCGCGGACGCCTGAGCGACGTTGCGCACGATCTCCTGGGTCGCGGCGCCCTGTTCCTCCACCGCGGCGGCGATCGATGTGGCCACGCCGTTGATCTCGCGGATGCGGGTGGTGATGGATCCGATGGCCGCCACCGCCTGCCCGGTCACCCCCTGGATCTGGCCGATCTGCGTGCCGATCTCGTCGGTTGCCCGCGCCGTCTGCGCGGCCAGTTCCTTGACCTCGGTGGCCACCACCGCGAAGCCGCGGCCGGCATCGCCAGCCCGGGCCGCCTCGATGGTGGCGTTGAGCGCGAGCAGGTTGGTCTGGCTGGCGATGTTCGAGATCAACCCGACCATATCGCCGATGCGCGCCGAGGCCTGGCTCAGGGCCTGGACCAGATTCATGGTCTGGTCCGCCTCTCCAACGGCCAGGCGAGCGAGGTCGGAGGAGCCGGACACCTGACGCCCGATCTCCTGGACCGAGGTTCCGAGCTCCTCGGCCGCGGCGGCCACGGTGTGGACGTTCGTCGAGGCCTGTTCGGCGGCGGCGGCGACGCTCACCGACTGGTTCGCGGTTTCGGCCGCCGTGCCCGTCATCGTCAGTGCGGTCGCCTGCAGTTCCGTCGCCGAGGAGGACACCGCGCCGACGATGCCGCCGACCGCTTGCTCGAAGACGTCGGCCATCTGACGCATACCGGCCTTGCGCTGCTCCTCGGCGGAGGCGCGCGCCAGCACGGTCTCCTCCTCCAGGGCGCGCGACCGCAGCAGGTTGTCCCGGAAGACCCGTACGGCGGCGGACATGGAGCCGATCTCGTCGTGACGCTGCGCGTAGGGAACCTCGGCCTGGGCCTCCCCCTCCGCCAGACGACGCATCCGCTCGGTCATGCGGGTGATCGGGCGCGACACACCGAAGAACGAGTACGCCATCGCGCCGAGAGCGAGGAGAATGGCGATGCAGAGGGTCAGCAGCATCGTGCGGACGGCCGAGGATTGCTGGTCGCGGATTTCCGAGCCCGCACTCATCCCCTGGGAGAGTTTCAGGTCGACGAGCGCGCGGGTCGCATCCGCCACGGCCCGGTAAGGACCGTACATCTCGCCATTGAGGTGAAGGATGGACGCATCCCGGTCTCCGAAGGGCATGTCCCGCAGGGATTTCCAGGTTGGCTTGAGAAGCTCGTTCTTCGTCACGAGGTCGGCATAGAGCTTCTTCTCGTCGTCCGTCTTGATGAACGCCTTGAACGCTTCGATCTTGGCATTCCGATCGCGGATGAATTCCTCGACCTTGGCGAGCGTTTCGGCCCGCACGCTCTCGGTCGTCGCGGCCGCGTAGCGGAACTGCCAGAGACGCCCACGGGTGACGAGCACGTTGATGGCGTTGGCCTCGTTCATCGAGGGAACCGTGGTATCGAGCAGTTCTCCGGTCTTGTGCGAGATGGCGTCGAGCTTCATCAAGCCGACCGTACCTTGCGCCAGTGACAACACGAGGAGCGTCGCGAACGATCCCGCGAGCGCGGTTCTAATGCTGATCTTCATCTTCCGAGCCCGATATTATGACCAGGCTAAAATGTTCGTATTTTACTAAATGATTATTAATTATGCCATGGAAATATAGCTCAGCTTATTCTATGAATTCTATCGAGACAATATCTCAAAGTAAATCGACGGCATTATCGTTCGCCGTGCGGTGTCTTGCTCGTTGCGCTCGACCTTGTTCGAAAGATCCGTGCCAAGTGATCGTGAGACTGGCAACCGCCGACAGCGCCTGATTGTTCGGCCGCCCTCGAGAACCTGCATCGGAGCGCGGACCACCGTAAGTCTCCCGCTCCGCATGACTGACGCGGGTCGAACGAAGACGCGGCAAACCATGGTGCGGCACCGGAATAAACCTAGGCGTCGCGAGCGCCTCGCGCGATACGCGAAGCGCGAAGCGCGGACGGGGAGACCCGTCCGCGCTTCGAAGCACGCTCTGCGGCGAAGGGTCAGGCCAGGGCGGGCTCGCCCACGCGGACCGGGGCCGCGCCGCCGTCGAGCCAGCGCCGGCGCATGGGTTTGAGCACGAAGTAGGCGAGGATCGCGGTCAGCACGTCGAGGGTGATGATGATCGCGAAGACCGGCAGCCACGAACCCTGCACGGCGTAGATCCAGGCCGCGATCGGGCCGCCGAACAGCGAGCCGATGCCCTGAGCCATGTAGAGGAAGCCGTAATTCGTGGTGGCGTGCTTCGTGCCGAAGGTGTCGGTGAGGATGGACGGGAACAGCGAGAAGATCTCGCCCCAGGCAAAGAACACCACGCCGGAGAGGAGCGCGAAGGCGTAGGCGTTCTCGCGGAAGACGAGGAGCAGGGCGATGGCCACCGCCTCCGCCGCGAAGGCGATGCCCATCGTGTTCTCGCGCCCGATCCGGTCCGAGACCCAGCCGAAGAACGGACGGGTCAGGCCGTTGGTGATGCGGTCGAAGGTCAGCGCGAAGGGCAGGGCGACGAAGCCGAAGATGATCGCGTCGGCGACCCCGAAGTCGCGCGCGAAGGAGGCGAAGTTGGCCACCACCATCAGGCCGCCCGTCGACATCATCGTCATCATGGCGAACATCAGCCAGAACAGCGGGGTCCGCAGCATCGCCTTCGGGGCCGTGTCGTGCACGCAGGTCGAGAGGTTGACGGCGGGCGCCGGCAGAACTTCGCCGGCGCGCGGCGCGCGTAGGCCGAGGGCCGCCAGGGCCCCGATGGCCCCGAGCACGATGCCGAACACCGTCAGCGTGTGGCGGTAGCCGGATGCGGCGAGCATGTCGCTGATGGGAAAGGTGCTCAGCATGGCGCCCATGCCGTAGCCGGCGGCGACCACGCCCACGGCGAAGCCGCGCCGGTCGGGAAACCACTTCACCATCAGGCCGACGATGCCGACATAGACGATGCCGGTGCCGAGGCCGCAGAACAGGCCGTAGGTGGCGTAGACGCCGAGCAGTGTGTCGACCCGGGCGGCCAGGACCCAGCCGAGGCCCGAGAGGGCGGCACCGAGCGCGATCATTAGCTTGGGACTGAACCGGTCGATCAGGTAGCCCTGCACCGGCGAGAAGAAGGTCTGCAGCACGATCAGGATCGTGAAGGTCCACTGGATCTGCGGCAGGGTCGCGCCGGTCGTTGCGATCAGTGGCTTGGTGAAGAGCGTCCAGACGTATTGCGGACTTGAGATCGCCATCATGGCGACGAGGCCCAGGCCGAGTTGGATCCAGCGCTGGCGGGAGAGAGATGTATCCATAATACGCTCCTTGCGACGGGCGCCCGTCGCAAGGAAAATGCCAAGAGGTTGGCGCGCACTTCGATAGTGTGCGACCTAGAAGCGAAGTATCCCGGAGGCTACAATCCCTCCGCGCCCCCGTCCGAGCGCGGATCGTGCACCGCCGCGACCGAGCCGTTGCGGGGATCGCGGATCAGCATGCCGGCATGGCCGAGGGAATCGATGTAGGCGCCGCCGAGTTCCTCGATCGCATGACCGAGACTGCGCAGTTCGGCGATGCAGGCGGGGTCGAAGCGGTCCTCCACCTTCACGGTGAGGGACTCGGCACCCCAGGTCCGTCCGTAGAGGAGGCGCGGCGCATCGACGGCGTCGGCCGGGCTCATTCCGTAATCGGCGTAGCGGGCGAAGATCTGCGACTGGAACTGCGGCTGCCCGTCGCCGCCCATGCTGCCGTAGGACATCACCCGGCCGTCGTCGAAGCAGGCCAGCGCCGGGATCAGGGTGTGGAAGGGCCGGCGCCCAGGCTCCAGCGGATTCACGGCCGTGGCGTCGAGGGAGAACGAGGTGCCGCGGTTCTGCCAGTGGATGCCGGTCTTGGGCAGGACGATGCCGGAGCCGTATTCCCAGTAGATCGACTGGATGTAGGACACCGCGAGGCCGTCGCGGTCGATGGCGCCCATCCAGACCGTGTCGCCCTCGCCGGGGTTGCGCAGGGGCACGCTGGCGGCCCGGCGCATATCGATCTGCGCCGCCTCGCGGTCCAGCCGCTCCGGCGTCAGGAAGCTCGCGGGGTCGACCGCCAGCCGGTCGTAGTCGGTGACGATCCGGTCCCGAATCGCGAAGGCACGCTTCGTCGCCTCGATGAGCCCGTGGTAATGCGCGGTGGTCTCGGGCCGGGCGATCCGCAGGCGGTCGAAGATGCCGAGGATCAGGAGCGCGGCGATGCCTTGGGTCGGCGGCGGGAAGTTGTAGAGCGTCGCGTCGCGGCGGCGGATCGAGAGCGGCGCGCGCTCGCGGGGCGCGTAGGCTTCGAGATCGGCCCGGGTCACCGGCGTTCCGAGCTGGTCGAGGTCGGCGGCGATCTCTCGGCCGAGATCGCCCTTGTAGAAGTCGTCGAGGCCCGCATGGGCCAGTTGCTCGAGCGTGGCGGCCAACGCCGGCAGCCTGCGGATCGCGCCGGCCGCGAAGGGCTTGCCGCCGTCGAGGAAGGTCGGCGCGAAATGCGGCTGGTCGTGCAGCGTGTCGAGCTCCTTCGGGACGTAGCGCGCCTCCGAGGGCGAGACCGCGACGCCGTCGCGGGCGTGGCGGATCGCGTCGGCGAGCAGGGTGTCCAGGGGCAGGCGGCCGCCGAGGGCCTTGGCGAGGTCGAGGGCGAGACGCCAGCCGCCGATGGCCCCCGCCACGGTGAGGGCCGCATCGGGCCCGCGCGACGGCAGCACCTCGTAGCCCTGCGCCCGGTAGCGCTGGATCGTGGCGTTCCGGCCGGCCGGGCCGCAGGCCTCGATGCCCCGCACCCGCCCGCCGCGCTCGCGCACCAGCCAGAACCCGTCGCCGCCGATGCCGTTCATGTGCGGGTAGACCACCGCGATGGTGGCGGCCATGGCGGTCATCGCCTCGATGGCATTGCCCCCCTGCGCCAGGATGTGCTGCCCGGCCTGGGCCGCGAGGCGATGGGGCGCCGCGACGGCGGCCGAGGCGAAGACGGGCGTGTCAGACATGATGAACTCGGTGTGAGGAGAGATCGGAGGATAATGTATTTTCACGGGCCGTCGATCGACACGAGGCGCGCATCGTGAGGACCGCCGCCGCGCCGGGAGACCGGAGATCCGAGTGGTTCCTACGCAGCCGCGTGGCCAATTCGTATTAATTTCGCCACACTGTTGTGGCGACGCATCAGCCATGCCGTGGCTTCGATCTTCCAGCACTTCGGGCAGCACTTCTGCCCCCCCCGCGGAGGGTTCAGGCCCTGCCGACGCGGCCCTCGAGGCGAGCGACGGGCCCGACCGCCTGACCACGATCGTGCGCCCGCCGCCGCGCGGCCCCGGCCTCGTCGGGGCCCTGGTGGTCGTCACCGCCCTGGTCTCGGCCATCGCCACCTTCCTGATCCTGGCCGGCGTGATCCGGGTGACGCCGACGCCGACCGTCGGGCTGACGCTGCTCGGGATCAACGTCTTCCTCGTCCTCGGCCTCGTGGTGATCATCGCCTGGGAGGCGCGGGTCTTCCTCTACGCCCGGCGCACCAACGCCGCGGTGGCACGGCTGCACACCCGCATCGTCGGCCTGTTCAGCCTCATCGCCATCCTGCCGACCGTGCTTCTCGCCGTGGTGGCGGCGGTGACGATCGACCGGGGCCTGTCGCTGGGCTTCACCGACCGGGTGCGCGACGTGGTGCTGAAATCCGTCGAGGTCGCCGACGCCTATCAGGAGAACCAGTGCCAGAGCCTGGCGCGCGAGATCCGCATCCTCACGGACGACCTGACCCGGGCGCGACCGAACTTCGACGTCAACCGGACCTGGTTCGAGAGCTTCCTGACCACGCGGGCCACGGCTTTGGGCCTGCCGGTGGCCGAGATCATGCGCGGGCCGACCGAGGTGGTGGCCCGGGCCAAGATCGACCTGCTCAAGGAGCGGCGCCTTCCGTCGGCCGCGGCCTTCGAGGACGCGGCGAAATCGAGCGACCCGATCTGCCTCGTGCCGAGCGAGGGGCGGATCTTCGCCGCGCTCCTGCGCATGCCGGCCTATGACGGCGCGGTGCTGCTGGTGCAGCGGGAGGTGAGCCAGCTCGCCGTGGAGTTCCCCGGCGTGTCCCGCGCGGCGGCGGCCGAGTACCTCACCTACGATTCCCTGAAGCGCTCGATCCAGATCAGCTTCGCCTCGGTCTTCGTGCTGATCGCCCTCATCGCGCTCCTGTCGGCGGTGTGGTTCGGCCTGAACTTCGCCAACCGCTTCGTCGCGCCGATCCGGCGCCTGATCAACGCGGCCGACCAGGTCGCCTCGGGCAACTTCTACGCCCAGGTCCCGGCCCGGAAGAGCGACGGCGACCTCGCCCACCTCTCGGAGAGCTTCAACAAGATGACGCAGGAGCTGCGCCGCCAGCACGACGGGCTGACGGCGGCCAGCGACCTCATCGACCGCAGGCGCCGCTTCACCGAGGCCGTCCTGTCGGGCGTCTCGCCGGGGGTGATGGGCGTCGATGCCGCCGGCCTCGTCACCATCGCCAACCCGTCGGTGGAGCGCACCCTGGGCCTCACGGCGGAAGCGATCGTCGGCAAGCCCCTGACGCAGGTGGTGCCGGAATTGGAGGCGCTGTTCCCGGACGGGGCGGAGACGCGCCTGCGCGCCATGCAGCAGCAGATCCAGCTCACCCGCGACGGGCGCGAGCGCACGGTGACGGTGCGGGTGACGAGCGAGCAGGCGCAAGGCGGCCCCCGCGGCTTCGTCGTCACCCTCGACGACATCACCGACCTCGTCTCGGCCCAGCGCACCTCGGCCTGGGCGGATGTGGCCCGCCGGATCGCCCACGAGATCAAGAACCCGCTGACCCCGATCCAGCTCTCGGCCGAGCGCATCCGGCGCAAGTACGGCAAGGTCATCACCACCGACAAGGAGGTGTTCGACCAGTGCACGGCCACGATCGTGCGTCAGGTCGACGAGATCAAGCGCATGGTGGACGAGTTCTCGTCCTTCGCGCGGATGCCCAAGCCCGCCATCGCGCAGAACGACCTCAGCGAGATCGCCCGCCAGAACCTGTTCATGATGCGGGTGGCGCATCCCGACCTGGAATTCTCCTTCGGGGAGGCGGGCGGCGAGCGGGTGGTGGCGGCCTTCGACATCCGCCTGCTCTCGCAGGCGATCACCAACATCCTGAAGAACGCCGTCGAGGCGGTGCAGGCCGTGCCGGAGGCCGATCTCGCGGCCAGCCCCGGCGGCAAGGGCCGCGTCGACGTGCGCCTCGTCCTCGAGGAGGGCTTCGCCGTCATCGAGGTGACGGATAACGGAAAGGGATTTCCCGCGGAGGGGCGCCAGCGGCTGTTGGAGCCCTACATGACCACCCGCGAGGGCGGGACGGGGCTGGGGCTGGCCATCGTCAGCAAGGTCCTCGAAGAGCATGGCGGCGGGATCGAATTGAACGACAATCCGGAAGGCCGGGGCGGACGGGTGCGGATGCGGGTGCCCCGCGAGGCCCCCGGCGACCCGAGCCGTGATACTGCCACCCAAACGACGCCGGAGGGCCGACCCTCCGTGCAGGACGAGAAGGGCGCCGCGCGCACGGCCCCCCCCATCGCGGAGATTCAGTCATGAGCGCCGATATCCTGATCGTCGACGACGAGGCCGACATCCGCGACCTCGTGGCCGGCATCCTCGACGACGAGGGCCATCGCACCCGGACCGCCGGGGGCTCCGACGAGGCGCTGACGGCGATCGAGTCGCGCCGGCCCCACCTCGTCTTCCTCGACATCTGGCTGCAGGGCTCGCGCCTCGACGGCCTGCAGGTGCTCGACCAGATCAAGGCCGGGCATCCGGACCTGCCGGTGGTGATGATCTCGGGCCACGGCAACATCGAGACCGCCGTGGCGGCCATCAAGGCCGGCGCCTACGACTTCATCGAGAAGCCGTTCAAGGCCGACCGCCTGATCCTGGTGGCCGAGCGGGCGCTGGAGGCCTCGCGCCTCAAGCGCGAGGTGCGCGACCTCAAGGCCCGCTCCGGCCAGGCGAGCCGCCTCGTGGGTGCCTCCGTGGTGGTCAACCAGCTGCGCCAGACCGTGGAGCGCGTGGCGCCCACCAACGCGCGCGTGATGATCCTCGGCGCGCCGGGCTCGGGCAAGGAGCTCTCGGCGCGGACCCTGCACGCGATGTCGACCCGGGCCAGCGGCCCGTTCGTGGTCATCAACGCGGCCACGATCACGCCCGATACGATGGAGGCGGAGCTGTTCGGCGTCGAGGCCGGCGAAGGCCGGGCGCGCCGGGTCGGCGCTCTCGAGGAGGCGCATGGCGGCTCGCTCTACATCGACGAGGTCGCCGACATGCCGCGCGAGACGCAGAACCGCATCCTGCGCGTCCTCGTCGACCAGAACTTCCAGCGCGTCGGCGGCACCGCGCGGGTGCACGTGGACGTCCGCATCATCTCGTCGTCCTCGCGGGATCTGGCCGAGGAGATCGCCGCGGGCAGGTTCCGCGAGGACCTGTTCCACCGGCTCTCCGTGGTGCCGATCCGCGTGCCCGCCCTCTCCGAGCGGCGCGAGGACGTGCCGGAACTCATCACCTTCTTCATGGAGCAGATCTCGGGGGCCACCGGCCTTCCGCGCCGGCGCATCGCCGAGGACGCCATGGCGGTGCTCCAGTCGCACGACTGGCCCGGCAACGTCCGCCAGCTGCGCAACAACGTCGAGCGCCTGATGATCCTGACCCACACCGACCCGGATCAGGAGGTGACCTCCGAGATGCTGCCCACGGAGATCGGCGCCCTTGTGCCGACCACGCCGAACGGATCGGGCGGCGAGAAGCTGATGAGCCTCGCGCTGCGCGAGGCCCGCGAGATCTTCGAGCGCGAGTACCTCGTGGCGCAGATCGCGCGCTTCTCCGGCAACATCTCGCGCACCGCGGAGTTCATCGGCATGGAACGCTCCGCGCTCCACCGGAAACTCAAGTCCCTCGGCATCGGCCCCTGAGGATCGCGTGACGATGCACTTGCATCGCGCCCGCAATACACGTGTAATGCCGCGGACCCTGAGCGAGATCCTGGCGTTTCGCTTTCGGTCATGACACCAATAGAAGAGAACCCGTCCGGTGCGGCGGGCGGCAGCGTGAAGCAAGGATAAGAAGAAAATGGCGGGCGAGCGCGCGCAGAACCTCCAGGACACGTTCCTGAACCATGTTCGCAAGAACAAGATACCGTTGACCATCTTCCTCGTGAACGGCGTCAAGCTGCAGGGGGTGGTGACCTGGTTCGACAACTTCTGCGTGCTGCTGCGCCGAGATGGACACTCGCAGCTCGTCTACAAGCACGCGATCTCGACGATCATGCCGGGCCACCCGGTCCAGCTCTTCGAGCCCGACGAGACCACGCCCGACAAGGCTTGAGACAGCCCGAAAGCGTACGCCTCCGGCCCGATAAGGTTTGCCGCGCCCTTGTCTCGGGCCGGCAAGCGCCCATTGTCCTGAAGACACACAGGACAGGGTCGAACGAAAACCTACATGACTGAACCGATGACGGCCGGCGAAGCCCGGCTCCAGGCGATGGCCGCCCCTGAAGGCGATATCGCGGCGGCAACCCACACCCTCGTCGTCGGCCCCTATCTCGGGCGCGCCGCCGTGGCGGCCCGGGGCAACCCGAGCGGCAGCCCCGAAGCCCTGCGCTCCACCGAGGCACGGCTCGACGAGGCCGCCGGCCTCGCCGCCGCCATCGAACTCGACGTCGTCGAGGCCATCGTCGCGCCGGTGCAGCGCATCCGCCCCTCCACCTATCTGGGCAAGGGCCGGGTGGAGGAACTGGCCGGCGTGATCCGCGCCCGCGAGATCGGTCTCGTGGTGATGGACTGCGCGCTCTCGCCCGTGCAGCAGCGCAACCTCGAGAAGGCCTTCGGCTGCAAGGTCATCGACCGCACCGGCCTGATTCTCGAGATATTCGGGCGTCGCGCCTCGACCCGCGAGGGTACCCTCCAGGTCGAGCACGCGCACCTCGCCTACCAGAAGAGCCGCCTCGTGCGGTCCTGGACCCACCTGGAGCGCCAGCGCGGCGGCTTCGGCTTCCTCGGCGGCCCCGGCGAGACCCAGATCGAGGCCGACCGGCGCATGATCCAGGAGCGCATGACCAAGATCGAGCGCGAGCTCGACAGCGTCACACGCACGCGCGGCCTGCACCGTCAGAGCCGGGCGCGGGTGCCGTACCCGATCGTGGCCCTCGTGGGCTACACGAACGCGGGCAAGTCGACGCTGTTCAACACCCTCACCAAGGCCCAGGTGATGGCGCAGGACATGCTGTTCGCCACCCTGGATCCGACCGCCCGCGCCACCAAGCTGCCGCACGGCGAAACCGTGATCCTCTCGGACACGGTGGGCTTCATCTCCGAACTGCCGACCTCGCTGATCGCGGCCTTCCGGGCCACGCTGGAGGACGTGATCCACGCCGACATCCTGCTGCACGTGCGCGACGTCGCCCACGTGGACAGCGCGGCCCAGGCCGAGGATGTCGGATCGGTGCTGCGCGAACTCGGGATCGAGACCTCGGCGGCGCGCATCATCGAGGTCTGGAACAAGGCCGACCTGCTCGACGAGGATGAGCGCACCCGCCTGCTGAACCTCAGCGGGCACGGGCGCAACGACCGGGACAGCGACGCCCCGGTCCTGGTCTCGGCGGTCACGGGGGAGGGCCTCGGCGTCCTGACCGCCCGGATCGAGGCGCGGATCGCCCGGCAGCGCTCCACCTTCGCGGTCATCCTGCCGCCGGAGGATGGGGCGGCCCTGCACTGGCTCTACGAGAACGCGGAGGTGCTCGACCGGCGCGAGGAGGAGGGTGGGACCATGCATCTCGCTATCCGCATCGCCCCCGAGAAGGAGCCGCGCTTCCTCAACCGCTTCGCGGGCGCGCGCCGGCTCAACCGGGTCGGCTGAGAAACCCGATTCCCTTGCGGCCCCGAACGCGTTGCGCCCGCGATCCGAAAGGATCGCGGGCGCTTCCCGTCAGGCGACAGGCCGTTCCGGTGGGATCAGGGCTGGAGGACGCCGTTGACGACGTGGATGACGCCGTTCGACTGCATCACGTTGGCGACCGTGACGGTGGCGGTGCTGCCCTTGGCGTCAGTCACGTAGACCTTCTTGCCCTTGCTCTGGACGATCAGCGGCTCGCCCTGGACGGTCTTGAGCTGGGCTTCGCCGCCGCCATCCTTGGCGAGCTTCATCAGGTCCTTGGCCGTGTAGGTGCCGGGGACCACGTGGTAGGTCAGGATCTTGGTCAGCGTCGCCTTGTTCTCGGGCTTCACCAGGGTCTCGACGGTGCCGGCCGGCAGCTTGGCGAAGGCCGCGTCGGTGGGCGCGAACACCGTGAAGGGGCCGGGGCTCGACAGGGTGTCGACGAGGCCGGCAGCCTTCACGGCGGCGACCAGCGTGGTGTGATCCTTCGAGTTGACCGCGTTCTCCACGATGGTCTTCGAAGCGTACATCGGCGCGCCACCGACCATCGGGTTCTTGGCGAGCGCGGCGGCCGGCAGGGCGGCGCCGAGCGCGAAGGCGAGGGCGGCCGAGGCCAGGGCGCGGTGCGTGATCTTCATCATGAGCATGTTCCTCTTCGTCGTTCCCTCGTGCGGGGTGACTGAGGCGCTCTACGGGGCGTTCGCGCGGAAAGTTTCAGCCCTTCGCGCGCCCCGGACCGGGATCACGCCGATGTGAGGCGCCTGAAACGCGATAACCGCCGGACCCTGGGGATCCGGCGGTTATCGGAGGCGACGTCACGGGGAGACCGGGGCGCGAGCCCCGGCCAGCCGATCTCAGTACTTGCGGACGATCGGGGCCGGAGCAGCGGCGACCGGGGTCGGCGAGTACAGCGGCACGATCAGGCGGAACCAGCCCTCGACCGTGTCGGCGCGGCGCACGGCGTTCACGACGGTCGTGGCGACCCAGGCCTGGGCGGTGACGGGTCCGAAGTCGTAGCCGATGAGACCACCGACCGAGAAGTTGCCGCGGTTGCCGGCAGCGAGGCTGAACTGGCTGACGTCGAAGTTGTAGGTGCCGTAACCGATGGCGCCGATCTCGAACTTGCCGAACTTCTTGGTCGCGGTCAGGTCGAGGTTGAGCGAGTCGGAGATGAGGAACGGACCACGGGTGGTCGGGAACGCGACGCTGACGCCGGGGACGCCGCCGCCGAAGCTGGCCGGCGAGTCGTAGATGTTGGCGGTCAGGTTGGCCGTCAGGTTCCAGCCGTTGCCGGTGTAGCTGGCGGCGACGCCC
>NZ_JAIEOF010000209.1 GCF_019750675.1 Methylobacterium sp.
CCTAGAGCTTTCCCCGGCGGTTCGCGCCGGCAGCCTTTCGGGCGCGGAGCCGGCCTCCTATACTCGGGCGGGCATGACCACGCCCCTTCGTCCCGTTCGCCGCCTCGATCCGATCCTCGTCGACCGCATCGCGGCGGGCGAGGTGGTCGAGCGGCCGGCCTCCGCCGTCAAGGAACTCGTCGAGAACGCCATCGATGCGGGCGCACGCAGCATCGAGGTGACGATCGAGGGGGGCGGGCGCCGCCTCATCCGGGTGGTTGATGACGGCGCCGGCATGAGCGCCGCCGACCTCGCCCTCGCGGTGGAGCGCCACGCCACCTCGAAGCTGCCCGGCGGCGACCTCACCCGGATCGACACCCTGGGCTTTCGCGGCGAGGCGCTGCCCTCGATCGGCGCCGTGGCCCGCCTGACCCTGACGAGCCGGACGGCGGATGCCGACACCGGCGCCACGCTCACGGTGGATGCCGGGGTGAAGGGCGAGGTCCGCCCCGCGCCCAGCGCACGCGGCACCCGCATCGAGGTGGCGGACCTGTTCTGCGCGATGCCGGCACGGCTCAAGTTCCTCAAGTCCGACCGGGCCGAGACCGCCGCCATCGGCGACATCCTGCGGCGCCTCGCGGTGGCCCAACCCGGCATCCGCCTCGTGCTGCGCTCCGAGAGCGGGGCCCCGCAGGTATTTCCGGCCGAGGCCGATACGGGGAGCGCGGCGACCCTGCGCCGGCTGACCGGGGTGTTCGGAACCGATTTTGGCGCCAATTCCGCGCCGCTCGCCATGGCGCGCGAGGGCTTCGCGCTTGCCGGACATATCGGCCTGCCGAGCTACCACCGGGGCAACGCCAACCAGATCCACTTCACCGTGAACGGGCGTCCGGTGCGCGACCGCCTGCTGCTCGGGGCCGTGCGGGGCGCCTATGCCGACACGATGAGCTCGGACCGGCACCCGGTCCTGGCGCTCGCGATCCTGTGCGACCCCGCCCTCGTCGACGTCAACGTGCACCCGGCCAAGACGGAGGTCCGCTTCCGCGACCCCGGCCTGATCCGGGGGCTCATCGTCAGCGCGATCCACGAGACCCTGCGGCAGGCGGGCCTGCGCGGCTCGACCACGGGGGCGGCCCGCACCCTGGACGCACTGCGTCCGGCGAGCCTCCCCACATCAAGCCTCCCCGGATCGGGTTACGCCGTGCATTCGGGCGCGAGCGCCTACCCGGCCCCGAGCGCCGCGCAACCCCGGGGATGGCCGTCCGTCGCGGCGCCGTCCGGCTACGTCTCGGCGCCCCGCGCCCCTGCCTTCGCGGGCCTCGCCGAGGCGCCCCAGGCGGCCTTCCAGCACGATTTCGCGGCCCCCTCGGCGGATCTGCGGGCGCCTCCTGAGGGGGAACTCGCCGAGGCCGTGGCGCATCCCCTCGGAGCGGCGCGGGCGCAGCTGCACGAGACCTACATCGTCGCCCAGACCACGGATGGCCTCGTGCTGGTTGACCAGCACGCGGCGCATGAGCGCCTCGTCTACGAGCGCCTCAAGGGTGAGCGGGCACGCGGCGGCATCGCCCGCCAGGGCCTGCTGATTCCCGACGTGGTGGAGATGGCGCCGGGGGACGCCGAGCGCCTCGTGGCCGCCGCCCCCGACCTCGAGCGGCTCGGCCTGACCGTGGAGGCGTTCGGCAGCGGCGCCGTGCTGGTCCGCGCGGTGCCCGCCGCTCTGGCCAACGCCTCGATCCGCAACCTTGTCGCCGACATCCTCGACGCGCTCACCGCGAGCGGGCTCGAGGACGACAGCCCGGACGGCACCGACGAAGGCGGTGGGCCCCTCGGCCGCCGCCTCGACGCGATCCTCTCGCGCATGAGCTGTCACGGCTCGATCCGGGCCGGGCGGCGCCTGCGGCCGGAGGAGATGAACGCCCTCCTGCGCGAGATGGAGGCGACCCCCTTCGCCGCCACCTGCAACCACGGCCGCCCGACCTTCGTGGAGTTGAAGCTGCACGACATCGAGCGGCTGTTCGGCCGCCGCTGAGAGTTGCCGGCATTCAGGCCGGCGGAATGTTCCCGGCGGCCTTGAGCGCCCCGGCGAGGGCCTTCTCGCGGGCCTCCGGACCGAGGGCGATGCCCTCCGCGATCACGAATTCCGGGTTCGTCACGCCGATGAAGTCGAGAACGACGCGCAGATAAGTCTCGGCATGTTCGGCCTTCGCACTGGCAGACCCTTCACCGTAGAGGCCGCCACGCGCCACGGCGACGATGACGCGCTTCTCGGGCACGAGGCCGACCGAGCCGGTCTCCGTGTACTTGAAGGTCTGGCCCGCCACGAGGATGCGGTCTGTCCAGGCCTTCAGCTGGGACGAGATCGTGAAGTTGTAGAGGGGCGCGCCGATCACCACGATGTCGGCGGCCATGAATTCGGACAGGACCGTGCGGCCGAGTTCCACGTCGTTCTGGATATCGGAGGTGTTGGTGGCGTTGGGCTGCTGCCCCGCCAGGTATGCGCCCGAGAGGTGCGGGATCGGCGTCGCGGCGACATCCCGGTAGGTCACCGCGAGATCCGGCGCTCCAGCCTTCAGGTGCGCGACGATCGCGGCCGAGACGGCGCGGCTGACGGAATGATCGCCCAGGATGCTGCCGTCGACGTGCAGGAGTTTCATGTTGGTCCCCGGTATCAGAAGTGTACCGAGTGGCTATAGATGACCGGATCGGCAGCGGCGCAAGGAGGCACATGCGTGGAACCGGGGCACAGCGAAGACACTGCGGCGGACCGCGCACACCGCCCGGGCGACTGCCGGGTGGTCGGCACGGTGCTGGCGCGGATCGGCGACAAGTGGAGCATCCTCGTGGTGATGACGCTGACGGAGGGGCCGCGCCGCTTCAACGAGCTGAAGCGTCTGATCGGCGGCATCTCGCAGCGGATGCTCACCTTCACCCTGCGGGGCCTGGAGCGCGACGGCCTCGTCACGCGCACCGTCACCCCGACGATCCCGCCGCGGGTGGATTATGAACTCACCGCCCTCGGGCGCTCCCTGCAGGGCCCCGTCCAGGCGCTCGGCGCCTGGGCCTTCGCGAACCTTCCGGCGATTCAGCATGCCCGTGCCCGCTTCGACGGCGCGGGTGCTGCACCGGAAGCGGGCGAGGCTCAGGTCCAGTAGAGCAGGCGGGCGCCGGGAAGCTCGCGCGAGACCGCCGCGCTGATCTCCTCCCGCATGGCCTGCATGAGGTCGCGCGGATAGACGTACTTCACCGAGCCGAATTTGGTGAGCTTGCGGGTGCGCTCGGCCTCGCGCATCGGCAGGTCGGAGCCGGGATACCAGCCCTGCAGGACCTCCTTCGAGCCCGGCGTGAAGCGGTGGGTGATGAGTTCGACCGTCAGGTCGAGGTCGCGCACGCCCTCGAGCGCGCGGGCCGCCGCGCGCAGGAGGTCCGTGTAGGCTTGCCGCCAGTCCGGCACGGGCATGATCGGCGCGATCGTGAGCCCGACCGGATAGCCGGCGCGCGCCAGGGCGCCGAGGGCATCGAGGCGCGCGTCGAGGCTGGCGGTTCCGCCCTCGTAGCGGGCGGCCGCCCGGGCATTCACCGAGACGCGCACCCGCGTGCGTCCGCGATGGGGCAGGGCGAGGAGCGGCGCGACGGCGGCGAACTTCGTCGTGAAGCGCAGCTGCACGGGCGCGTCCCAGGCGCCGAAACGCGTGATCGCCGCCGAGAGCGAGCCGGTGAGGTGCTCGATGCCCAGCGGGTCGGTGTAGCAGGAGGCCTCGAAGGTGGTTCCCTCCCGCGCCCGCGCCGCCTGGGCCGAGGTGACGTTGCCGTTCCCGAGATAGCCGTCGAGATTGGCCAGGATCGCGTCGAGGTTGGCATAGGCCCGCGTCACCGGCGGCCCCGACAGAGAGCCGGCCAGGTAGCAGTACTGGCAGTGGGCCGGGCAGCCCTCCGCCAGATCGAAGCGCCAGTCCGCGCTCGGCGGGATCGGTTGCAACTTCAGTTTGGTCGGCGGCGCCACCACGATGGCGAGGGTCGCCTTGGCCTCGCGGTAGGCCTGGCGCGGGTCGGCGTCCCGCGTGGCGGTGATCCGATTGCTCTTGAGGCGCTCGACGGGAAGGCCGACGCTCTCGGCCCGCGCCACCATCGCGCGGCCGTGGGACTGCTCCAGGGCGGCCGGCGTGACCACCACGCGGCGCGGCCGCCACAAACGCGGCCCGCGCGGGGCATCGACCGGGGCAGCTTCGACCGGCTCGGCGGCGTCGGTATCCGTGAGGGCGTCTTCGAGGACCATGGCGGGGGAACGCGGCGGGACGGCCCGGGGGTTCCCCGCCGCGCGCAGCGGTCGCGGCGCTCAGGCGCCGTAGCGCGCGTAGGCCAGGGCGGTGTCCCCGTAGACCCGGCGCTCCAGCGCCGTGAAGCCCGCCGGCAGGGCGACCTGGACGCTGGCCGATTCCTCGACCAGCACCAGGGCGCCGGGGGCGAGCCAGCCGCCTTCCGCCGCGCTGGTCAACGCGGCCGGCGCGAGATCGCGGTTGTAGGGCGGATCGCAGAACACCAGGGTGAAGGTACCGCTGGTGCCGGCGGGACCGAGGCGGGTGGCGTCGCGCCGGAACAGCCGGGTCGCGCCCTCCGCGCCGAAAGCCTCGATGTTCTCGCGGATCAGCGCGCGCGCCTCCGCGCCCTCGTCGACGAGGAGGGCGTAGGCCGCGCCCCGCGACAGGGCCTCGAAGCTGAGCGCGCCGGTGCCGGCGAAGAGGTCGAGCACCCGCGCGCCGACGACCGCGTCGTCATAGGCGTGCGCCAGGACGTTGAAGATCGCCTCGCGCAGACGGTCCGAGGTCGGACGGATCGCGTCGGTCTTCGGGGTGGCGAGGCGGCGACCACGATGATCGCCGCCGACGATCCTCACCGGCTGCCGCCGCGCGGCGGACGGCCCGCGCCGCCGCCGGGCTTGTTGAAGCCGCCGGGCTTGCCGCCGCCCGCGCCGCCCCGGCTGAAGCCGCCGGGCTTGCCCGCCCCACCGGGCTTGCCTGACCTGCCGGCCCCGCCGGGCTTACCGCCATCCTTGAAGCCACCGGCCTTGAAGCCGCCCGGCTTACCGGCGCCCTTGAAGCCGCCGCGATCGCCCTCCGGCCGGGCTCCGCCGGCCTTGAAGCCGCCGGTCCGTTCGCCGCCGCGGAAGCCGGTCGGCTTGTCGCCACGAAATCCGCTGGGCTTGTCGCCGCGCGCTCCGTCGGGCCGGTCGCCACGGGGGGCCGAACTCCGGCCGCCGCGCTCCTCACCCGCGAAGCGGCTGGCCTGGCTCCGGAACGGGCCGCGGGGACGATCCTCGCTGCCGGGCGGCGGGCCGCGGCGTTCGGCGCCGTCCTCGCGGGAGCGGTTCGGTCGGGGACCCTCCTGGCGGAAACCATCGCGCGGACGATCCTCGTCGCGGCGCGGGGGCCGTCCCTCGTTGCCGAAGCTCCGGGGCGGACGCCCCGCATCGGCGAAACTGCGGGGCGGACGCCCCGCATCGGGACCGCGCCGCGCCGGACGGTCGTCGGCCTGCCGGACCGTGCGGGCCGGGGCTTCCGCGCGGACCGCGCTGTCGCGGCGATGCGGGGCGGGCGCCGGCTCCTGCGGGCTCGACTTCAGGCGCTCCACCAGCACGCGGCGCTCGCCCGTGCTGATCGCGCCGACGCGCTCGCGGCCACGGGCGGCCGCGGCCTCGCGCTCGGCCTTCGGGTCGGCGCCCCGGCGCGGGATCTTCACACGGCGCGGCGCATCCTCCGGACGGGCCTCGTCCTCGGCGCGCCAGACGGAGCGACGCGGGCCGGCGCTGTTGCCGCCGGTGGGCACCCTGGCGGGCTTGGCCGGTGCCATCGGGCGGCCGCCGCCGCGCGACCTCTCGTCGTCGTAGCCGCGCGGCTCGCGGCGCTGGGCGGCCGCGGCGCTGCGGGCGGGCTGCTTGGCCTGCTGCTTGGGCGAGCCGAAGGGCGCGATCGGCTCGCGCACCGGACTCTCGAAATCGACGCCGGCCTGCTCCGAGAGGGCCGGGCCGAGCTGTTCCTTGAGGACCTTGGTGCGGATCTCCTCGGCGAGCCCCGCCTCGAGGTCACCGAGCTGGAACGGCCCGAACGACAGGCGGATCAGCCGGTTCACCGCCAGTCCGAGATGCTCGAGGATGACCTTGACCTCGCGGTTCTTGCCCTCGCGCAGGCCGAGCGTCAGCCAGAGGTTGTCGCCGGACGCGCGGTCCAGGGTCGCCTCGACCGGACCGTAATCCATGCCGTCGACGGTCACGCCGCGACGCAGCTTGTCGAGCTCCGCCTGGCTTGTGTCGCCGTGGGCGCGCACGCGGTAGCGGCGCAGCCATCCCGTATCCGGGTGGGCGATGACCTTGGCGAGGCCGCCGTCGTTGGTGAGGAGGAGCAAGCCCTCGGTGTTGATGTCGAGGCGCCCGATGGCGACGACGCGGGGCAGGTCCTCGGGCAGGTTGTCGAAGACGGTCTGGCGGCCCTCGGGGTCGCGGGCCGTGGTCACGAGGCCGCGCGGCTTGTGGTAGATCCACAGGCGGGTGCGCTCGCGGGCGGGCAGCGGCTCGCCGTCGACGGTGATCCGGTCGTCCGGGGTGACGTTGATGGCGGGCGAGGTCAGCACCCGGCCGTTCAGGGTCACGCGGCCCTGCTCGATCATCGCCTCGGCGTCGCGGCGCGAGGCGATACCGGCGCGGGCGATCGCCTTGGCGATGCGGTCGCCCTCGGGCGTCGTGCCGTCCGCAGGGGAAGCCCCCACGGGGGCGATCCCGGCAGACTCCGCCGCCGGCGCGACCTTCGCGGGGGGCTTGCGGCGCAGGGGCGCATCGCCCCCACGGGGCAGGGCGGCGCGCGGCATGGCGGCGTGGCGGACCTTCGGCTTTTCCTCGGCCGAGTTGCCGGGAATGCCCGCATCCGTGGCCGGAGCCCAGGGCTCGGACGGCTCGGGCTTCGCGGCCGGCGCCTCGGAGACTTGTGGTTCGGGCGCTTCGGGCGCGGCCTTGGCCCGGGCACGCTTCGCGGCGGCCGCCTTCGGCTCGGGCACCGCCGGCTTGGGAGCCTCGGCCTCCAGGGCCTCGACCGTCGCCGGATCCAACGCGACCTCGTCGGCCTCCGATTTGGATGCCTTGGATTTGGTTGCCATGGATTTGGCCGTCTTGGGCTTGACCACCTCGGACTTGGCAGCGGTGGACTTGGCAGCGGTGGACTCGGCCGCCTCGAACTTGGCTGTGATCGACTTGGCCGATCCGGCCTTCGTCTTCGTCGCGGGCTTGGCGGGCTTGGCGTGCTTCGCCGTCTCGTCTTCGCGCGTGGCCGGCTCCACGGTCTCGGCCGCGGCAGCCTCCGGCGCTGCGGCCGGAACCTTCGAAGGCGCCTTGGTCTTCGAATGGGATTTCTTGGCAGGTGCGTCCGCGGCCCCGCCCATCGTGTCGTCAGTCTTGTCGGTCATGCCTGCCCCATAACAGAGCGCAGGCCGTGTTGCGAGTGATCCCGCGCGAATGCGTCGCGGCACCCCCTCGGTTTCACCTGAAAACGCGGAAAGGCGGCTCGCGCCGCCTTTCTCACTCGCCGTTTCGGGAGCTCAAGCTCCGGAAATCGTGCTCAGAGCTTGCTCTTCACCGTGTCGGCGGCGTTCTTCACGCCATCCTTGGCATCGCCCACGGTCTTCTGCGTCTCGCCCTTCAGCTCCTGGGCCTTGCCCTCGGCCTTGAGCTTGTCGTTGTCGGTGATGTTGCCGATACCCTGCTTGACGTTGCCGACAGCCTCGTTGGCGAGACCTTTGATCTTGTCGGTGGTGCTGCTCATCGTGCGCTCCTCGTCCATGGTTGGCGGCGTCGACGTCGTTCGACTTGGCCGCATTGCCCTTCCCAACGGCCACGTCGATGCGATGTTCCGGCCCGTAACATACAGACACCAAGTGCCCTCGGTTTCCGGCGTTCGCGCGCCGGGCTAGAACGCGGGTATGTCCGTGCCGGCCTCGCCCCCTCCCGTATCGCCCGAGGAGAACGACGATCCGTTGAGCCTCGCCTTCGCGGCGGCGCGCCGCGCTGCGGCGGAAGGGGAGGTGCCGGTCGGGGCCGTGGTGGTGAAGGACGGCAAGGTCGTCGCCGTGGCGCACAACCGCCCGCGCGCCCTGCGCGACCCGACGGCCCATGCGGAAATCCTGGCGATCCGGGCGGCGTGCACGGCCCTCGACGACGAGCGCCTGAGCGGCTGCGACCTCTACGTGACCCTCGAACCCTGTCCGATGTGCGCGGGCGCGATCGCATTCGCGCGCATCCGCCGCCTGTACTTCGCCGCCGGCGACCCGAAGGGCGGGGCGGTGGAGCACGGGTCCCGGGTGTTCAACCAGCCGACCTGCCATCACAGGCCGGAGGTCTACGGCGGCTTCCGGGAGGCGGAAGCCGCCGGCCTCCTGCGGGCGTTCTTCGCCGCGCGTCGCGAAGACTGACGCCTCAGCTACCGCCGCCGCCCCCGCCGCCGGTGTTTCCGATCGGCTTCTGGTTCTGCTCGGCGTTGCCGGCAGCCCCGGAATTGTTCGAGATGCTGGAGGCACCCGTGGCCCCCGGCGCGATGGTGCCGATCGAGCCCGGGCCGCCGTTGTCGATGCCGCCGGGCTTCACCACCGGATCGCCGGCGACACCGGGCTGCGTCATGCGCGGCGGGCCGGGCTGCTTGATCTCGGCCGGAGCATTGCCCTGTGCGAGCGCGAGGGAGCCGCTGGCCAGGACCAGCGCGAGCGTGGTGGGAATGATCCGCATGATGTCCTTCCGGGGATGGGTGTGACAGGGTTTTGCCCGGATCAACACGAACCATCCCAGGCGGTTTCAAGCTTAGCCGGCACCCGGCAACGCGTTTCTACGCAGCCGCCAGGGGTTTCGAGACGTCCTCCAGGGATTTGCCCTCGGCCGCCGTGCCGAAGCGGCCGCCGACCACCGCCGCCACCGCCATCAGGGCGGCGCCGATCAGGTAGCCGATCAGCACGTTGTCGCGGGAGCCCGTCTCCACAAGGGCGCCGAACAGGAGTGGGCCCGAGACGCCGCCGATGCCGGTGCCGAGCGCATAGAACACCGCGATGGCGAGCGCCCGGATCTCCAGCGGGAAGGTCTCCGCGACGGTGAGGTAGGCCGCGCTCGCGGCCGCCGAGGCGAAGAAGAACACCACCATCCAGGCCGCGGTCTGGCCGACGGGGCCGAACACGTCGATCTTGAAGAGGTAGCCTGTGATGGTGAGCAGCACGGCCGAGATGCCGTAGGTGAAGGCGATCATCGGGCGGCGGCCGATGGTGTCGAACAGGCGGCCCAGGAGCAGCGGGCCGAGGAAGGAGCCCAGCGCGAAGGGCAGCAGGTACCAGCCGACATGGTCGCCCGGCACGCCGTAGAACCGCTGCAGCACCAGGGCGTAGGTGAAAAACAGGGCGTTGTAGAAGAACGCCTGCGCCACCATCAGGGCGAGGCCCACAAGGGTCTGCTTGCGGTGGCCGACCAGCATGGTGCCGAACACCTCCTTGAGGGGCGTGTGGCTGCGGGTCTTCAGCTTCATCCGCTTGGCCTCGTCGATGGGCGGCAGGGTATGGCCCTCGTCGGTGAAGCGCTTCTCGATGCTGGTGACGACCCGGTCGGCCTCCGCGACGTAGCCGTGGGTGGCGAGCCAGCGCGGGCTCTCGGGGATCCAGGTCCGCAGGAGCAGGATGACGAGACCGATGCCGCCCCCGACGAAGAAGGCGATGCGCCAGCCCCAGGCCGGGTCGATCATCCCCGGGCGCAGCACGACGATGGAGAGGAAGGAGCCCATCGCCGCCCCGATCCAGAACGAGCCGTTGATGACGAGGTCCGTCCAGCCGCGCACGCGGGCGGGCACGAGTTCCTGGATCGTCGAGTTGATCGCGGTGTACTCGCCGCCGATGCCGGCGCCGGTGAGGAAGCGGAAGAGGCAGAAGCTGTAGATGTTCCAGGACAGGCCGGTGGCGGCGGTGGCGGCGAGGTAGAGCGCCAGCGTGATGAAGAACAGCTTCTTGCGGCCGATGCGGTCGGTGAGCCAGCCGAAGCCCAGCGCCCCCGTCACGGCGCCGACGAGGTAGGAACTGGCAGCCAACCCGATGTCGAACTCGGTGAAGCTCATGGGTTCGGCCCGCAGGGCGCCGACCAGGGAGCCCGCCAGGGTCACCTCGAGGCCGTCGAGCACCCAGGTGATGCCGAGCGCCACGATGACGAGGACGTGGAAACGCCCCCAGGGCAGGCGGTCGAGCCGGGCCGAGATGTCGGTGTCGATCGCCGTCCCCATCGGGACCCGCTCCGGCGCGGAGCCTCCCGCACCTGCGCTCGCGCTCGTCACGGCCTTGGTTGCCATCGAATCCTCGTTAACCGTGCCTCGCGACAGTTGTTGGCAAACCTCCGGACACTGTGCGGGTTCCGCCAAGCTTCGCGCCTCGGTTAAGCGATCTGCGCTCGACTGTGTGGCCTCTGCCGGATGCCGCCCCGATGCCCCGCCTGACCGATCTTCTTGCCGCCCTGCCCGCGATCCTCGGTTCCACCGCGATTCTGACCTACGGCATGATCGTGCTCATCCAGGCCCGAACCGTTCCGGACGGCGTGGACCCGGTTCGAACGCCGCCCGGCGCACGCGATGCCTGGCGCCTGCGGGCGAGCGACGTCGCGACGACGAGTTCCATCGGTCAGACCGAGCCGAAGGGCCGCCCGGCCAGGGAGATCCCCGACGAGCGCCGCGTGGTGCGCCTGGTCTATCCGGGCCTCGCCGGACCGCGCTGAGTCTCAGCCACCGGCGGACAGGCGCGGATCGAGGGCGTCGGCGAGGCCGTCGCCCAGAACGTTCAGGGCCACCAGGGTCGCGACGAGAAACCCGGCCGGTGCGGCCAGCATCCAGGGCGCGGATTCGATGGCGCGCGAGCCCTCGGCGATGAGGGCGCCCCAGCTCGTGGCCGGCTCCTGTACGCCCAGCCCGAGGAAGGAGAGGAAGCTCTCCAGCAGGATCACCCGGGGCACCAGCAGGGTCGCCGCCACCGTGACGGGTCCCAGGGTGTTGGGCACGATGTGACGGCGCAGGATCGCGGCGCCCGAGAGGCCGAGCGCCTCGGCGGCCCGCACGAAGTCGCGGTTCCGGAGCGACAGGGTCTGCGCCCGGGTGATGCGGGCCATGTCGAGCCATTCGACAGCCGCGATGGCGATCAGGATCAGCCCGAGCCCGGCCCGGAAGAACACCAGCAGCATGATGACGAAGAACACGAACGGCAGGGCATAGAGCACGTCGACGAGGCGCATCATCACCGCGTCGACCCGGCCGCCGACAAAGCCCGCCACCGCGCCGTAGGTGACGCCGATGAGGAGGGCGACGCCGGTGGCGACGAGGCCGATGAGGAGAGAGATCCGGCCGGCGACGAGGCTGCGGCTGAGGAGGTCGCGCCCGAGCACGTCGGTGCCGAGGGGAAAGTAGAGCCGTCGCACCGGCGCCTCGACGGAGAGGCGGCGCCCCTCGGCGTCCCGCGCCACGACCGTGGCGGCGCCGAACAGGTCCGAGCGCGGCAGGTAGCTCAGCGCCCGCTCGTTGATCGGGGCCGGCGCCGACAGGGTGACCCGCAGGATTCCGTCCTCGACCCGGATCGCCTCGGCCGTCGCGCGCATCCGGAAGGCGAGGCGCTCCACCGCCGGGGCGATGGCCTCGGGGCGCGGATGGGGCCGGAGCGAGGGCGCTGTGCGCACGAGGTCGGGATAGATCCTGCCGGGATCGTGGCCGGTGAGCAGGGGGCCGACGAGGCAGGCGAGGGCGACCAGCGCCAGGACGGCGAGGGCCGCGAGGGCGCCCCGGTTGCGGGCGAGGCGCCCGAGGGCGCGCCTCACCGGGCCGCCCGCAGGCGCGGATCGAGGAGCGCGGAGAGGAGGTCGGCCACGAGGTTGAGGACGATGACGAAGAGAGCCACCAGCACGACCGTGCCCATCACCAGCGTATAGTCGCGGTTGAGCGCCCCGTCGACGAAGTAGCGGCCGATGCCGGGCAGGCCGAAGATGGTCTCGACCACCACCGATCCGGTGAGCAGGGCGGCCGCCGTCGGCCCGAGGATCGCCACCACCGGCAGCAGCGCCCCGCGCAGGGCGTGGCGGGCGATGCGGTGGGGCGGCAGGCCCATGGCGCGCTGGGTGCGGATAGGCTGGGCGGCCAGCACCTCGCCCAGGGACGCGCGGGTGAGCCGGGCGAGCGCCCCGACCTGGGGCAACGCCAGGGTGATCACCGGGAGCACGAGGTTGGCCGGCGCGCCGTTCTCCCAGCTGCCGACGGGGAGCCAGCGTAGGGTCAGGCCGAAGACGATCTGCAGCAGGGGTGCCACCACGAAGGTCGGCACCGCCAGGGTCAGGCCGGCCGTGAGGCCGACGAGACGGTCGACCCCGCCGCCCCGGTGGAAGGCCGCGAGGGCGCCGAGGCCGATGCCGAGCATCAGGGCGAGCGCCAGCGCGAGCGCGCCGAGCGTCATCGAGACCGGCAGGCCGCGGGCGAACAGGTCGCCGACCGTGAGGTCGCGGAAGGAGAATGACGGCCCGAAATCGCCGGTGAGCAGCGCACCGAGGTAGCGCAGGTATTGGACGGGCAGGGGCTGATCGAGGCCGTAGACCCGGGCGAGGTTCGCCATGGCGGCCGGCGGCAGGGGCCGCTCCAGGTCGAAGGGCCCACCCGGCGCGAGCCGGATCAGGAAGAAGCTCACGGTGACCACGGCGAACAGGGTCGGGATCGCCTGGACGAGGCGGCGCAGGACGAAGCCGATCACGCGGTCAGCCTCAGGAAGCGCGTCGGGGCGGCGTTGCGCAGGTTCGGGTGGTAGCCGGCAAGGCGCGGGGCGATGAGGGCCTTCGAGCGGGTGTGCATCACCGGAATCCAGGGCAGCTCGGTGACCACGATGGTCTCGGCCTCGTAGAGGATGTCCGCCCGCCGGGCGATGTCGCGCTCGGCCGCCGCCCGGCGCATCAGGGCGTCGTAGACCGGGTTGCTGTAGTGGCCGGGGTTCAGCCCGTCATTGCCGGACTCCAGCAAAAACAAAAAATTCTGCGGGTCGGAATAGTCGGCGATCCAGGACATGCGCGCCACGTCGAAGTCGCCGCCGTCGCGCAGGTAGGCGAAGTGGGTCTTGGCGTCGGTGTAGACGAAGCGGGACACGACGCCGATGCCGCGCCACATGTCGGCGATGGCGAGCGCGGTGTTGCGGTTGTTGTCGCTGGTGTTGAAGCGATACTCGACGCGCAGGGGCCGGCCCTCGCCGAACCCGGCTGCCGCCAGCAGCGCCCGGGCCTCGTCCTCGCGGTCGATCGGCAGGGCCTCGCGCCCAGCGGTCTCGGGCGGGGTACGGTAATGGTCGAGGCCGGGCGGACAGAGCGCGTAGGCCGGCTCCATGGTCTCGCCCCAGAGCTTGCTCGCCAGGAACTCGCGGTCGATGACGAGGGAGAGCGCGCGCCGCACCCGCACGTCGTCGAAGGGCGCCTTGCGGGTGTTGACCGCGAGCGCGTAGAGCCCGAGCGCGGGGCCGAGCACCACTTGGCTCCCGAAGCGCGCCTGGAGCGAGGCGATCTGGTCGCCCGGCAGGTCGGCGAGCGAATCGATCTCGCCGGCCGCGTAGCGCCGGACCGCGCTCGAGAGGTCCGGCGTCGGCAGGAAGGCCACCTGCGGGATCGCCACCGTGGCGGCCGCGTGGAAATGCGGGTTGCGCTCCAGGGTGATGCGATCGTTCGGCACCACCTCCCGCAGGCGATAGGGACCGTTGGTCACGCTGTTGCCGGCCCGCGCGAAGGCGTCGCCGTGGCGCGCCACCGAGGGCGGATGCACCGGCAGCGAGGTCTGGTGCGTCAGGAGTTCGAGCAGGTAGGGCGTCGGCTGCTCCAGGGTCAGCACGAGGCGCCGCTCGTCCGGGGCCGCGACGCCGAGGGATTCGGGCGGCAGCGCGCCCTGGTTGACGGAGCGCGCGTTCTTCAGGGGAAACAGGATTTCGGCATACTTCGCCGCCGTGGCGGGGGCGAGGATGCGCCGGAGGGCGAAGACGAAGTCCGCGGCCCGGACCGGGTCGCCGTTCGACCAGCGCCCGTCGTCGCGCAGGGTGAAAGCGTAGGTCAGGCGATCCTCGGACAGGGTCCAGGCGGTGGCCGCCCCCGGGATGATCGCGCCGTGATTGTCGTAGGTGAGCAGGCCCTCGTAGAGATCGCGCAGGATATGCGCCTCGGCCACCGTCGAGGACTTGTGCGGGTCGAGGGTCTCGGGGTCCGCATCGTTGCCGCGCCGGTAGAGGTCGGACGGCGCGGCCGCGGCCCGGCCGACGCCCCCGGCGGCCAGGAGTGCCGCCCCGCCGGCGAGGCAGTGCCGCCGATGCGGGCGGAGCATCGCCTCAGGCGCCGGTCTGCGCGGTGAGCCCCGCCGCCTCGATGCCGGCGACGGCACAGAGTTCGTCGTTGTCCGAGGTGTCGCCCGAGATCCCGACGGCGCCGATCACGGCCTCGCCCCGGCGGATGAGGACGCCGCCTGGCACCGGCACCAGGGCGGCGGGGCCGACGAGGTGGCTGATTGCGGCGACGAAATAGGCCTGCTCCTCGGCCCGCTTGTGGATCGCCCGGCCGCCGAGGCCGAGGGCGAGGCAGCCATTGGCCTTGCCCATGGCCACCTCGGCCCGGCGCAGCGACGTCCCATCCTCGGCGCCCATCGCCTTGAGGGCGCCGCGCGCATCGTAGACCACCACCGCCAGCGGCTTCAGCTTGTGGGCGCGGGCGGTCTCCAGGGCGGTGGCGACGATGGTCTGCGCGGCGGCGAGGGTGAGGTCGGACATCGGGGCTCCGGGTTTTTCTTCGAGCGGGCGTGCCCCTCGACTAACCCGGCGCGGCGCGAGCGGCCAGGGGCTCAGCGCCCCAGCCGCGCCAGGAAGGCGTCGTAGCGGGCCGCGACCTCGGGCAGGCGCTCGAAATGCGGGAAGGCGCCCGTCTCCAGCACGTCGATGGTCCAGTTCGGATCGCCGCGAAAGCGGTCGGCGTGGCGGTAATCGACAAAGTCGCCCCGGGTGCCGTGGATCATCCAGACCGGCCGGTCGAGGCGGGGGTAGACCCGGCCCGTTTCGGTGGCGAAGAGGTGTCCGGCCAGGAACGAGAACGGCGCGAACTCCGCCCCGGGCTGGTGGGCCGAGATCTGGTCGTATTCGAGCAGGCCCTCGTCGATGGCGCGCGAGCCCCAGGTCTTTTCCAGGAAGAAGCGCATGCTCGGGCGGCTGACGAGGAGGTCGAACAGCGACCGCCCCCAGAGCGGATACGCGGCGATCGCCCGGGCCGTGTCGCTGCCGGACGGGTTGCGGCGCTCGAAGCGCTTGTCGAAACCGGTCGGGCTGATCAGCCCGAGGCTGCGGTAATCGCCCGGCCACTCCAGGGCGGCCCGGGCCAGGAACTCGGCCGACAGGGAGAGGGCCACTGCGTCGATGGCGGCGCCCCCGTGCCTCTGCCGGATCTCGTCCGTCACGGCATGGATCGCCGCCGTCATCAGCTCCGGCGTGTAGACCCGGTCGCTGCGCTCGGAGAAGCCGAAGCCCGGCAGGTCGAGGGCGTAGACCGGACGGGCCTTCGCGTAGTGCCGGTAAAGCGGCCGGACCTCGTAGGCGTTGGCGGCCGCATTGACGGAGTGGATCAAAAGGAGCGGCACGCCCTCTTCGGGTCCGCTCGCGTAGAACGTCAGCCCGCCCGCATCGCTGCCGAGACATTCCTGGCGGCCGGGCAGGGGAGGCGGCATCCGGCGATGGTGATCGATGCCGAGGCGGCTATAGGCGATCCAGGCGCCGGCGGCGCCGAGGGGCAGCAGCGCCAGCAGGGGCCCGAGCCGGCGGCGGTGGGCATCGGGCATCTTCGTGGTCCCCTCGAGTTGCGCGCGGTCGGAAACGCCCCGGCGCGTGGGATGTTTCCGATTCGGGGGTCGCGGGTTCGTCGACTCGCGACGCCGTACGACATGCGCTCCGGCTTTACCGCGACCAGAACGCGTCCCTCTCCCCCTTGCGGGGAAAGGTTAGGTGTCGGGGTGGCTCCGCCAGCCTCCGCAGCCTGAGGGTCACCGAACCACCCCAACCTCCAAATACTCCCCGCAAGCGGGAGGAGCGCTCGGGCGCGGCTTTCCGGAACCGGCGATCCCGACCGGCGTCAGGCCGTCGCGCCCTCGATCTCGCCGCTGAGTTCCAACCACTCCTCCTCGGCAGCCTCCAGGGCCGTTGCCGCGTCCGAGCGCATCTTCATCAGTTCGCCGGCCTTGGCCGGATTGGCCTGGAAGGCGGTGCCGTCGGCCAAAGCCGCGTCGATCTTGGCCATGGCGTCGGCGAGCTTCTTCATCCGCCCCTCGACGCCCTCGAGCTTCTTGCGCAAGGGGGCAAGCGCCACGCGGCGGTCGGCGTTGGAGCGGCGCTCCACCGCCTTGGCGCCGCCGGTCGATTCGGCCGCGCCCTTCTCGGCCTCGCGCTCCGGCCCGGCGAGCACGTAGCGGCGGTAATCGTCCATGTCGCCGTCGAAGGCCTTCACGCTGCCGTTGGAGACGAGCCAGAGCCGGTCGGCGCAGGCCTCCACCAGGAAGCGGTCGTGGCTCACCAGGATGACGGCGCCCTCGTAGTCATTGATCGCCTCCACCAGGGCCTGCCGACTCTCGATGTCGAGGTGGTTCGTCGGCTCGTCGAGGATCAGGAGGTGCGGGCCACGGAAAGCCGCGAGCCCCATGAGCAGGCGCGCCTTCTCGCCGCCGGAGAGCTGCGAGACCGGCGTCTCGGACTTCGTGCCCGAGAAGCCGAGGCGGGCGGCCGCGGCGCGGGCCTTGGATTCCGGCACGTCCGGCATCAGGTCACGGACATGGGCGTAGGCGCTCTCGGCCGGGCGCAGCTCGTCGAGCTGGTGCTGGGCGAAGTAGGCGACCTCCATCTTCGAGGAGCGGCGCAGCTCGCCGCTCAACGGGGGCAGGCGCCCGCCGATGAGCTTGCAGAAGGTCGATTTGCCGTTGCCGTTGGCGCCGAGGAGCGCCACCCGGTCGTCGGGCGCCAGACTCAGGTTGAGGCCCGAGAGCACGATCCGGTCCGGGTAGCCGGCCTGGACCCGCTCCATCGCGACGATGGGGGGCGAGAGCGGCCGCTCCGGGCTCGGCAGGCGGAAGGCCGGCACGTCGTCCTCGATCACCGAGGCGATGATCTCCATCTTGGCGAGGCGCTTGAC
>NZ_JAIEOF010000203.1 GCF_019750675.1 Methylobacterium sp.
TGGAGATTACGACGATGTCTCGGTCAGGCTTCTTTCTCAGCGTGAGTGGACCGGCCGCGATTCTGACGCTCCTCGTCCACCCAACGATCCGTCAGACCGCAGATCAGTGGACGCCCGCCCCCGCATTCGTCGTCTCCTCCACGCCCGTGCAGGCGACAGTTCCGGTCGAGGTCGCTTCGATCCCGGGAGCCGGTACGCGCACCATGCCGGCGATTCCGAGCTCTGGCCGCACCGCGAGCGACAAGGATGCGCCCCGGATGCGCAAACCCCTCCAGGAGGGCTGCGAACGGTCCATCAGCTCGCTTGCCGGGCCTGAGGCGCGCCGCATGGTCCCCGGTCGCTGCATGACCTGAGACAGTCTGAACCCTTCGGAGAATGCGACAACAGCATAGCCCCGCTTCGATGAAGCGGGGCTATGCTGTTTCCGACCGTCTTAGAAATGTGTCGCGCGCGGTCCCGAGGGATCGCGCGCGGAGAGGATTACTCGTCGCCCGGACGGCCGGAGCCGCTCGACTGGCCGCCCTTGCGGCCGGCATTGGACGCGAGTTCGCGGTCCTGGGAGAAGGAGCGCTTCTCGGCGGGCACGCTGCGCCCACCCTTGCTCGCGATCTCCCGCTGCCGCTCGAGGTCCATGGATGCGAAACCTCGCTTCGAGGTGGAATTTCCTGATGCCATCAGCGCCTCCTCAGCTTTGCTTTCACTGAGATGACAACCTTTGCCAGTATCGATGGTTCCTCCTCTCGGACGGCCGCCAGCAAAGTCACGTGCAGGATTATGCATTAATCCAAGCTTAACCGTTAGCCGCCGATTCGCTGGCCCGAAATCACGGGATCGCCCGCCCGGTCCCGTACCGCCGGGCCGATGCCGGGACCGGGCTCTGGACAAAGACGCGCCGACCCGCATTGGATGCCGGCGGATCTTGCGGTGTCGGGAGGGACGTCGCGCCCACCCGAGCCCGTCCCAGGAGCCCCACCCATGACCCTCGACACCGAGGTTTCCTCGCTGCGCCAGGTACCGCTGTTTCGCGGCGTCGAACCGTCCCGCCTCAAGCTCCTGGCCTTCACGAGCGAGCGCGTTCATTTCGAGGCCGGCCAGCAGCTGTTCGCCCGTGGGGACGCGGCCGATGCCGCCTACCTGCTTCTGGAGGGCTCGGCGGAGGTCTCGATCGACGGGCCACAGGGGCCGTTCCGGCTGGCGCTCCTCGGCGCCAATGCCCTGGTGGGTGAGATGGGCATCCTGGCCGACCAGCCCCGCTCGGCCACGGTGGCGGCCCTCGACACCCTCACCGCCCTGCGCATCGACCGCACGGTCTTCCTCGAACTGCTCGGGCAGTTTCCGCAAATCGGAATCGCGGTGATGCGCGAACTCGCCCTGCGCCTGGAGCAGACCAACCAGCAGCTGGCGCAGAGCCAGGGCTGATTCCGCTCAGGTCTCCGGGTAGGTGATGAATTCCATGAGGGAACCGTCCGGATCGCGGAAGTAGAGGCTCAAGCCGGGTCCCGCCGCGCCGTTGCGTTCGACCGGGCCGAGTTCAACCGGAATCCCATGGGCGGCCAGGTGCGCCGCGGCGGTCTCGACCGGCCCGGACCAGCGGAAGCAGAGGTCGCTGTTGCCGGGCCTCACCGGGTGCTTCGCGACCGGCACCGCGTCGACGCCGGGACCGTGGACGTTCAGCTGCACGCCGCCGAAGCGATAGGCGAAGCCGGCGCCGCGCCGGATGATCTCGGCCCCCATCACGTCGCCGTAGAAGGCGTTCGCGCGCTCCCAATCGCTGACGTGGATCACGCAATGATCGAGGTGGATCGCCGGCCCGAGGTCGGCGAGCGGCGCCTCGACATCGACCGTGGGGAGCGTCTCGGTATCGGCCATGGTGGCACTCGGCCCTGCAGCTTCGAAAGGAGAGGATCATGTGGCCCGGGTCCGCGCGACGCAATGGCGATCGACGGGCCAATGCGGCGGCATTGCGCCCGACCCGGCCTCACGCGACCGCGAACCTGCGGCGGGAAAGACACAACGTCCGGGCTCCCGGGCGGCTAGTCAGGGCTGTGCCGTCGTCCGACGTTTCGAATCGTGGAGCCGTCCATGCCGTCCCGCCGCCTTGCCCTCGGGCTGATCCTGCTGGCTCCCCTGGCCGCCTGCCAATCGCGCGGTCCCGTCGGCGTGGCGCAGGACGACGCGGCGGCCTGGTACACCGGCACGATGCCGGACAAGCCGTTCGACGTGCCGCTGGTCGACAAGACACGCCTCGACCCGAAGTACCGCCGGCAGATCGTGCGCTACACCGGACCCGAGAAGCCCGGGACCATCGTGGTCGACATCGACGCCCGTCAGCTCGCCCTGGTGCAGGAGGACGGCACCGCGGTGCAGTACGGCGTCGGGGTGGGCAAGCTCGGTTTCTCGTGGAAGGGTCAGGCGCGGGTCGGCCGCAAGGGTACGTGGCCCGATTGGCGCCCGACCACCACGATGGTCTCCCTCAACCCGGACCTGCCGCGCACCCTCAAGGGCGGCGTCGACAATCCCCTCGGTGCCCGCGCGCTCTACCTCTACCAGGGCTCACGCGACATCCTGTTCCGCATCCACGGGACCAACGAGCCCTGGAGCATCGGTGAGCAGATGTCCTCCGGCTGCGTGCGCATGCTGAACGAAGACATCGTCGATCTCTACGAGCGTGTTCCGGTCGGCGCGACGGTTCTGGTCAAGCGAAACGGCAAGTACCGCGTTTGATAACGGCTCTTCTGGATTGCGTTGATTGACAGATTCAGTGCCGGCAAGTCGTCGGACCGAGATCCCGGGAGGCATTCGATGACGATCACCATCTCCAGTTTGCAGCCGATCATCGCACTCGCGGCCGGCGTGCTGATCCTGATCATGCCACGATTGTTGAACTTCATCGTGGCCATCTATCTCATCCTCGTGGGACTGATCGGCCTCGGCGTCTTTCGGGCCCTGTCCTAAGCACCACGCAACACGGTTACACACCGTCGAAAGCGTTACACGGTTCCGGCGTGGCCGCGCCGTTCATCTTGCGTTGCAGCAGGAGATGGTCCAACCCGCCGTGTTAGGAATGGGGCGTGTTTCACTCCCGCAAGCGGACGGATACAAATGGGCAAGTGGGTCTATTCCTTCGGTGACGGCAAGGCCGAGGGCCAGTCGTCCATGCGCAACCTGCTGGGCGGCAAGGGCGCGAACCTCGCGGAGATGTCGAATCTCGGCCTGCCGGTTCCCCCCGGATTCACCATCACGACCGAAGTCTGCACCTATTACTACGATCACGGGCAACAGTACCCGGCCGAGCTGAAGGCCGAGGTCCAGGCCGCCCTCGATGCGGTCGGCGCGCTCACGGGCCGCGGCTTCGGCGACCCGAAGAACCCGCTCCTCGTCTCGGTCCGCTCGGGCGCCCGCGCCTCGATGCCCGGCATGATGGACACCGTGCTGAACCTCGGCCTGAACGACGTCACCGTCGAGGCCCTGGCCGAGGGCGCCGGCGACCCGCGCTTCGCCTACGATTCCTACCGCCGCTTCATCACCATGTACTCCAACGTGGTCCTCGGCGTGGAGCACCACGCCTTCGAGGAGGCCCTGGAGCACTACAAGGAGGGCAAGGGCGTCAGCCTCGACACCGAACTCGGGGCCGAGGACTGGAAGCAGCTCGTGACCAAGTACAAGGCGATCGTGAAGGCCGAGCACGGCTCGGACTTCCCGCAGGCGCCCGAGGACCAGCTCTGGGGCGCCATCGGCGCGGTGTTCGATTCCTGGATGATTCCGCGTGCCAAGAAGTACCGCGAACTCAACAACATCCCGGAGAGCTGGGGAACGGCCGTCAACGTTCAGGCCATGGTGTTCGGCAACATGGGCGACACCTCGGCCACCGGCGTCGCCTTCACCCGCAACCCCTCCACGGGCGAGCGCGCCCTCTACGGCGAGTTCCTGATCAACGCCCAGGGCGAGGACGTGGTGGCGGGTATCCGCACCCCGCAGGACATCACCGAGAAGGCCCGCATCGAGGCCAAATCCGATCGTCCGTCGATGGAGCTGGCCATGCCGGACTCCTACGCCGAGCTGGTGCGGATCTACGGTCTCCTCGAGACCCATTACCGCGATATGCAGGACATGGAGTTCACCATCGAGTCGGGTAAGCTCTGGATGCTTCAGACCCGCAACGGCAAGCGCACCGCCAAGGCGGCCCTGCGCATCGCCGTCGACCTCGCGGCGGAAGGCCTGATCACCGAGGAGGAGGCCATCGGCCGGGTCGAGCCCGCCGCCCTCGACCAGCTCCTGCACCCCACCATCGACCCCAAGGCCGAGCGCAAGGTCATCGCCTCCGGCCTGCCGGCCTCGCCGGGCGCGGCCACTGGCGAGATCGTCTTCAACTCCGAGGATGCCGAGGCCGCCCGCAAGGCCGAGCGCAAGTGTATCCTCGTGCGCGTGGAGACCTCCCCGGAGGACATCCACGGCATGCACGCCTCCGAGGGCATCCTCACCACCCGCGGCGGCATGACCAGCCACGCGGCCGTGGTGGCCCGCGGCATGGGCAAGCCCTGCGTTTCCGGCGTCGGCTCGATCCGCGTCGACTACAAGGCCGGCACGCTCACCGTGGCGGGCACCACCCTGAAGGCCGGCGACAAGATCACCATCGACGGCTCGACGGGTCAGGTGCTCCTGGGCGAGGTGGCGATGCTGGAGCCGTCGCTGTCGGGCGAGTTCGCCACCCTGATGGGCTGGGCCGACAAGGTGCGCACCATGAAGGTCCGCACCAACGCCGACACGCCGACCGACGCGCGCGCCGCCCGCAACTTCGGCGCCGAGGGCATCGGTCTCTGCCGCACCGAGCACATGTTCTTCGAGGGCGACCGGATCATCGCGGTCCGCGAGATGATCCTGGCCGACGACGTCGAGGGCCGCCGCTCGGCGCTCGCCAAGATCCTGCCCTATCAGCGCCAGGACTTCGTCGAGCTGTTCACGATCATGTCGGGCCTGCCCGTCACGATCCGCCTGCTCGATCCGCCGCTGCACGAATTCCTGCCGCACACGGACGAGGAGGTGCGGGACGTCGCCCAGAGCATGGGCGTGTCGGAAGAGAAGCTGCGCCGCCGCATGACGGAACTGCACGAGTTCAACCCCATGCTCGGCTTCCGTGGCTGCCGCCTCGCGATCGCCTTCCCGGAAATCGCCGAGATGCAGGCCCGCGCCATCTTCGAGGCCGCCGTCCAGGCCGCCAAGGAGACCGGCGCTCCGGTCACCTCCGAGGTCATGGTGCCGCTCGTCTTCACCAAGATGGAGTTCGACATCGTCAAGGCGCGCATCGACGCCATGGCCAAGGCAGTCTCTGCCGAAACCGGTGGCACGCTTGATTATCAGGTGGGCACGATGATCGAGCTGCCCCGTGCGGCCCTGCGGGCGGGCGACATCGCCGAAACGGCGGAGTTCTTCTCCTTCGGCACGAACGACCTGACCCAGACCGCGCTCGGCATCTCCCGCGACGATGCCGCGACCTTCCTGGGCGCCTACACCCAGAAGGGCATCCTCTCGGCCGATCCGTTCATCTCCATCGACCAGGAGGGCGTCGGCGAGCTCGTACGCATCGGCGTGGAGCGCGGTCGCGCGGTTCGCCCCGACATCAAGCTCGGCATCTGCGGCGAGCACGGCGGCGATCCGGCTTCGATCGGCTTCTGCCAGGAGGTCGGCCTCGATTACGTGTCGTGCTCGCCCTACCGGGTGCCGATCGCCCGCCTCGCGGCGGCCCAGGCCGCCCTCGCCGTCAAGGCTGCCGGCAAGGCGAACAAGTAAGTCCTCGTCCCCGCGCGGGACGGCTTGGAAGCGGATGCGGGGCGGCCGATGGCCGCCCCGTTTTCGTTGCGAATCCGACCGTTCAACAAATTGTCGAAAACACGGCGAACCGATTTCGCGCAGGCACGTTCAGTGCTAGTGCCGAACCGTAGCGCGCGGGTCATCCTGCTCATTGGGGCGGCAGCCATCGCGTGGGATCGCCGGCATGAACGACACCAGCCCACCCCCTCTCTTCATCAATGAAAATCCCGTCGCGGTCCCGCTGCCCCGCGCGATGCAGCAGGCCTACCTGTGGGTCGTCGCCGGCCTCGGCGGCCTCGCCACGGTCGCGCTGTTCGTCTTCGCCGTCGCGACCCAGAGCGGTGCCGACGCGGAGCGGATCGCGAGCGGCCAGACCGGCGAGCGTACGGGCTTGGCGACCCTGATCGGGCATCTCGGCGCCACGCATGGACGGCCGGGCGCGCTCTGACCGGGCGCCCTTAACCGCTCCGCAACCATACCGCACGATAGTCGATCTCACGGGCCGCCGCCTCTCCCTGAGGGCCGGCGATCCGCGCGTTTGGCATCCTTGTGCGGGTCGGTTGCGTGGGCACGAAACGGTTACGACGCGCTTCGCATCTGCGCTGGCTCAGCGCCGCCATGGTGCCTTGGACGGCCGGGCTCGGCCTCCTCGTCTCCTTCACGGCGACCGCCGGGACGGACATGGCTCCGGGCGCCGCGGGCCTCGCCGACCGCGCATCGCGCGTCGCCGCCACGGCCTCGCCCGGCGCGCGCCTCTCCGGAACCCAGACGCGCACCCATCCGGCCCGGCGCTCGGCCACGCGGCTCCCCGGCGGCGGCACCGATGCGTCCGCCACCGGCATGGTCATCCGGGCCAGCCTCGCGGAACCGGGAGACGGCCTGATCGCGCCCGGCTCCACCGCCTGGAACCCGGATCTCGACGCCAGCTTCGTACCCGCCCCGGAGCTGGGGCTGGACCGGTCGCCGGAGGCCGAGGATGGCCCGATCGTCGTCGAGGACGGCGCGACGCCCGCGATCCCGCGCGCCGAGGCACTGTCCTCGACGACCCCGGCCCCGGCGGATGCGACCCCGATCGAGGTGGCCGCGGCGAGCCTCGCCTTCCCGGGCCTGTCGCCGCGTGCGGGCACGACGGACGGCGCCACCACGCCGGTCCCGGACGCGACGCCCGAGGCCGCGCGCCACCGCTACGCCGACCTCATCGGCCCCGATGCCATGGACCGTGAGCAGCGCTGCCTCGCGGAGGCCGTGTATTTCGAGGCCCGCAGCGAACCCGAGGAGGGTCAGGCCGCCGTCGCCCAGGTGGTGCTGAACCGGGTCAAGAGCGGCCTCTACCCGAGCAACGTCTGCGGCGTCGTCTACCAGAACCGCCACCGCTACATGGGCTGCCAGTTTTCCTTCGCCTGCGAGGGCAAGTCCCTGCGCGTGACGGACGGCCCATCCTGGCAGACGGCCACCCGCATCGCGAGTGCCGTGATCGCGGGCCGGACCTACCTGAGCGAGGTGGGTGGCGCGACGCATTACCATGCCGATTACGTGAAACCCGGCTGGTCGCGGCGCCTGAAGAAGATGGACGTCATCGGCCGGCACATTTTCTACCAGCTCAAGCGCGGACAGACCTGAACTCCTGAATCGTTCCCGCGCTTTTTACCTAAGCAATGAAACATCTAGGTATTCCTAAGCTTGGGTTAATTTTACCCTGACTCGGGATTGAGCTTGCCCACGGGGCAACTTGGCCGCCTCTGGTACGTCGAGATGCGCGCGGTCTTCGCGCGACATCCCGCTCCGTTCAGAGTCTCAAGCCCCGAGGAACCCGTCATGACCGCGCCGGTCACCCCACGCCTGCTTCTCGCCGCCATCGCCGGCGCCCTCCTCAGCGTCTCATCCGCAAAGGCGGGGGGTTGCGGCGGCGCCGAGTGCTACCGCCACGTCAACACGCCCCCGGTCTACGGCGCCGTATCGGAGCGCGTGCTCGTGCGCCCGGCCGAGACCGTCTACCGCACCGTCCCGCCCGTCTACGACACCGTGTCCGAGCGCGTGCTCGTGGCGCCGGGCGGGCGCGTCTGGCAGACCCGCCGCGACGCCTACGGCGAACTCGTCGGCTGCTGGGTCGACGTGCCCCCGCAATACACGGTGCGCCACCGCCGCGTGCTGGTGCAGCCCGCCCAGACCATTCCGGAAACGATCCCGGCAGAATACGCCAGCGTCCGCCGCCGCGTCCTGGTGCAGCCCGCGCGCTCCGGTTGGGTTCCGGCCAATTACGGGCAGGGCGGCTATCCGGGCGCCTACGGACCGAGCCTCGCCATCGGCTCGATCCCCGATGCCTTCGGCATCACGGGCGCCAGTTCGGCCGATGTCGGCGTGGGCCTCGGTTTCTCCCGGGGCAGCATCTACGACGGCTACTGAGCGTGCGGACCGGCCCCGGGTCGCCCGGGGCCGCTTGATTCGGCGGGCTGCCGACACACCTTGCCTTGGAAAAGCGGAGGTGTGCCATGGGTCGGTTCAAGGCTTGGGTCGTCGAGAAGACCGAGGCGGGGCAATCCCTCGCCTTCAAGGATTTCGACGATGCCGACCTGATGGAGGGCGATGTCACCGTTCGGGTGTCCCACTCCACGGTGAACTACAAGGACGGGCTGGCGATGACCGGCAGGTCGCCGGTGGTGCGCCGCTTCCCCATGATCCCCGGCATCGATTTCGCCGGCAGCGTCGAGACCTCGGACCACCCCGACTACAAGCCCGGCGACGCGGTGGTGCTCACCGGCTGGGGCGTCGGCGAGACCCATCTGGGAGCCTACGCCGAGCGCGCCCGCGTGAAGGGCGACTGGCTGGTGCCGCTGCCGGAGGGCCTGAGCCCCGCCCAGGCCATGGCGATCGGCACCGCCGGCTACACCGCGATGCTCTGTCTGATGGCCCTCGACCACCATGGCGTGAACCCGGCGCAGGGCCCGGTCCTCGTCACGGGCGCATCCGGCGGCGTCGGTTCGGTGGCCGTGGCGCTCCTGGCCCAGGCCGGCTGGCACGTCATCGCCTCGACGGGACGCGATTCGGAAGCCGATTACCTGCGTGGCCTCGGGGCTGCCGAGATCCTCGACCGCGCGGAACTCGGCAAGCCCGGCAAGCCGCTCGCCAAGGAGCGCTGGGCGGCAGCGGTGGACGCGGTCGGCTCCGTGACCCTCGCCAACGTCCTGGCCGGCACGAAGGCGGACGGCGCGGTCGCGGCCTGCGGTCTGGCGCAAGGCATGGACCTGCCCACCTCCGTGGCGCCCTTCATCCTGCGCGGCGTCTCGCTGCTGGGGATCAACAGCGTGACCACGCCCCAGGCCAAGCGCCGGGCGGCCTGGGGACGCCTCGCGCGGGAGCTCGATCACGACAAGCTCGCGGCGATGACCCGGACGGTGCCGCTGGCCGGCGTCGACACGGTGGCGCAGGCGATCCTGGAGGGCCAAGTGCGCGGGCGCACTGTGGTCGAGGTGGGTTGAGCGGAACGCCGGGCACGCGCCCGGCGTTTTCGTTTTTATGAGCCAAGCATTTGTCCGTGAGCGGGATGGAGACGCGGTGTTCGAGGATCTCCCCGAGCGCCCGATCTCGTCCCATCCCAACTTCGTCACCCCCGAGGGGATGGCCCAGATCGAGGCCGAGGTCGCGCGCCTTCAGGCCGCGTTCTCGGCCCTGACCCCGGAGGCGCAGGCCGACGTCGCCCGCGTCAACCGAGACCTCGCCTACTGGACGGCGCGGCGCAGTTCCGCACAACTGGTCGAAGCCGAGCCCGGCGACGTGGTCCGGTTCGGCTCGACGGTGACGATCCTGGCCGAGGACGATAGCCGCCGGACCTACCGCATCGTCGGCGAGGACGAGGCCGATCCGGCGCAGGGCACCATCTCGTACGTTTCGCCGATGGCCCGCGCGCTGACCGGAAAGGTCGTCGGCGACGTCGTCGAGGTGAACGAACACGAGAGCGAGATCGTGGAAATCGGTTGAACCGCGTTCGCCCGGCGACGGCCCTGGACGGCCCAAGAAAAAAGGCTCGGATTGCTCCGAGCCCTGAAAGGGAAAAGGCCATTGGGGGCAGTACTGGCCTTCGTGATGGGGAAACACCGCCCCCCGGTCTTGGTTCCCAAGAAATTCGAAAAAAGTTTCAGCGCGGCGCGGAGGCGCGCCGAAGCCTGTCGTTGATCGCCTCGCCGAGGCCTCGCTCGGGGATCGGCGCGACCGCGATCACCGCCGCACCGGCGCCATCGAGTTGGCGCAGGGCCGAGAACAAGCGGGCCGCCGCCTCGGCCAGATCCCCGGCCGGACTGAGGTTGAGGCGCGCCCGGGCCGCATCCGCCCCCGGCAGCGGATCGGACCCGAACAGCAGCGCGACCTCCTCCGGCGAGACGGAGGTCGCGTCGAGCCGAACCTGCGCCCGCGGCGCGTAGTGGGAGGCGAGCAACCCCGGGCCGACCGGATGGATCGCATCCGAGCCATCCGGCCCCGCGAGGGCCACGCCGAGCCGTGCCTCCAGAGTCTCCCGCGTGATTCCGCCCGGCCGCAGCAGCCGTGGCGGGCCGCCGAGGCAAGCGACCACCGTGGATTCGACGCCGACCGGCGTCTCGCCGCCGTCGAGCACGGCCGCGATCCGGCCGTCGAGATCGGCGAGCACGTGCGCGGCGCTGGTCGGACTGACACGGCCCGAGCGATTGGCAGAGGGCGCCGCGACCGGCCGGCCGACGCGGGCCAGCAATGCCCGGGTCCGCTCGGGCGCCGGCACCCGCAGGGCGACGCTCGGCAGGCCCGCGCGGGCGAGGTCGCAGATCCGGCAGCCGGGCGCGGCCGGGACCACCAGCGTGAGGGCGCCGGGCCAGAACGCGGCGGCGAGGCTCCGTGCCGCGTCGTCGAACACGCCTTCGGCGAAGGCCGCCTCCGCGTCGGGCAGATGCGCGATCAGCGGGTTGAAGCGCGGGCGCTCCTTGGCGGCGAAGATCCGCGCCACGGCCGACGGGTCGGTGGCGTCGGCGCCGAGGCCGTAGACCGTCTCGGTGGGGAAGGCCACGACCTGCCCGGCGCGGAGCAGCGCGGCCGCCGCCTCCAACCCGTGCGCATCGTCGCTCAGGCGTCGCGTCGCCACGGGTTGGATCGCATCACCGGGGATTGACCCGAGATCGTTCATATCTAAACTATCATTGCCGTACCCCTTCGGCGGGGATCGCCCGGGCCTAGCGCCCGGCCGGGGCTTGCGTCAAACACGGGGCCGCACGCGTCGGATCAACCAAGGCGCGGGAGGAAGCATCATGACCTATCGCGCACCGGTGGCCGACATGCTGTTCGCCCTGCGCCACGTGGCCGGGCTCGAGGCCGCCCTGGCCGCCGGCCGGCACGGCGACCTCGCGCTGGAGGACGCCGAGGCGATCCTGGCCGAGGCCGGCAAGGTCGCCGAATCGGTCATCGCCCCCCTCAACCGGGTGGGCGACCGCCACGGCACGCCGCTCAAGGACGGAGCCATCACCACCCCGCCGGGCTGGCGCGAGGCCTACCGGACCTGGATCGCCGGGGGCTGGAACGGTCTCAGCGCCGACCCCGAGCATGGCGGCCAGGGCCTGCCCCTCGTCCTCAACGCGGCCTGCACCGAGATGTGGAACGCGGCCAGCATCGCCTTCGGCCTCTGCCCGCTCCTCACGGCCGGCGGCATCGAGGCCCTGGCCCAGCACGGCTCGGACGACCTGAAGACGCGCTACCTCGACAAGCTCGTCTCCGGCGAATGGACGGCGACCATGAACCTGACCGAACCGCAGGCCGGCTCGGACCTCGCGCTCCTGCGCAGCCGGGCCGAGCCCGTCGGCGACGGCTCATACCGGATCGTCGGCGCGAAGATCTACATCACCTACGGCGAGCACGACCTCACCGACAACATCGTCCACTTGGTGCTGGCCCGGCTCAAGGATGCGCCGGCCGGCACCCGGGGCATCTCGCTGTTCCTGGTGCCGAAGGTGCTGCCGGACGGCAGCCGCAACGACCTGCGCTGCTCAGGGATCGAGCACAAGCTCGGCATTCACGGCTCGCCGACCTGCTCGATGGCCTTCGGCGACGACGGGGGCGCCATCGGCTGGCTCATCGGCGAGGCGAATCGCGGGCTCGCCTGCATGTTCACGATGATGAACTCGGCGCGCCTCAATGTCGGCCTGCAGGGCGTCGGCATCGCCGAGCGCGCCTACCAGCAGGCCCTGGGCTATGCCCGCGACCGGCGTCAGGGCAAGGCGCCAGGGGCCGCCGAGGCGAGCCCCATCGTCGCCCATGCCGACGTGCAGCGCATGCTGCTCACCATGAAGGCCTTAACCCAGGCCGCCCGTGGCATCTGCTACCTCACGGCGGACGCCCTCGACGCGGCGGCGGGCCCGGAGGGGCAGGCGGCCCACGACCGCGCCTCGCTACTGACCCCCGTCGCCAAGGCCTTCTCCACCGACATCGCCAACGAGGTGACCTCGCTGGGCGTCCAGGTCCATGGCGGCATGGGCTTCGTGGAGGAGACCGGCGCCGCCCAGCACATGCGCGACGCCCGCATCCTCGGCATCTACGAGGGTACCAACGGCATCCAGGCCATCGACCTCGTCGCCCGCAAGCTGCCGCTGAACGGCGGCGCCACGGTGCGGGCGCAGATCGCCAGCCTGCGGCGCACCGCCGAGGGCTTCCTGAAGGACCCCGACCCGGCCTTCGGCCGCATCGGCGCCCGACTGCGCGCCGGCATCGAGAGCCTGGACCGGGCGACGAGCTTCCAGTTGAAGGCGCTGGCCTCGAACCGGCCCGAGGCGGCGCTGGCCGGCGCCACGCCGTATCTGCGCCTGTTCGGCCTCGTCCAGGGCGGGGCCTGCCTCGGACGTCAGGCGCTCGCCGCCGGCGCGGCCCTGAAGGCGGGGGAGACGGACCCGGCCCATGCCGGCCGGATCGCGCTCGCGCGCTTCTTCGCCGACAACCTGCTCACCGCCGCCGAGGGGCTCGAGGCGAGCATCGTCGCAGGCGGACACTTCACAGACGACGCCGAACTCGCCCTGGCGAGCTGACGGGGCGGGAACCGCACAGGATCGGGGGCAGGGCGACATGAGCGAGCACATCGCGATCGAGGACACGGCCGACGGCGTCCGCCTCATCCGCATCGACCGGCCCGAGAAGAAGAACGCCCTGACGGCTGCCATGTACGACGCCATGCGCGCGACCCTGCTGGAGGCGGACGCGACGGAGGCGATCGGCGCCGTGGTGTTCGCCGGGGCGCCGGGCGCGTTCAGTGCCGGCAACGACCTCGCGGACTTCGTGGCGGGCGCGAGCAAGCCGTTCCGCGAGGCGCCGGCCCTGCAGTTCATCCGCCAGCTCGCCCGCACCCGCACGCCGATGATCGCCGCCGTCGACGGGATCGCGGTGGGAATCGGCACGACCCTGACCCTGCATTGCGACCTCGTCTATGCCAGCCCCGCCGCCCGCTTCCGCATGCCCTTCGTGGAGCTCGGCCTCGTGCCGGAGGCAGCCTCAAGCTACCTGCTGCCGCGCCGGGTCGGGCTGCTGAAGGCCACAGAGATGCTGCTCCTGAGCCAGGGCTTCGACGCCGACGAGGCGCTCGGCCTCGGCCTGATCAACGGGGTGATGCCGGCCGGCCTGCTGCTGGAGCACGCCCAAGCGCAAGGCGCGCGCCTCGCCGGGCTCCCGCGCGGCGCGGTGCAGGCGACGCGGGCGTTGATCCGCGGCGATCAGGCCGCGATGGAAGCCGCCCTCGAGGCCGAGGCGGTCGCCTTCGAGGAACGCCTGCGGGCGCCGGAAGCCCAGGCGGCCTTCGCGCGTTTCCTCGGCCGGGCCAAGCCGGCGTGAGCGCCGGGCCCGTCCTATCCAAAACTCCGGATCTGCGTGGAAAGATCTGCCTCGTGGCCGGGGCCTCGCGCGGGGTCGGGCGGGGCATCGCCCGGGGGCTCGGCGAGGCCGGCGCCACCGTCATCGTCACGGCACGCTCCAGTGAGACGGGGCCGCGCACCGAGGGCCGGTCTGAATTCATCGAGGATACGGCCCGTGCCGTCGATGCCGCCGGCGGCGAAGGGCATCACTACCTCTGCGACCATACCAGCGAGCGGGCGGTCGACACGCTGGTCCACTGGGCCCTGCGCCGGTTCGGCCGCATCGATCTGGCCGTCTCCAGCGTCTGGGGCGGCAACGAGGGCTATGACGGCGAGCGTTACGCAGACGGCGCCGCCTGGGGCACGCCGTTCTGGCGGCGCTCGGCCGAGCCGTTCTCGGAGTTCTTCGGGAGCGGCCCGTACCCGGCGCTGCTCCTCGCCCGCGCGGTCGCGCCCCCGATGATCTCGGCCAGAGCCGGCCTCCTCGCCTTCGTCTCCTTCGACACCGCGCCGGGCTACCTCGGCGACATCTTCTACGACCTGGCCAAGGCCACCACGAACCGGCTCGCCTACGCCTGCGCGCAGGAACTGGCGCCGCACGGCGTCACCGCGCTCGGACTGTCGCCCGGCTTCGTGCGCACCGAGCGCGCGGTCGACATCGGCCACGCCGACCGGGCGACCGAGAGCCCGCTCTATGCGGGGCGGGCGCTCGCCGCCCTGGCGGCCGACCCGGATGTGGCGGGCCGGGCCGGGCAGATCCTCCATGCGGGCGATCTCGCCGCCGATTACGGCTTCACCGATGCGGACGGGTCGCAGCCGGCCCGGTTCCAGATCGGCGCCCAAGAATCGTGAACAAGACACCTGAGAGAGGAGACCTGAGACATGAGCGGATCGCTTCAGGGCAAAACGTTATTCATCACCGGGGCCTCCCGCGGGATCGGCCTCGCCATCGCCCTGCGGGCGGCCCGGGACGGCGCGAACATCGCCATCGCGGCCAAGACCGACACGCCGCACCCGAAGCTGGAGGGCACGATCCACACCGCCGCCGCCGCCATCGAGGCGGCGGGCGGCCGGGCGCTGCCGCTCCTGGTGGATGTGCGCGACGAGGACAGCGTGGCGACCGCCATCGAGACCACGGCGAAAACCTTCGGCGGCATCGACATCGTGGTGAACAACGCCAGCGCGATCTCGCTGACCCGGACGCCCGAGACCGAGATGAAGCGCTTCGACCTGATGCACGGCATCAACACGCGCGGCACCTACATGGTCAGCAAGTACGCGATCCCGCATCTGGCCAAGGCGCAGAACCCGCACATCGTCATGCTGTCGCCGCCCCTCGACATGTCCGAGAAGTGGTTCGCGCCGCATCTGGCCTATTCCATCGCCAAATACGGCATGTCGCTCTGCGTCCTCGGGCTGGCCGGCGAGCTGAAACGCCAGGGCATCGCGGTCAACGCGCTCTGGCCGCGCACCACCATCGCCACCGCCGCCGTGAAGAACCTGCTGGGCGGCGAGGCCCTGATGCAGGCGAGCCGCACGCCCGAGATCCTGGCGGACGCCGCCCACGCGCTGTTCGGCCTGGACTCGCGGGAGGTCACCGGGCGCTTCCTCATCGACGACAGCTTCCTGGCCGAGCAGGGTGTCACGGACTTTTCAAAATACCGCGTCACACCCGGCATCCCTCTTGCGCCGGACTTCTTCGTGCCGGATGCGAGCACACCGCCTCCCGGGGCCTTCGCCTGAGACATCCCGCGTGATCTTCATCCACCAGCCGGTCGCCGGCGCCGGGCAGACCCTGCTCGAGCGCCGTTCCCTCGAACTGCAGGAGGCGATCCCGGACGACACCGTCTGGCTCGACATGGTGCGGCCGACCCGGGAAGAGGACCTCAAGGTGGAGGTCTTCATGGGCATCTCGGTCCCGACCCGCGAGGAGATGAAGGACATCGAGCCCTCCGAACTCCTCTATGTCGAGGACGGGGCCCGCTACATGACCGGCCGGGTCCTGAGCAAGGTCAGCGAATCCGAGGAGCCGGGGCTGGCCGGCATCACGTTCATCCTGCGCGGCAACCGTCTCGTGACGGTGCGCTACGAGGAGCCGCAGGCCTTCCGGATGTACACCCAGCGGGCCGGCCGCTCGACGGGCAACGGCCCCTCGGCGGTGCCCTCGGGCGAGACCATCCTGGCCGGCCTCATCGAGACGGTGATCGATCGGGCGGCCGACGTGCTTCAGCTCCAGGGCGAGCGCATCGACCGGCTCTCGGGCAAGATCTTCGAGGAGAAGGAGGACCCGAGCGCCCGCAACACCGCCCTGCAGGATACGCTGCGGGCGCTGGGACGCCACGGCGACCTCATCTCGAAGCAGCGCGAGAGCCTCGTCTCGATGGAGCGCATCCTGCTCTCGCTCTCGGCGACCTACCGCACCGCCAAGGCGCCCCGCGAGTTGCGCGAGGACGTGCGCTCGACCCTGCGCGATCTCCAGTCGCTCGAGGAGCACGCCACCTTCCTGTCCTCGAAGATCCAGTTCCTCCTCGACGCGACGCTCGGCCTCGTGAACCTGGAGCAGAACAACATCATCAAGCTGTTCTCGGTCATGGCGGTGGTCTTCATGCCGCCGACTCTGATCGCGTCGATCTACGGCATGAACTTCAAGGCGATGCCGGAACTCGACTGGGGATTCGGTTACCCGATGGCGATCGTGATGATGGTTTTCGCGGCCGTGCTTCCGTACGTGTTCTTCCGCTGGAAGCGCTGGCTCTGAGCAGATCGCTCGCGGCGCATCGGGCCGCCCATGAAATCCACGGCTGAGACCCTCGCGGAACTGCCGATCGGCGCCGATTGTCGCTCGCTAAGAGGCGCGGCGGACACCTTGTGAGCGCCGCTCGAAAGGCGGCATACCGGGAGCGCGTATCGCAGGATGGCGCTCGATCCGTCGAGCCGGATTTCAGGATCTCTCGTCGATGTGCGGACGCTTCTTCATCGCCCAGGCCCCCGAGATCTTTCGGACCTTCTACGGCTACGCGGAGATGCCGAACTTCCCGCCGCGCTACAACGTGGCCCCGACCCAGCCCGTCCCGGTGGTGCTGGCCGAGCGCGGGCAGCGGCAGTTCCGGCTGGTGCGCTGGGGCCTCTGGCCGAGCTGGGTCAAGGACCCGAAGGACTTTCCCCTCGTGATCAACGCGCGGGCCGAGACCCTCCGGGAGAAGCCGACCTTCCGCGGCGCCCTGCGCCACCGCCGCTGCGTCTTCCTGGCCGACGGCTTCTACGAGTGGCGCCGGGAGGGGAAGGGCAGGGGGGCCACGAAGACCCCCTTCATGATCCGCCGCGCCGACGGCAAGCCCGTGGCGCTCGCCGGTCTCTGGGAGAACTGGCTCGGGGCCGACGGCTCGGAGGTGGACACCGCCGCCATCGTCACGACGGACGCCAACGGAACCATGGCCGCCGTGCACGACCGGATGCCCGCGATCCTGGCGCCCGATCAGATCGAACCCTGGCTCGACACGCGCGGGGTCGAACCGGACGCGGCCGTGGGCCTCTGCCGGCCCTGCCCGGACGAATGGCTGACCCTCGACCCCGTCAGCCCACGGGTGAACGACGCGCGCACCGATGCGCCCGACCTGATCGAACCCCTCGCCGCGCCGCGTCCCGGCCCTCCGATGACGGCGGCCCCCGCCGCGACCGCACCGCGCTCCAGCGACGAGGACGCGCAGGGCGCGCTCTTCTGACGACGGAGGCCCGGCGCAAAAATGGCCGTGGTCGCGCTCTCTCGCAGCGCAACGAAAACGCGCTCCGGTCGTTCAGGACAGGCAACACCAACCCGAAAACGGGAGACCCGCCATGTCCATTCGCCATCCCCTCCGCATTGCCGCGGCCGCCAGCCTTCTCGCCCTGACGGCCGGCGCCGCCTTGGCCCAGAACCCCGACCTGACCAAGAACCCCGAGAACACCGGCCGGGCCGCGACCGCCACCGA
>NZ_JAIEOF010000098.1 GCF_019750675.1 Methylobacterium sp.
TCGATCGACTACCGCCTCGGGGAACTGCGCCGCCTGCTCAAGCGCTTCGGCCAGCCCGAGATCGTCGAGGGCGAGGTCGGGACCGTGCTCTGGGCACGCATCCGCGACGCGGTCGCCTTCGCCGAGCCCCGCGATTCCGCGATCTGGCGCATCTCCACCGCGCCGACCCGCGGCCCCGCCGTGACCGCCGCGATCGGCGCCCGGCGCGACGCCCGCTGGTTCTACGACTGGGGCGGCGGCCTGATCTGGCTCGCGACGGATGCGTCCGGCGATGCCGGCGCGGAGATCATCCGGACGGCCGTGCGGGCGGAGGGCGGCCACGCCACGCTGGTACGCGCGCCCGACGCCGTCCGCGCCGCCGTGCCGGTGTTCGAACCGCTCTCCGAGCCGCTGATGCGGATCACCACCGGCATCAAGGCGGCCCACGATCCGAAGGGCCTTTTCAACCCCGGCCGGATGTATGCCGGCGTCTGAACCGGGACCCGTCCGGGCGCTGCGGGACAAGGCCGCGCCGACGACGCTGTTCGGAGCGATTCCAAGGCTCGGCAACGGCTGCAAGACGCTCTAGACTGAGGGTTCAAGAACGACGATGCCGCCACGGGCCCGCCGCGAGCCGGGCCCGATGGACGGCGCGAGGGTGGACCCGAGGACACGCCGTGCAGACCAATTTCAGCCTGACGCAGCTCGCCGATCCGGCCATGGCGGCGTCCGAGAAGATTCTGCGGACCTGTGTCCATTGCGGCTTCTGTACCGCGACCTGTCCGACCTACCTGCTCCTCGGCGATGAACTCGATTCCCCGCGCGGACGCATCTACCTGATCAAGGACATGCTCGAGGGCGGAAAGCCGGCGGTGCCGGAGGTGGTCAAGCATGTCGACCGTTGCCTCTCGTGCCTGTCCTGCATGACGACCTGTCCGTCGGGTGTGCATTACATGCACCTCGTCGACCATGCCCGGGCGCATATCGAGGAAACCTATCGGCGTCCCTTGAGCGACCGGTTGCTCCGCAGCGTGCTGGCCTTCGTGCTGCCCTATCCGAACCGCTTCCGCCTCGCCCTCCTTGGGGCGAAGCTCGGCGCCCCGTTCCGGCCGCTGGTGGCGCGCCTGCCGCGGGTCGGCAATCGTCTCGCGGCCATGCTCGACCTCGCCCCGGCCCAGTTGCCGAACCGCAACCCGACCGATCGGCCCGGCACCTTCATGCCCGAGACGCGCGCCCTGGAAGCGAGCGCAGCCTTGCATGGCGAAGCCGCGCCCGCCCGGACCGGCCGGGTCGCGCTGCTGCGCGGCTGCGCGCAGAGCGTCCTGCGCCCCGACTTCAACGAGGCGGCGATCCGAGTCCTGACCCGGCACGGGGTCGAGGTGGTGCAGGCGAAGGGGGAGGGGTGTTGCGGCGCGCTCACCCATCACATGGGCAAGGCGGACGCGTCGCACGCCCAGGCGCAGCGGACCATCGACGCCTGGATCGCCGAGATGGACGGCGCCGGCCTCGACGCGATTCTCGTCACCGCCTCGGGCTGCGGCACGACGATCAAGGATTACGGCTTCATGTTCCGCGAAGACCCGGCCTATGCGGAAAAAGCGAAGCGCGTCTCGGCCATCGCCAAGGACGTCACCGAGTACGTGGCCACCATCGGCCTGATGCCGCCGATCGTCGAGACCGACCTCGTCGTCGCCTACCACTCGGCCTGCTCGATGCAGCACGGCCAGGGCATCCGTACCGAGCCGAAAAACCTCCTGAAGACGGCTGGCTTCACCGTGAAAGACGTGCCCGAGGGCCACATCTGCTGCGGCTCGGCCGGCACCTACAACATCCTCCAGCCCGAGATCGCCAACCGCCTGCGCGACCGCAAGGTGGCCAACATCGAGCGGATGCGCCCCGACGTCATCGCCACCGGCAATATCGGCTGCGCCACCCAGATCGGGAAGGGCACGGCGATCCCGATCGTCCACACCGTGGAATTGCTCGACTGGGCGACCGGCGGACCGAAGCCAACGGCCCTGGAGGGGCTGCCCGAGCGAACGCTGCTGGCGGCGGAATAGGCCGCGCCTCAGCGCCGGAGCGGGTCAGCCACCGGGAGCCAGCGGTACCCGGCGCCGTCGCGGACGACGTGGCCGAGGGACGGAAAGGCGGTGTGATAGCCGGCGACCAGGATGCGGTCGGTGGCGGCCATGTCGTAGATCGTCCGCCGGGTCGCGGCGCCGGCCGCCTTGTCCATGTCGAACAGGGCGTGCCAGTCGGGCCGGGCCAGGGAGGCGACCTCGTGGTGGGCGCAGTCACCCCAGACCAGCATGCGCTGGCCCTCGCTCTCCACGTTGAAGGCGAGGTGGCCCGGCGTGTGGCCGAAAGCCGCCACCGCATCGATGCCCGGGACCACGGTCTGGCCGGGCGTCACGAAGCGGATGCGGTCGGCGAGGGGAAGCAGGTGGCTGCGGAAGATGCGGGCCGACTTGAATTCGTTGCCGTCCGGCGCGCCCGCGAGACGGTCGTCGCTCCGCCAGAAGGCGAATTCCCGTTCCCCCAGCACGTACCCGGCTCTGGGGAAGAGCGGCCGTCCGTCCTCCAGAAGCCCACCGATATGGTCGGTGTGACAGTGGGTCAGCACCACGAGGTCGATCGCGTCCGGTGACAGGCCCGCCTGCCGCACAAGGCGCGCCAATTGTCCACCGGCCGGACGGGGGACGAAGCCGACCTCGCCGTTGCCGCTGTCGAACAGGACGGTTTGGCGGCCGGTCCGGACGAGGATCGGCGTGAAACCGGGCTCGAAGCGGTCCGGCGGGCGCCCGTTCTCCCGCATCAGGGCCTCGACCTCCGCTCTCGGGCGATCCTCGCCGACGATCGGCCAGGGCCCGTCGATGGCGACGTCGGCGTCGCGGAACGTGGTGACGGTGAAGGCGCCGAGGCGGATCTGGTGCAGCCCGGCGGACAGCGGCGGCGAGGGCAGGGCAGCCAGCGCGGCCTTCGGCGAGACGAGGCCGGCGGCCAGGGTCGCGGCGAGATGACGGCGGGTGAGTTCGGTCATCGCTGGGTGTTTCCCGAGAAGCCCGGTTCCGTCAGGATGCTGGCGGGACCGGTTGCCAGCGGTCTATCGCGGCGGGAGGACGCTCGGCTTGAACGAACGTGCTGCGCCGGCCGGCGCGTCGCCCGGCCCGATCTGGCATGTGGCGGGGGGACACACGCTCTTCGCCGGCCCACTCACCTACAATGCCAGCCATCAGCACGGCGCCCCGGTCTATCTCGCGGGGCTCTACGGCACCTTCCGCATCCGCTTCCGACCGGGGGACTGGGTCACCTGCCGCACGGCTTTCGTCCCGGCCGGGATGCCGCACGAACTCAGCTGTGGCGGCGATCCCCTCGGCGTCCTCTACCGTGAGCCCGATGCCGGAGCACGCGCCCTCGCGGGGCTGATGGGCCAGGCTGAGCCGGTCGGCAGCGCCCTCGTGGGTCGGAGCGGGGAGGTCGGCGCCTTGCGCGCGCTGTTCGAGCGGCGCGACGCCTGCGACTGGGCCGGCGCGGCCATCGCCGACCTCTCCGAGTTCGCAGGCCGGCGGATCGATCCGCCGGTCGATCCCCGGATCGCGAAGATCCTCGTCGACCTGCGCGCCCGGCCGGACGCTCGAATGAGCGCGGAACGCCTCGCCACGGCCGCGTCCCTGTCATCCTCGCGGATGCAGCACCTGTTCAGCGCGGCGATGGGCGTCCCGTTCCGGCGCTATCGGGGCTGGCTGCGCATGCGCCGCGCCATCGAGGCCGTCGTGCGGGGCGCCAACTTCACCCGGGCCGCGCACGAAGCGGCGTTCGCCGACCAGGCGCATTTCGCCAACGCGTTCCGCCGGACCTTCGGCGCGCCGGCCTCCTACAGCCTGCTGGACATCCGCCGCCCGACGAACGCGCGGCCGTCAGGCCTGCGCGCGCACGCTCGCCAGCACGAACACCCGGATGGCGGATGAGAGGTTCTGACCCTCCCGCCCGGCATCGATGACGCCGATCAGGGCCTGGACGGACTGGCCGCGCGCCGCCGCGATCGCCCGCAGCGCCTCCCAGAACGGGTCCTCCAGGGACACGCTGGTTCGGTGGCCGGCGATCATCACGGAGCGCTTGGTGACGCCGGTTGTCATCGCCGATCCCAACCCTCCCCCCACTGCGGGGGAGGGTCACGCGTCGCGTCCCCCATCACCCCTCTGAATCCGGCCCGACCAGCTTGTGGCCCTCGTGGCGCGAGACCTCGATCGCCTTCTTGGCCTCGGCCAGGGTCCTGGCCTTCTTCGGGCGGCCGAAGGCGATGCGGTTGTCCGCCGCCTTCTGTTCCTTCTCGACCCGCGCCCGGTCCTTGCGGGCCTGGCGCAGGTTGATGATCTCCGCCATGCCGTTCGGCTCCCTCATTCGGCGCTGGGCGCCAGCATCGTCTCGGGGCGCACCACGCGCTCGAACTCCTCGGCCGTGACGTAGCCGAGGCGCAGGGCCTCCTCCTTGAGGGTGGTGCCGTTCTTGTGCGCGGTCTTGGCGATCTCGGCGGCCTTGTCGTAGCCGATCGAGGGCGCGAGCGCGGTCACCAGCATGAGCGAGCGGCTCATCAGGTCGGCGATCTTGTCCTCGTTGGCCTTGATGCCGACGACGCAGTTGTCGGTGAAGCTCACCGCCGCGTCCGCGATCAGGCGGATCGACTGCAGCACCGCGTTGGCGATGACGGGCTTGAACACGTTCAGCTCGAAATTGCCCTGGCTGCCGGCGAGACTCACGGTGGTGCCGTTGCCGATCACCTGGGCGCAGACCATCGTCAGGGCCTCGCACTGGGTCGGGTTGACCTTGCCGGGCATGATCGAAGAGCCGGGCTCGTTCTCCGGCAGCGAGAGTTCGCCGAGGCCCGAGCGCGGGCCTGAGCCGAGGAAACGGATGTCCTGGGCGATCTTGAACAGGCCCGAGGCCAGGGCGGTCAGGGACCCTTGCGTGAACACCAGGGCGTCGTGGGTCGCCAGCGCCTCGAACTTGTTGACGGCCGAGGTGAAGGGCAGGCCCGTCAACTCCGCGACCTTGGCGGCGAATTTTTCCGCGAACTCGGGATGCGCGTTGAGGCCGGTGCCCACCGCCGTGCCGCCCTGGGCGAGCGCCAGCACGCCCGGCAGCGTCGCCTTCACGCGCTCGGTTCCGAGCGCCACCTGGGCGACGTAGCCGGAAAATTCCTGGCCGAGCGAGACCGGGGTCGCGTCCTGCAGGTGGGTGCGGCCGATCTTGACGATGGAGGCGAAGGACTCGGATTTCGCCTGGAGCGCGTCGTGCAGGTGCTTCAGGGCCGGCAGCAGACGGTCGTTGATCTCGCGCGAGACCGCGATGTGCATCGCGGTCGGGAACACGTCGTTGGAGGACTGGCCGCGATTGACGTGGTCGTTGGGGTGGACCGGCGACTTGCCGCCGCGCTTACCACCCAGCAACTCGTTGGCGAGGCTGGCGATCACCTCGTTCGCATTCATGTTCGACTGGGTGCCGGAGCCGGTCTGCCAGACCACCAGGGGAAATTCCTGGTCGTGCTCGCCGGAGACCACCTCGGCCGCGGAAGCCGCGACGGCCTGGGCCACCTTCGGGTCGAGGGCGCCGAGGTCCTGGTTCACCAGGGCGGCGGCCTGCTTGACCATGCCGAGGGCGTGGACGAGGGGCGCCGGCATCCGCTCCGTGCCGATCTTGAAGTTCTGGATCGAGCGCTGCGTCTGCGCGCCCCAGTAGCGATGCGCCGGAACCTCGATCGGGCCGAAGGTGTCGGACTCGGTGCGGGTGGCGGGCGTCTCGGTGGGCGACATCGTGGCCTCTTCGTCTGGCTAAAGCGGACCCTACTTAAACTGCACGCATTCAAACCGCGATGGCGCATCCTCAGCGGGCCGTGTGCCCGGCGCTGAATTGTCATGCCTTATCAGCCCTCATCGGGCCCGGAGTTGTCCTCGATGTCGCGTGCCGCCCTCGTCGAACCCGCCGCGCCCGTGCGCTTCCGGCCGGTGGTCCCGAAGCCCCTGCGCGAGCAGCCGGGACTGTTCGGGTTCCTCAGAGCAGCGCGCGCCAATCCGCTCACGACCTGGCTCGACGTGCATTTCGAGAAGCCGGTGGTGGCCGCCGATGGGGCGCTTGGCCGCGTCACCGTGGTGAGCGATCCCGCCCTGATCCGTTACCTCTACGTCGAGAACGCCGCCAACTACCGCAAGGACGACCTGCAGCGGCGCGTCCTCGCCCCTGGACTTGGAAACGGCCTGCTCACCGCCGAGGGCGAGGAGTGGAAGCTGCAGCGCCGGACGCTCGCGCCGATCTTCTCGGCCCGGCACGTGCTCGGCTTCAACGTGGCCATGAACGCCGCCGGCGCCCGTATGGCGCGCCGGCTGGCACGCCGCGAGGGGGCCAGCATCGACGTCGCCCTGGAGATGACCCGCGTCACCCTCGACGTGCTGGAACGGACGATCTTCACGCAAGGGCTCGCCAGCGATCCCGACGCGCTGGGGCGCGCCATCACGCGCTTCCTCGAATCGGTCGGGCCGATCGATCCCCTCGACGTGTTCGGCCTGCCGGGCTTCATCCCGCGCATCGGCCGCCTGCGGGCGCGGCCGGCGATCCGGTTCTTCGCCGAGGTGGTGGACGAACTCATCGCGCGCCGCCGCGCCCTGATCGAACGCGACGCCGCCCCGAGCGACCTCCTCACCCTGCTCCTGAAGGCACAGGATCCCGAAACGGGGCAGGGCCTCACCGATCTCGAGGTGAAGGCCAACATCGTCACCTTCATCGCCGCCGGCCACGAGACCACCGCCAACGCGCTCACCTGGGCGCTCTACTGCCTGTCGCAGGACCCGGCGGCCCGTGCCCGGGTGGAGGCGGAGGTCGATGCCGTTCCGCCGGGCGTCGATTTCGACGCCGACGCGCTGCCCTACACGAAAGCGGTGATGGAGGAGACCATGCGCCTCTTCCCGCCGGTGCCGTTCCTAAGTCGGCAGGCCATCGCCGAGGACCGGATCGGCCGCATCAAGATCCCCAAGGGCTCCCTGGTGATGGTGGCGCCCTACGTGCTCCACCGCCACAAGACTCTCTGGCAGGAGCCCGAGGCCTTCATGCCCGAGCGCTTCCTGCCCGAGGCCAGGGCCGATATCCCGCGCTTCGCCTACCTGCCGTTCGGGGCCGGGCCGCGCGTCTGCATCGGACAGAGCTTCTCGCTTCAGGAGGCGGTGGTGGTGCTCGCGCACATCACGCGCGCCGCCCGCTTCACCCTGGCGGAGGACCACGCCCCGGTGATGCCGCTGCACCGGGTGACGCTCCGGCCCGAGCACGGGCTTCACATGACGGTGAGGCCGCGCGGCGAGGCGAAGGGCCTCGCTGACTGACGAGCGATGCGCGGCGTGGAAGTGGTCCGGTCGTGCCGCGTCAGCTCTTCTTGCGGAACGCATCCAGGCTGACGACCTCGGCGCCGCTTTCCTGGCCGTCCTCCGGCTTCTTCGCCGGCGGGACCTTGGGATCGGTGCCGTCGCTGGCCTTCGCCTCCGGCTTTGCATCGGTCTTGGCGACCGGGGCCGTGGGGGACGTGCCGGGGATCAGCTTCGGCACGGACGGGGTTCCGATGGTCGCCAGACCCGTTCCCTTCGGCTTCATCTCGGTCGGCTCGGACGCGGCACCCCGCGGCGCGGTCTTTCCGGCCGCTGCGCCGTCCTCGTCCGCATCCGCCGTGGAGACATCCTCCGCGCTCTCGCTGAGGTCGAACTTCAGGCCGAACTGGACCGATGGGTCGAAGAAGCCCGTCAGCGCGTCGAACGGAACCAGCAGGCGCTCCGGCACGCCCGAGAAGGACAGCCCGACCTCGAAGGTGTGCTCGGTGACGCCGAGATCCCAGAACTGATGCTGGAGGACGATCGTCATGTCCTGCGGGTACTTTTCCCGCAGGCGCTGCGACATGCGCACGCCCGGCGCCTCCGTGCGGAACGAGACGTAGAAGTGATGCTCCCCCGCCAGGCCCTCCCGGGCCGCGTCGGTCAGCACCTTGCGCACCACGCCGCGCAGGGCATCCTGCACCAGGAGATCGTAGCGGATCAGATCGTCTGCCATCTGCGGTCGCTTATGCCCGGTCCCTGCCCGCCGTCGCGCGCCGTGATGGCGCCCCGGGTCGGATGAAAATCGACTGGAGGCGGCCGTGACCCGGCGCTCCCAGAACTATGCCGTGCGCGGGCCCCGGGCCCGCAGGACTTGCCTTGCGCGCCCATCGTCCCGGATTCAAGCCGGAATCGCTGGCCCGCCCTCCGATGGCACGTCCGGAGCTTCCGTCAAAACGCCGAGCCTGTCGAGCCTCGGGGCCTTGCGTCCAAAAGCCCGTGGTTCGGAGCGCCGCCGCCGGATACCGTCCTGGTCTCGGAGTGGGGCCACGGCACGGAAACGCGCCCCGGTTCCGGACCCTTACCGGGGACACCGGCCAACGGTGCGAACATACAGGGAGAGGCCGCTCATTTGAAGCCCGATGATGGTGCGGCGGTGCCTGCCGAGGTGGCGCCTTCGCACGATGCGCCTCGGCCCGTGCCCTCACCGCGAAGCGCGGGGCTGCGGTCGGCCCTCGGGCTGGCGGCCGGCCTGGCGGGCCTCGCCTTCTGGGGCTTCCTCGCCCTCGCGCTCGCGAGCCTCCTCGCCCTCGTCATCGTTCGCGTCGGCGCCGATTGGCTCGACGGCTTGGGAAGCTGGACGACGGCCCGGCCGCGCCTGCAGCCGCGCCAGCTCGCCATGCGGGAACTCGCCATCGACGTGATCCGCCAGGCCCTCCTGGCGATCCTGGTGGTCGCGGCGGTTCGCTGGCGCGCGGGGCCGGATTGGCGTCGCGCCCTGGCGCTGACGCGCCCCGCCCCAGGAGCCGCGCCTGCGCCCGGGCTCACGCCGCACCGCCTCGCGCTGCTCATGCTGGTCTGGCCCCTCATTCACATCACCTGGGTCACCGGCACCGCCGAGTTCCTAAATATGCCGATCCGGCGGCACACCTCCCTGGCACCGGGGCTTACCACGGGGGCGGCCGCACTCTGGCTCGCCTACGTGCTGATCCTGGCGCCGATCGCGGAGGAGTTGCTCGTGCGCGGCGCCCTCTACGAGCGGGCGCGCCGCTTCCTGTCGCCCGGCGCGGCGATCGCGGCCACCGGCCTGCTCTTCGCGGCCGCGCACCTGACGCCGGCCGGGATCGCCCGGCCGCTCTCGCTGATCCCGCTCGCCCTGGTGCTGGGCTGGGTGCGCTGGCGCAGCGGACGGCTCTGGCCCGGAATCCTGCTCCATGCCTGGAGCAACCTCGCGATGATCGCCTACGTGCTCTGGCCCGCAGACGGCTGAAGACCGTACGAACGTGTTGACGCCCACCGCGCGTGGCCTCGCCACCTCGCGCCCGCCGCGCTATTCCAGGGCTTCCGCCCGGGAGCCGCGATGCACGCCTATCACCAGCTTCTCGAACGCATTCTGCGGGAGGGGGTCCGCAAGGGCGACCGCACCGGCACCGGCACGCTCTCGGTCTTCGGGCACCAGATGCGCTTCGACCTGGCGGAGGGCTTTCCCCTCGTCACCACGAAGCAGCTGCACCTGCGCTCGATCATCCACGAGCTGCTCTGGTTCCTCACCGGCGACACCAATGTGCGCGCGCTCCAGGCGAACGGCGTCACCATCTGGGACGAGTGGGCCGATGCGAACGGCGATCTCGGCCCCGTCTACGGGAAGCAGTGGCGCTCCTGGGCTAAGCCCGACGGCGGCAGCGTCGACCAGATCGCCTGGGTGCTGGACGAGATTCGTCGCAACCCGGATTCCCGGCGCCTGATCGTCTCGGCCTGGAACCCGGCCGACCTCGACCGGATGGCCCTGGCGCCCTGCCACTGCCTGTTCCAGTTCTACGTGGCCGAGGGGCGGCTCTCCTGCCAGCTCTACCAGCGCTCGGCGGACGTCTTCCTCGGCGTCCCGTTCAACATCGCGAGCTACGCCCTCCTCACCGCGATGATGGCGCAGGTGACCGGGCTCAAGCCCGGCGACTTCGTCCACACGCTGGGCGACGCCCACCTCTACGTGAACCATCTCGACCAGGCTCGGCTCCAGCTGACGCGGGAGCATCGGCCGCTGCCCCGCCTCGTGCTCGACCCCGGCGTGACCTCGTTGTTCGACTTCCGCTTTGCGGATATCGCGGTGGAAGGCTACGCCCCCCATCCGGCGATCCGCGCCCCGGTGGCCGTCTGATGCCGGCCGCCTGCGTCACCATCATCGCGGCGGTCGCCCGCAACGGCGTCATCGGCCGTGACAACGACCTGATCTGGCGCCTGCGCAGCGATCTGCGTCGGTTCAAGGCCCTGACCATGGGCAAGCCCCTGCTGATGGGACGCAAGACCTTCCAGTCGATCGGGCGGCCCCTGCCGGGCCGGCGTACCATCGTGCTGACCCGAGACCCCGCCTTCGCGGTGTCCGGCGTCGCCGTCGCGCATGACTGGCCGGGGGCGCTCGCCGCTGCCGAGGGCGCCGAGGAACTCATGGTGGCGGGCGGGGGCGAGATCTATGCGCTGGCCCTGCCGCAGGCCGAGCGCCTGCACCTCACCGAAGTCGACCTCGCTCCGGAGGGGGACACCGTGTTCCCGCCGTTTGACCGGGCCCGCTACCGCGAGACGCATCGCGAAGCGCATCCGCCCGGCGAGCACGATGCCTGTGCCTTCAGCTTTGTCGACCTCGAGCGACGGGACTGAGGCCGTAAACCATCGGGCGCGACCCATTGTGCAAAGGGTTCCCGCCCGGTTGTCTTTCAGTCTGCCGATGCCCAAGTGGCAATCTTGACAGGATTGCGCGCGCCCACACAGGTGCAAGGGTCCGGTCGCGACGGGATCGAGACTCTTGTCCGCGCAGGAGAGATCCGGCCCGCCCTCTCGAGGGGTGGGACCGGGCGGCGCGGGTGGGCTTCGTGTGCGGCGAAGACGCTGCGGGAACAGGAGAGATCGGCGAGCATGCCTTGGAGCAATCAGAGCGGCGGCGGTAGCGGCAACGGGGGAGGGCCCTGGGGCCGAGGCGGCGGCGGCAATGGCGGTGGCCCCTGGGGCGGCGGCGGTGGCGGTGGCGGCAAGACGCCGCCCGATCTGGAGGATTTGCTCCGGCGCAGCCAGGACCGTCTCCGTGGCGTGATCCCCGGCGGCTCGATGGGCGGCGGTCGCGGCATCCTCATCGCGGGCGGCCTCGTGGTCGCCGGATGGCTCCTCACCGGTTTCTACACCGTGGCGCCGCAGCAGGTCGGCATCGAGACGATCTTCGGGCGCTACACCAGCACCACCGGCCAGGGCCTGAATTACAACTTCCCCGCGCCCATCGGCGCCGTGACCAAGCCCAATGTCGGCCAGGTCAACAGCGTCCAGATCGGCTATCGCGCGGGTATCGGCTCCCAGAGCCGCAACGCCGACAAGCCCGAGGAGAGCCTGATGCTCACGGGCGACGAGAACATCGTGGACCTCGACTTCGAGGTGCAGTGGCGCATCAATCCCCTGAAGGCGTCCGATTTCGTCTTCAACCTCGAGAACCCCGAAGGCACCATCAAGGCCATCGCCGAGAGCGCGATGCGCGAAGTCGTGGGCCGCCGCAACATCCAGCCGATCCTGACCAACGAGCAGTCGAGCGTCGCGCAGGAGGTCCGCGAGATCACCCAGAAGGCGCTCGACGAGTACGGCGCCGGCGTGCGCATCGAGCTCGTGCAGCTCGTCAGCGTGCAGCCGCCGCCGGAGGTGCGTCCGTCCTTCTTCGACGTGAACGCCGCCCAGCAGGATGCCGAGCGTGCCAAGAACGACGCCCGCACCTACGAGAGCAGCGTGGTTCCGCAGGCTCGCGGCCGGGCGCAGCAGATCGTCCAGTCCGCCGAGGCCTTCAAGACGCAGGCCACCGCCGAGGCGACCGGTCAGGCCGCCCGCTTCACCCAGGTCTACGATTCCTACAAAATCGCGCCGGTCATCAGCCGCGAGCGCATCTTCCTCGAAACGATGGAGCGGGTCCTGGGCTCGGTCAACAAGGTGATCATCGATCAGAACGGGTCCGGCACGGGTGCGGGCGCAAGCGCCGCCGGCGTGCTGCCGGTGCTGCCGCTGGCCGAGTTCGGCGCCCGCAACGCAGCCGGTGGAGCCGCCCGATGAACAACCAAGCGCTCCGGACCGGCCTCATGATCGCGGCCGCCGCCGTGGTCGTCGGCCTCTACGCCTCGGTCTTCACCGTCGGGCAGATGCAGCAGGCCCTGGTGCTCCGCTTCGGCGGCGTCCGCGCCGTTCTGAACCAGACCGGCACCGACAAGCCCGGCCTATACTTCAAGATCCCGTTCTTCGAGAACGTCGTGCTGTTCGATAAGCGGGTGCTCGACCTCGACCTGCCGGTTCAGACCCTGCTGACCACCGACCGCCAGAACCTCGAGGTCGACGCCTTCGCGCGCTACCGGATCACCGATCCGCTGCGCTTCTACCAGTCGGCCAACAACGTGGCTCGCGCCAACACCCTGCTGGCGAGCTTCACCAACTCGGCCCTGCGCAACCTGCTCGCCCGTTCGACCCGCGACGCCATCGTGCGGACCCAGCGCGCCGAGCTGATGAACCAGATCCAGGCCGACGTGAACCGGCAGGCGAAGGAGCTCGGCGTCGAGATCGTCGACCTGCGCATGACCCGCGTCGACCTGCCGGCTCAGAACAGCACGGCGGTCTACAACCGGATGAAGACGGAGCGTCAGCGCGAGGCGGCCGATATCCGCGCCAACGGCGAGCAGGCCGCGGTGACGATCCGGGCCAAGGCCGACCGCGACGTGACGGTGCTGATCTCGGAAGCCACCCAGACCGCCGAGACCCTGCGCGGTCAGGGCGACGCCGACAAGAACCGCATCCTGGCGGAAGCCTACGGCAAGGACGCGGACTTCTTCAGCTTCTACCGCTCCATGCAGGCCTACGAGACCGGCCTGAAGGGCTCCGATACGCGGCTCGTGATCAGCCCCTCGTCGGACTTCTTCCGGTACTTCAGCGATCCTCAGGGCCGCCAGCCCGGTACCCCGGCCGCCCGTGTCCCCGCACGTAGCCCGGCCGAGCCCGGCACTACCGGGTCGACCGACGGAGCCCGCTGACGACCGGCGCCCGCAGGAGCGGGCCCCATGACGCACCGGCGGCGGACCCTGGTTCGCCGCCGGACTCTTGATCGGCGCGGCACGCGGACGATCTAAGGGCATCGTTGCACCACGAGAGGTCGAACATGGTTCCCGTTGCGAGCGCCGTCCGGGCGCCACGATCCCGAGCGCTCCGTCACAGCCTGTGCTCCGCGCTCGCGGCCGTCACCTTGGTCACCTCCGTCGCCGTGACCGGCCTGCCGACTGCCGCCTACGCCAAGGGCCCGGAATCGCTCGCCGACCTCGCCGATCAGGTGACGGACGCGGTGGTGAACATCTCGGCTTCGACCACCGTCGAGGCCCGCCCGAACACGCGTTCGGGACCGCAATTGCCGCCCGGCACGCCGTTCGAGGACCTCTTCGAGGAGTTCTTCAACAAGCGCGGCCAGCGCGGCGGCGGCGGTGACCGCAGCGAAACCGAGCGTCCGCGTTCGCCGCGGAAGTCGAACTCCCTGGGTTCCGGCTTCATCATCGACGCCTCCGGCATCGTGGTGACGAACAACCACGTCATCGGCGACGCCAACGACATCCAGGTCATCCTGCACAACGGCACCAAGCTGAAGGCCGAGATCATCGGCAAGGATGCCAAGATCGACCTCGCGGTGCTGCGGGTGAAGCCCGAGGCGGGCAAGCCGCTGAAGGCCGTCCCGTTCGGCGATTCCGAGAAGATGCGTCCGGGTGACTGGGTCATCGCCATCGGCAACCCCTTCGGCCTCGGCGGCTCGGTCTCGGCCGGCATCGTCTCGGCGCGGGGCCGCAACATCGAGTCTGGCCCTTACGACAACTACATCCAGACGGATGCGGCCATCAACAAGGGCAATTCCGGCGGCCCGCTGTTCAACATGAACGGCGAGGTCATCGGCATCAACACGGCGATCCTGTCGCCCACAGGCGGCTCGGTCGGCATCGGCTTCGCGGTGCCGTCGAACAACGCGTCCCAGGTCATCGAACAGCTGCGCGAATTCGGCGAGGTCCGCCGCGGCTGGCTCGGCGTGCGCATCCAGAACGTCGACGAGACCACGGCCGAAGCCCTCGACATGAAGGACGGGGTCAAGGGCGCGCTCGTCGCCGGCGTCGACGAGAAGGGCCCGGCCAAGGCGGCCGGCCTCGAGATCGGCGACGTCATCGTCAAGTTCAACGGCACGGCGGTGAAGTCGTCCAGCGACCTGCCGCGCATCGTCGCCTCGACCCCGGTCGGCAAGACGGTGGACGTTCTCGTCATCCGCAAGGGCGCCGAGACCACGAAGTCCGTCACCCTCGGCCGGCTGGAAGACACCGAGAAGCCGACTCTGGCCAGCGTCAAGCAGCCCGAGCCCGAGAGCGCGGTGCGCCAGGTTTTGGGTCTCAACCTCTCGGGTATCACCGACGAGGCGCGCAAGCGCTACAGCCTCAAGGACGGCCTGAAGGGCGTCCTCGTCACCCGCGTCGACCCCAACTCCACGGCGGCCGACAAGCAGATCAAGCCCGGCGAGGTCATCGTCGAGGTCGGGCAGGAGGCGGTGAGCGCTCCGGCCGACGTCAGCAAGCGGATCGATCAGTTGAAGAAGGACGGTCGCAAGTCCGTCCTGCTTCTGGTGGCCAGCGCTTCGGGCGACGTCCGTTTCGTGGCCCTCGGGATCGACTGATCCTGTCGGTGAATGTGAAGATCCGAAGCCGCCGCCCGAAAGGGCGGCGGCTTTGTTTTGGGGGGTGGGGGCGCATTCCCTCTCGCCGCCTGCGGGGAAGGAGGAATGCAGATGCGATCGGGCGCGACCGTCCTCCTCAGGTGGCGAAGACCCCGCTCAGCCCACGAATTCGGCCGAGGCATAACCCTGCAGGTAGAGCAGGGCCGTCAGGTCGCCGTGGTCGATCCGCACCTGTGCGGCCGCCGCCACCTTCGGCTTGGCCCGGAAGGCGACGCCGAGGCCGGCCTCGCCGAGCATGTCGAGGTCGTTGGCGCCGTCCCCCACCGCCAGGGTGTCGGTGGAATCGAGGCCGAAGCGGCTGCGCAGGGCGATCAGGGTCGCGCGCTTGGTCTCCTTGTCGACGATCGGCTCGATGACCTCGCCGGTGAGGTGGCCGTCGCGGACCCCGAGCGTGGTCGCGTGGGCCTCGTCGAAGCCGATCCGGGCTGAGACCGGGCCGGTGAACAAGGTGAAGCCCCCCGAGATCAGGCAGGTATGGGTGCCGTGCGCCTTGATGGTCCGCACCAGGGTGCGTCCGCCTGGCGTCAGGGTGATGCGCTCGGCGATGAGCGCGTCGATCTTGTCGACGGGCACGTCGCGCAGCAGGGCGACCCGCTCGCGCAGGGCTGGCCCGAAGGCGATCTCCCCCCGCATCGCCCGCTCGGTGATGGCGGCGACGTGGTCCTTCAGGCCGATCGTGTCGGCGAGTTCGTCGATGCATTCCTGCTCGATCATGGTCGAGTCCATGTCGGCCAGGAACAGGCGCTTGCGCCGGTGCGGACCGGCGCTCAGCACCGCGACGTCGATCGGCTCGGAGGCCAGCGCCGCGCGCAGGCGGCGGGCGAGGGCCGGCGCGTCGGCTTCGGCACCCGGCACCAGCACCTCGGCAGCGACCTCCCCGTGCAGGATGCGGGGCTGGTGCTCCGTGCGCATCACCGCGCGGGCCTCGGCCAGGACCGCATCGGTGATGGCGGGGCGGCTCTCGTTTGCTATCAGGATCGCGACGAGGGTCATCCGGGAGCTTTCCACGCCAGTGCCGCCGGTCATGCAACGCACGCACGCGCCCACCCTGCCGGCGGGCATTCTCATCGCAGGGCCGACCGCCTCCGGCAAGTCGGGCCTCGCGCTGGCGCTCGCGCGCGAATTCGGGGGAGCGGTCATCAACACCGACTCGATGCAGGTCTATGCCGACCTGCGCCGGCTCTCCGCCCGGCCGAGCGTGACCGAGGAGGAACAGGCGCCCCACCACCTCTACGGCCATGTCGACGGCGCGGTGAACTACTCGGCCGGGCACTTCGCCCGCGAGGCCGCGCCGCTGATCGCGCGCTTGCGCGATGCGGGGCAGCTGCCGATCTTCGTCGGCGGCACCGGCCTGTACTTCCGGGCGCTGGAGGAGGGCCTGTCCGAGTTGCCGCAGGTGCCGGACGCGATTCGGTCGGCCCTGCGGGCGCGGGCCGAAGCACGGGCGACGGAGGATCTCCACGCCGAACTGCGTGAAGTCGACCCGGTCGGGGCGGAGACCCTACGCCCCAGCGACCGGGCGCGAGTGATGCGCGCCCTCGAGGTGTTCGCGGCGACCGGACGGTCGATCTCGGATTTCCACGGTGCGCGCACGCCCGGGCCGCTCGCGGGCCTGCCGCTTCTGAAGCTGTTCCTGGCCCCCGAGCGCGAGGCCCTGCGCCGGGCCATCGACGCCCGGTTCGAGGCGATGATCGCGCAAGGGGCACTCGGCGAGGTCGAGGCCCTGCGCGACCGGCGCCTCGACCCGCTGCTGCCGATCATGCGCGCCCACGGCGTGCCGGGCCTGATCGCCCATCTCGACGGAACGCTCACCCGGGCGGAGGCGATCCGGCGCGGGCAGGGCGACACGCGGCGCTACGCCAAGCGCCAGTTCACCTGGTTCCGACACCAGATGGGGCCGGACTGGCTCTGGACGCCGCCCGAGGGTGCCCTCGGGCAGGCCCGGGCGGCGCTCACTTCTCCAGTCGAGCGATGAGGGACGAGGTGTCCCAGCGGCTGCCGCCCATGCCCTGCACGTCGGCGTAGAACTGGTCGACGAGGGCGGTGACGGGCAACTGGGCGCCGTTGCGCCGGGCCTCGGCCAGCAGAATGCCGAGGTCCTTGCGCATCCAGTCCACGGCGAAGCCGAAGTCGAACTTGGCCGCGTTCATGGTCTTGCCCCGGTTCTCCATCTGCCAGGAACCGGCAGCGCCCTTGGAGATCACCTCCAGCACGGCCTCGACGTCGAGGTTGGCGCGCTTGGCGAAGTGCACCGCCTCGGACAGGCCCTGGACGAGGCCCGCGATGGCGATCTGGTTGACCATCTTGGTGAGCTGGCCGGAGCCGGCCGGGCCCATCAGGCGGCTGGCGCGGGCAAAGCACAGGATGGCGGGCTCGACCTTCGCGTAGGTCTCGGCCTCGCCGCCGCACATCACGGTGAGCGCCGCGTTCTCGGCGCCGGCCTGTCCACCCGAGACGGGGGCGTCGATGAAGCCAAGGCCGGCGACCTGGGCGGCGTCGGCGAGTTCGCGGGCGACCTCGGCCGAGGCGGTGGTGTGGTCGACGAAGATCGCGCCCTGGTCCATGCCCGCGAAGGCGCCGTCCGCGCCGAGGGTGACGCTGCGCAGATCCTCGTCGTTGCCGACGCAGGCGAAGACGATGGCCTGGCCCTTGGCGGCCTCGCGCGGGGTCGCGGCGAAGGCCCCGCCATGCGCGGCGACCCAGGCTTCCGCCTTGGCGGTGGTGCGGTTGTAGACGGTGACCTCGTGGCTCTTGGCGGCGAGGTGGCGGGCCATCGGGCCGCCCATTACGCCGAGGCCCAGAAACGCGACCTTCGCCATCATCATCTCCGCTCGTATCCTGAATACGAACGGGGTCTAGGAGCGATACTGGCGAGGGTCAAACGCTGGCGGAGGTTTATCCGCCGGTGACGCTCATGTGGCGCGGCACGGCGGCGGGGCGGGCCCGCTCGATGACGAAGTCGTGGCCCTTGGGCTTGCGCGCGATGGCGTCGATCACCGCCTGGGTCACGAGGGCGTCGTCGGGGGAGGCGCGCAGGGCGGCGCGGAGATCCGCGGCGTCCTCCTGGCCGAGGCACATGTAGAGCTTGCCGGTGCAGGTCAGACGCACCCGGTTGCAGCTCTCGCAAAAATTATGGGTGAGCGGCGTGATGAAGCCGAGGCGCCCGCCGGTCTCGGCAATGCGCACGTAGCGCGCCGGTCCGCCGGTGCGGTCGGGCAGGGGGGTCATGGTGTAGCGCTGCTCCAACCGGGCGCGGGCCACCGAGAGGGGCAGGAACTGGTCGGTGCGGTCGCCCTCGATCTCGCCGAGCGGCATGACCTCGATCAGCGTCATGTCCATGCC
>NZ_JAIEOF010000127.1 GCF_019750675.1 Methylobacterium sp.
CGCATGGCAGGGCAGAACCTTGCCCTGCGGGGTGACGTTCATGAGCTTGCGGCCCCAGCCGCCCGCGCAGGCCTTCGGGTACTTCGCGTAGTAGTCGGGCACCACCAGGTCGATGACGAGCTGGCCCTTCAGGCGCTCGCGGGCCGCCTCGACGATGCGGATCGAGCGGTCGACCTCGGCCTTGTTCGGCATCAGGGCGGCGCGGTTCACGTAGGCCCAGCCGTAATACTGGGTGTGGGCGACCTCCAGGCGCTTGGCGCCGAGCTTGACCGCCAGATCGATGAAGCCCTCGACCTCGTGGATGTTGCCCCGGTGGATCACCGAGTTCAGCGTCAGCGGCAGGCCGAGCTGGGTCACCCGCTCGGCGAAGGCGAATTTCTGCGGCTGCGCGTTCTTCAGGCCGCCGATCTTCTCGGCGTTGGCAGCGTCGACGCCCTGCACCGAGAGCTGCACGTGATCGAGACCCGCGTCGTAGAGCGCGTCGAGTTTTTGCAAGGCGCCCCCGACGCCCGATGTGATGAGGTTGGAATACAGGCCCAGCTTCGCGCAGGTCTGGGTGATCTCGACGATGTCGTTGCGCGCCGTCGGCTCGCCGCCCGAGAGATGGACGTGGAGCACGCCGAGGGCCGCCGCCTCCGTCAGCACCCGCTGCCAGGTCGCGGTGTCGAGTTCGCCCGAACGCCGGTCGAGTTCGAGCGGGTTCGAGCAATAGGGACAACGCAAAGGGCAGCGATGGGTGAGTTCGGCCAGCAGCCCGACGGGCGCCGGGATGGCGGTGGCGTTCGGCGTGATCGCGTTCATCGCTCCAGAACCCGTTTGGTGGCCAGATCGTTCAGCATCGCGAGGATGTCGGTCTCGATCACCGAGGCGTCCGCCGTGAACTTCTCGGCCAGCACCCCGGCGATGTCGCGCACGGAGCGCTGGCCATCGACCAACTCCAGGACCATGACCGCGTTGGCGTCGAGATCGAAGGTACGCTCGGGTGCCAGCAGGACGTGCTGATCGCGCACGGCGTCGTGGCGCAGGCGCACGCCGCGGGGCAGGCGCGGGACGTCGTGTGCCGTGAGGGTGCCGGTGCCCGTCGCCTGGGCCACAGCCGGTTCGGGCACCAGCCCGGTGCCCGGCGTCCAGGCATCCGGCGGGATCATCCCGGGGGCCACGTAGGCGAAGTAGAGGGCGTCGAGCTGCGTCCAGAGCACGTTGCACTTGAAGGTCAGCGCATCCATGGCCTGGCGCTGCAGCGCCGGCGTGGTGGCGTGCTCCTTGACGTAGGCGATGGCGAAATCGGCGTCGCGGGGCGCCTGGGTCAGGCGCTTGTCGAAATACGCCAGGGTGTCCTTGGTGATGAAGTCGTAGTTCTTCAGCATCCCGGCGACCCGCTCGGAGATGATGGTCGGCGAGAACATCTCGGTCAGCGAGGAGGCGATGGCCTCCAGGAGCGAGCGCTCCTTCACGAAATGCACGTAGGCATCCACCGAGAAGCGGGTCGCCGACAGGATGCCCTGCGTCGACTCCACGTAGTCGCGGGCGAAACCCACGCCCTCGGCGAGCTTGAGCCAGCGCTCGATGCCGCCGTCGCCGGGCGCGTCGCCGTCATGGTCGACGATGCGCTGGCGCCAGACACGGCGGAGCGACGCGTCGGTCATCCGGGCGAGGACGGCGGCGTCCTTCACCGGGATCATCGCCTGATAATAGTAGCGGTTGAGCGCCCAGGCCCGAACCTGATCCTTGTTCAGCTTGCCGTCGTGCAGCAGGCGGTGGAACGGATGCAGATTGTGGTAGCGCCGCGCGCCGATGTCACGAAGGGCGGCCTCCAACTCTTCGGGTGAGAGCAGGCGCTGGGCCTCGTCGGTCTTCGGGGTCGGGAAGGGCGCGGTCATGGCGTGGCTCGCGGGTCAGCGGGGAGCGGATTTCGGAACTTTTCTTATCAATCGCGCCGCACGCCGTGAAGGCCGCGCGCGGGCGCACGCAATTCCATCGGACACAATGTATGTCGCCGGCACTAAACTGCCAGATCGACGCGTCACGAAAGGGACAGCGTCAATCCGTCATGGGCCACGGTCCAGCCCGCGGCCTCGACCTGCCGGCGCTCGTCCGAGCCCTCCACCAGCACCGGGTTGGTGTTGTTGATGTGGAGGAAGACGCGCCGGCCGATATCGACATCCGCCAGGGCCGCGATGGAGCCGCCGTCCCCGGTCATCGGCACGTGGCCCATGCGCCAGCCGGTCTTGGTGCCGACGCCGGCGCGGATCATGTCGTCGTCGAGGAGTACGGTCCCGTCGAACAGCAGGGCGTCGACCCCGGCGATCCGGTCCTTGAGGCCGTCGGTGACGCGGGCGCAGCCGGGAATGTAAGCGAGACGCCGGCCATTCGCCTCGATCATGGCCCCCACCGTCGTCTCGGTCTCGGCGCCGAGCTCCAGGGTCTCGTCCTCGAGCCAGAGCGGCACCTTGCCGGGGACGGAGAACAGAGTGACGCGCAGGCCCGGCACCGGCTCGAAGGCACGGTCGAGGGCGATCGGCTCGCGGGCGACCACACCCGCCGCCATCACGTCGAACACCCGGTTGGCGTTGACCGAGTCGAGGATGCCGCTGGTCCCGTAGAGGGTGAAGGGCTGACCCTCGCGCAGCGTCAGCAGCCCGGCGACGTGGTCGACGTCACCGTTGGTGAGCAGCACGGCGTGGATCGGCGAGTGCCGCAGGCCCGTGCGCGGGTGCATCGCAGGATTGTCGAACAGCTGCTGGCGGATATCGGGGGAGGCGTTCACCAGGAGCCAGCGTTCCCCATCGGGAGAGACGGCGATGCTCGACTGGGTCCGCGGCCTGACGCGGGTCTCGTCCGTGCGGGCGAGGGAGCAGATGGGGCAGCGGCAATTCCACTGGGGAAGGCCGCCGCCCGCGGCCGAACCAAGGATCAGGACATGCATGGTGGAACCGACGCTGCCTTGGGACCCCGGGCTCGACGAAAACTCAGTTGCGAGAGATCAGTTGAAGGTGTCGATCTCAGCGGACTCGTAGCTGGTGACTTCCATGCCGACACAGATCTCGGAAACGACGGGGGCAGCCCAGGTCATGGTGTTTCTCCTGAAAGTTTCTTCTCAACGTCAGCAGCATCCCGATCCCGCATAAGAAGATCGTAAGACACTGACGGCGCAGTGGTTTCTGTCGCCGGAGTGATATCGACAATTTGGCTCGGCAGTTCAAGCGCTAAATTGCCGGTTCCTCCCGTACGACCCCGCGAAATGCGGGTCGGCGTTAACGCAGGGTGCCGAATTTCGCCTCCGGACCCTCGCTTCAGTGCCGGAAATCCTGGCCCTTGAGGTCGAGCATGAAGCCCCGCCCGCGCACGGTGACGATGACGGGACCGCCGAGGCGGACGAAATCCGAGAGCTTGGTGCGCAGGTAACCCACGTAGACATCGACGACATTCAGCGAGAGGCCGCCCTGGCCCGCCCAGAGCTTGTCGAAGATGTCGCCCCGCGTCACCGGCTGGTTGGCGTTGTCCATCAGGAGGGCGAGGAGTTCCGCCTCGCGGGGGGTGAGGCGCGCCGTCGCATCCGCGAAGCCGACCTGACGGATGTTCAGATCCAGCACGAGCTTGCCCGCCGTGACGATGGTGCGGGGTGCGTCCGCCGCCTTCCGGCGCAGGAGATGGGTCTGCAGGCGGGCCAGCAATTCGTCGAAGACGAACGGCTTCACGATGTAGTCATCGGCCCCCAGTGCCAGCCCCTCGGCGCGGTCGCGGACCTCGTCGCGAGCCGAGAGGAAGAGGATCGGCCCCGGGTAGCCGCCCTCGCGCAGGGAGCGGCAGACGTCGTGGCCCGAGCCGTCCGGCAGGGTGATGTCGAGCACGACGGCTTCCGGCGCATCGGCCTGGGCGGCGGCCAGGGCGTCGTCGACGCATCCGGCGACGCCCACCGAGAAGCCCTCCGCCTCCAGGCCGCGGGCGAGCATGGCGCGGATGTCGCTGTCATCCTCGACGATCAGTACGCGCGTCATGCCACACTCTCCTTGGCGACCCCGTCCGGATCGTCCTGCCGTATCGCGGGTTTCGGCGCGGTCTCGGGTGAGCCCAGCACCGGCAGTTCGAGGGCGACCTGGGCCCCCCGGCCGCCGGGTCCGCTCCGCAGGCGGATCACCCCATCATGGCGCTCCACCACCCAGCGCGCCAGGGCGAGGCCGATGCCGAACCCGGCCTCGCCGGAGGGGCTCTCGCGGCGGAAGCGCTCGAACAGGTCCTCGCCCGAACCGGGGAAGCCCGGCCCGTCATCCGTGACGGTGATCTCCACCCGGCCCGCGTCCGGCCGCGCCAGGACCACGCTCACGCCGGTGAGGCCGGTGGCGTGCCGCAGGGCGTTGTCGATCAGGCTCTCGATCATCTGCCGCAGCCATTCCCGGTCGGCGAGGAGCATCGGGTCGTCGGTGGCGGGCGCCAGAACGAGCGCCACGCGCCGGCGTGCGGCCTCCGAGGCCATGCCGTCCACGGCATCGGCCAGGATCGGCAACGCGTTGACGGGACGCCGGTCGAGTTCGATCTGGCCGGATTCGGAGCGGGCCACGCGCAGCAGATCCTCCACCCGGCGCTGCAGGCGCAGGGCGCGCTTGCGGATGGTGGCGAAGACGGGCCCGAAATCGACGCCGGGACCGGAATCGGCCTGCCGCCCGGCCGAGCGGGCCGCGATGTCGCACTCGCCCAGGATGACGGTGAGCGGCGTGCGCAGCTCGTGGCTGACATCGGCGAAGAAGCGCCGGCGCGAGCGGTCCACCGCCTCGAGCCGGGCGTTGGCAGCGCGCAGGTCGAGGGTTCGGGCCGCCACGGTGTCCTCCAGGGCGGCGCGGTCCGCCGCGAGCCGGCCCTCGCGGCGGGCGAGGCGGGCGGCCATGCGGTTGAAGTTCGCCACCAGCAGGCCGAGCTCGTCCCGCGTCGCCACCGAGAGGCGGGTGTCGAGCTCGCCCCGGCCGACGGCCCCGGCGGCACGGCGCACGGTCTCGATGCGCGCCAGAACCGGACGGGTCACGACCCGGTAGAGCAGCAGCACGACGGCGAGCGCGAAGGCCACGGCCGCCAGGGAGGCGATGCGCAGGGTGCCGGACAGGTCTCGTGCCGCGTCGGAGCCCGCGATCATCGAGCGGCGCTCGACTTCGATCAGGAAGGAGAGGGGCTGGCCCGTCATCGCGCCGAAGCCGTTGAGGGCCCCCCGGATCGCCGCCTTGCGCGATTCGTCGTCGGACTGGCGCAGCACCTGCGAGACCTGCCGATCGAGCACCGCGCGGGCGGAGCGCAACTGCGCGAGGGGCCGGGTGCGGGCGGCGTACTGCGTCCGGTCGAGGGGATCGTTGCTGACCGCGATGGAACGCCCCAGGGCCTCGTCCACCGCCACCAGGGCGCGGTCGACCTGGGCGCGGGCCACCGCGAGCCCCTCGGGCTGCGCGTCCGGGTTGCTCACCGCCTCCAGGGCGGCGAGGCCGTACTGCGTCATGCGCCCGGACAGTTCGACGAGGAGTTCGAGGCGCCCCTGCGCGGCCAGGGTCCGGTCGATGGTGCGCTCGGCGGCGCCGATCGAGGCGAGCACCCCCAGCGCCGCCAGGATGACGAGCAGAGCGGTGCCGCCGAGGAGCAGCGCGAACCGGACCTTCAGCGAGCGCATGGTTGTGCCGGTTGATCCCGAGGTGACGCGCAGGCCTTCACCGGGACTGCATCACGGACCGGGCCTGCCTGAATCTCTTCCCGAGTCTGCAGTCGACTCCGGTGATTTTGCCATCATCGCAGCGCGGGCAAGATCAGTAGGCGGGGCGCGACCTGCGTTGCAAGAGAGACCGCAAGAAAGAGAGGTCGCAAGAAACAGCGCCGAGGCGAGAGCCCCATCGCTCTCACAGATCGCGCGGCTGGCTGCCCCGGACGGCGCAGCGCCACTTGGTGACGTGCCACTCCGGGTGCTCTTCCTGCCACTTGGCGATCGCGCTCTGGGAGTTGCGCAGGCAGATGGCGGGGCTGCGGGCCTCGAACGACAGGTCGATCTTGTCCTCGCGGCATTGCGAGGGCTGCGAGAGGAGGCAGATCGAGAGCAGGATGAGCATTCGGAAACGCCGGGTTCGCGCGGGGGATACGCGGGACATCCGGCACGATACTGCCGTCCCGCGGGCGCGGATGGTCGTCCGATCGGGAGAATTGTGCAAGTGCGGCCGGCTAGCGGCCTGACCGCACGATGGGTCGACATCGTCGCGGGCGCGGTTTCCGGGGAATCGGGGTATTCCCGATTCCAAGCGGCTTTCAGGCCGCCGCAACCCACAATTCGCCCTTGCCCAGGGTCGCGAGGTCGCCCGAGTAGCGCTTGAGCGCTCCGGCCGCGAGGTCGGCGTGCGTCGGGCTCAGGGGCCGGAGCGAGCGGGCGAGCAGGCGCAGGAACACGAGGTCGTGCGTGCCGGTCTCGACGAAGCTCGGAGTCAGAGCCCCGACCGCACCAGCCAGGATGGTGCCCCGGCGCATGCCGTAGCCCGGATGGTCGCCGAGGGACGTCGCCGCGATGGTGCCGGCGATCATCCGTGCGCCCGCATGGGCGCCGGCCCGGCCCACCAGGATGAGGCCGCGCCGCATGCGGTCGCCGAGATAGTCGCCGGCCGATCCGTGGATCACCAGGGTGGCGCCGTCGAGCCCGGCCTTGGCCGCGTAGACCGCGCCGCCGGCGTGATCCCCGGCATCGCCCTCGATCGTGATCGTGCCGCCGGTGGCGCCCGAGCCCGCGAAGGGGCCGGCAGAGCCCGTCACGATGACGGAGCCCGACTGCATGCCCGCCCCGAGGCGCTGGCCGACATCGCCGACGACGCGAATGCGGCCGCCGTCGAGCGATGCGCCGACCCGGTCGAGGCGCGACGAGCCGCCCTCGATCACGAGATCCTCCGAGCCGTCAAGGGCGAGGGTGAAGCAGTCGCCCAGGGTCAGACCGTGCCGGCTGGTGCCGACGGGAAGCCGGGCCGCCTCGGCCTCGCTGAGTCCGCTGAGCGAGAGCGGGTTGACGTGTAGGAGGTCGAGCCGCTCCGGCGGCTCCTGGCGCAGGGTCAGGGTGCTCATGCGGCTCCGGCCTCGCTGCTGCCCGGCTCCTTCGAGAGCAGGTTCTTCAGGTGATAATGGTGGCGGCCGAGATTGCCGCCGTAATTGCCGGCCGTGACCGCGACGAGGCCGTGCGCCGCGCCGGCTTCGGTCGCCGCGTGCAGGGCTGCGCGCATGGATTCGGCCACCGCGTCGGAGGTGAGTGCGTCGATGACGATCTCCAGAACGACGCCGACCTCGGCCGAGAGTTCGGTGCCGGCCCGGCCCTTCAGGGTCGGGCAATAGGCGTCGTTGGTCGACGCCATCATGCCCTTGGTGCGGGCGCCCACCTTCGAGCCGGAGCGGACGATGCCGCCGGGGAAGGGCAGGATCGCGCCCGACACCGCGCGGGCGGCCTCGACCGCGATCTCGGCGACCTTGAGGGTGTCGGCGTGCTTGCGCCCGAGAAAGAGCAGGTTGCCGCCGCCGACCGCCCCGTCCACCGCGCGGACGAAGTCCTCGCATAGGAATTCGCCGTCCATGACGGGGATGCGCCAGTAGCGCCGGGCCTTGCCGGTGACGGGGTCGGTCAGGCGCTTGGCCACCGCGAATCCGTCGCCGAAGTAGCGGATGGCGCCGCCGAGCTTGATTTTCGTGGGCCCGTCCACGCCGGCGTAGCAGGCCGTGCCCGGGCAGGTGAGGATGCACTGACCGACGCGCTTGAGGAGCTGGTCCTTGAGGCCGTTCGGCTCGAAGCCGAACAGCAGCACGCGCACGCCGGGGCGTCCGTCCGGCGTCTCGTCGGGGGAGAGTTCGCAGTCGATCCCGGCCTCGGCGCCGCAGCCGATCACCGACGTGGCGAAGCCCGTCATGGTGACGGCGGCGATCATCGCCCATTTCGCCGTGTCGTTGGTGATGACGATCGCGGTCCCGGCGACGTCGAACGCCTCCGCGAAGGTGTCGATCACCGGAATGCCGTTGAGGGTCAGGTCCGTCATCTCAGTCACCCGTCCCCACGCGACGCAACTTTCTCAGGAACGACATCCTCACGAGCGACATGCGACCTCCGCGAACACGTCCGGCTTCGGGAAGGCCTCGTCGGGCACGGAAAAGCTCTTGAGGCCGGTACCGAAGCGGTCCTGCAGGTAGGTCTCGGAGCGGGCCACCATCGCCTTGTCGGACTCGACGGCGAGCTCCAGAGTTCGGCCGGAGCGCCAGGCCACGACCTCGCCGTCCTCCACGATGGTCTCGCCGTCCTTGAGCACCAGCTTGGCGCGGGCGAACATCGCGGTGCGGTTCTTGTCGTCGCGATAGATCGCGACGTCGGCCCGGGCTCCCTCGCGCAGGTGGCCGCGATCGGCGAGGCCGAGGAGCTTGGCCGGGCCCGAGCGGGTGAGCTGGGCGATTTCCGAGAAGCTGTATTCGCGCTCGATGGCGCAGAGGCCGGAGCGCTCGCCGATGACCTTGTGGAGGCCGGCGATCTCGCGGTCGCGCTTCTCCTTGTCCATCAGCAGGTGGATGATGTGCGGGTAATCCGTGAACGGCCCGCCATTGGGGTGGTCCGTCGTCAGGATCGTGCGCTCCGGCTCCTTCGCGAGCAGCATGAGCTCGAGGCCGATGGCCCATTGCAGGGAGCTGACGGGCCCACGCGGCTTGTAGAGGAACGGCACCACGCCGCCGCCCTCCGCGTCGCCCGCGTTGACGATCCATTTCTTCGGGTTGGCGCCCTTGCGGCCGGCGAACTGGCGCAGGATGTCGAGCGAGATCGTCACGGTCTGGCCGAAGGCGACCTGGCCGACATCGTAGGTGGCGTTGGGGTGTGCCTCCATCGCCTCCGTGATCCGCTCGGCCGCCGAGCGAAAGCCGCCGGTGAGCGGGTTCTCCGGGTCGGCGACGCCGTAGCCGTAGAACTGGGCGTGGGCGAAGTGGATGCGCCGCCCCTCCGCCGCCTCGAGGGTCGCCACGAAGGATTCGTCGGCGCCCGGGATGCCGAGGTTGTTGCAGTGGACGTGCAGCGGATGCGGCACGCCGATCTCCTCCACCGCGTCGAGGAGCGCCCCCATGATCTTGCGGGTGGAAAGGCCGTAGACCGGGATCTCGTCGTCGAGGCTGAGCTTCAGCATCCCGTCCTTGAAGGCCGAGGCGCCGCCCGCGTTGATGCACTTGACGCCGAGCCCCCGCGAGGTCGCCACCGAGAGGGCGACGAGGTCGCGCACCGCCGCCTTGCCCTCGCGCGCCCGCAGGAGCTGGAGAAGGTGGTCGTCGTTGCCCAACACCGTGAGCGCCCCGCGGTCGAGGAGCGGGATGTCGGCGAGTTCGAGCTGGGTCGCGAGGGCGTTGGCGGGCGGCATCGCGGGTTCGACGGCGAGCGTGTAGCCCATCCGCGCGTAGTTCGCGCCGATCCAGGCGGCCGAGCCGCCCGCATGGGCGAAGGGATGCCCCTCGGGTGCGGCCTCGCTGACGTAGAGGTCGGGCAGGAGCAGGCGGCTCATCACCACGTTGCCGCCGGCGATGTGCGAATGCACCTCGACGCCGCCGGCCATGACCACGCAGCCGGTGGCGTCGATGGTGCGGTCGGGCGCCCGGTCGGACGCGCCCACCACCCGGCCGTCCTCGATCCAGACCTCGCCGACCGCGTCGCGGCCGGCCGTCGGGTCGACGACCCGGCCTCCGTGAATCCGGATCAGCATGCGGCGGCCTTCTTCTGCGTGAGGCGTTCTTGGATGGCGGTGAGGATGCCGGCCGCGCTCAGCTCGGCCGTCTGGCCGGAGGCCGGCACATAGGCGATGGCGGCGCGGCGCTCGTCCCACAAGCTCCCGCCGGCACTCTCGCCGGGCACGCCGACCGCGAAGACCACGTCGGCGACGTCGCCGCTGGCATCCGGGCTGCCGACGCCCACGATGGCGACGCTCGGCAGGGTTCCGAGCCAGTCGGGCCGGGGGGCGGGGAGGGAGGCGAGCCAGAGGGCGGCGTCGGCCTCGCCGGCGGCGATCTGGCGGGCGCTGTCGAAGCGCCAGGGATCGTGCTCGGGCAGGTGGCGGCCGAAGCCGACGCGGGGCGCCTGACCGGTGGTCCAGGCGGCGAGCTGGAGGAGCGCGCGGCCCTGGAACGGGTCCGCGAGGCTCAGGCCGAAGAAGCGCGTGGCCTCGTTGAGGTCCTTGATAAGGCCCGACAACATCTCGACACCGAGTTCGCCGATCTCGGCAGGGTCGTAGAGGACGACACCGTACTGCGCGGAACTCAGTCGCTTGGCGAGGTCGGCATAGGCCGCTTCCCCGGCGAGGTTGCCCTTCAGGAAGGCGCGCAGATGCGCGATCGACACGGCGAGGCCGCCGGCCTCCACCGGGTAGGCCACGTGCCGGGTGGCGCCGTTGCGCGGGCCGCCGAGCGACAGGATCACCCGCTCCGAACCGGCGGCGCGGCCACGGGTCGCCTGCGAGCCGGCGATGTCGCCGACGATGGGGCGGTCCCAGGGGGCGTTGCCGACGATGAGCACCGCGTCGGCCCGGCCGATCGCCTCGGCCGGCGTCGTCGTCATCGCGCCGGTGCGGCTCAAGGGGCCGAGCTCGGCATAGAGGCTCGGGCCCGCCACGGGATCGACGGAGGCGCCGAGGGCGTCGGCGAGGTGGTAGGCCGCGCGCACCGCGCTCAACTCGGCGCAGAGGCCTGCCACGACAGCATTGTGCGCCGAGGCGAGGAGCGTGGCGGCGGCCTCCACCGCCGCGTCCGCATCCGTCGCACCACCCTTCACCCAGGCAGCCATGCGTTGCACCTTGGAAAATCGAGGGCCCGGCGCGCACCGTATTCGGCGTCGCGCGCGGCGGGACTGAGCCAGTCCATATCGTTGGGGCGGCACGTTTGCATCGCCACCGCCTGGCAGGCAACCCCCCTGAGTCGCACCGGGCGAATCAGGGCGCGATGCGGGGACGCGAGATTTGAAGGCCGCGCTTGCGGGTGGTCCGCGCTCCGTGGGACAAGCCGGCGGCGCGAGGCCGCGTGGAACGAGCCCGTCGAACGAGGACCTGTCACGATGGAAGGGATCGACGTGCTGCGGATCCCGGGGGGGCCGGGCGAGACCGCCACCCCCGCCGGCCTCCGCGTCCACGCGCCCGCCCGCCTGCATTTCGGCTTCCTCGACCTGCATGGCGGCCTCGGCCGGCGCTTCGGCAGCATCGGCCTCGCCCTCGACGCGCCCGCCGTGACCCTGACCGCCCGGCCGGCCGAGCGACTCGACGTGACCGGGCCCGAGGCGCGCCGCGCCGCCGCCTATGCGCTCGCCGCCGCCGGGCATCTCGGCATCGCGGGCCACGCCGCCCTCACCATCGAATCGGAGATTCCGGCCCATGCGGGCTTCGGCTCCGGCACGCAGCTGGCGCTGAGCGTGGCGGCGGCCCTGGCGGGTCTCGCCGGGCGTCCCTTCGCGCCGGAGGACTTCGCCAACGCCCTTGACCGGGGCAATCGCTCGGGCGTCGGGCTGGCGGCCTTCACGCAGGGGGGCCTGATTGTCGATGGCGGGCGCGATCCCGAGGGCAATCCGCCGCCGGTGATCGCCCGTCTGGCCTACCCGGAGGATTGGCGGGTGGTGCTGATCCTCGACACCGGCATGACCGGCGTCCACGGCACCCGCGAGGTCGCGGCCTTCCGCGACCTGCCGCGCTTTCCGGAGCCGCAAGCCGCCGAAATCTGCCGCATCGTGCTGATGCAGGTGCTGCCCGCCGTGGTTACCGCCGAGCCGGAGGGGTTCGGCGCCGGCATCACCCGCATCCAGCAACTGATCGGCGACCACTTCGCCCCCCACCAGGGCGGACGCTTCGCCAGCCCCGCCGTGGCCGAGGCGCTCGCGGCCGTTGCCGCGCAGGGCATCGCCGGCTACGGCCAGAGTTCCTGGGGGCCGACCGGCTTCGCCCTGGTACCTTCGGAGGCGCAAGCCCGCGCCCTCGTCGCGAGCCTGGAGCGGCCCGGCCCGCTCAAGTTCCTCATCGCGCGGGGCCGCAACACCGGCGCCTCGGTCACGGCGCTTTAAGACGCGGACCTGTAGGGAACGATCCTCGAACCGCCGCCTTCGGATCGGTTTTGACAATTCGACGCCTCGGCGCACGATCGGGCCGCGTCACAGCATGAAGGGAGACCGACGATGGCCCGCTCGATCCTGCACATGATCACGCCCCTGAAGCACATGAGCCCGTTCGACGTGAACATGGCCGTGGATGCGGGCTTCGAGACCATCGCCACCTACGCGAACGCGACGCTCGCCGACGTGACGACGCTCGTCCAGGATTCGATCTTCTCGCGCAGCCCCCAGGACGGCGTGCGCACCGGGATCTTCATCGGCGGCAAGAACGCCGAGGACGCCCTCGACATGATGGACCGGGCCAAGAAGGCCCTGGTGCCACCCTTCGCCAACCACATCTTCGCCGATCCGGCCGGCTCCTTCACCACGGGGGCGGCCATGGTCGCCGAGGTGACGCGCGCGCTGCGCACCAAGTTCGACACCGGCCTCGCGGGCAAGCGCATCGTCATCTTCGGGGGCGCCGGCGTGGTCGCCTACGTGGCCGCCGTGATCGGCGCGCTGAACGGCGCCAAGGCGGTGATCGTGGGCCATGACGGCGAGGAGCGGGTGAGCAAGATCGCCAACACCATGCGCTGGCGCTTCGGCGTGGAGGTCGAGGCGGTGGACGGCACCACCCCCGCCGCCCGCCGCGCCGCCATCGCCGAGGCCGACGTCATCCTTTCGGCCGGCCCCGCCGGGATCCCGATCCTCACGGCGGAGGATCTGGAGAGCGCCCCGAAGCTCCTCGTGGCCTCCGACGTCAACGCCGTGCCGCCCGCCGGCATCGCGGGCATCGACGTCAACGCTATCGACGTGCCCCTGCCCACCGGCCGGGGCATCGGCATCGGCGCGCTGGCGGTGGGCAACGTGAAGTACCAGACGGAATCCCGCCTGTTCCGTCGCATGCTGGACGCCGACGAGCCCCTCTGCCTCGATTTCCGCGATGCCTACACGCTGGCGGTCGAGGTGGCGGGCTGACGCCCGGCCTCCCAGCGTCGGCACCGGCCGGTCGAACCCTCCTCATCGCCGCCCAGTCCGGCCGCGCCCTCGCCCAGGCGGCGCGGCGGGCGGGCTTGGCGCCCCTCGTCCTCGACCTCTTCGGTGACGCCGACACGCGCGCCCTCACCGTGGGCTATCGCCAGGCGGGAGGACGATTCGGGGGAGGGCGCCTCGGGGGCGAGGCCGTCCTCGACCAGCTCGACGCCCTCGCGGCCGAGGGGCCGGACGAGCCCATCGGCCTCGTCCTCGGCAGCGGCTTCGAGGCCGCCCCCGACCTGATGCGGGCCATCGCGGAGCGCTACCGCGTCCTCGGCGCCGGCCCGGATTGCGTGGCGCGGCTCAAGGACCCCTTCGCCTTCGCATCCCTCTGCCGGCAGCATGGCGTGCCGCACCCCACCGTCACCCGCGAGCCCTTATCCGATCGGGCCGCCTGGCTCCTGAAGCAGGCCGGGGGGTCGGGTGGCGCGCATATCCGCGCCGCGCCCGGCGGCCCCGCGCCGAGGGGAGCCTATTTTCAGGCCTGGGTACCGGGCCGGGCCGTGTCCCTGTCGTTTCTGTCCGACGGCGCCGCGATCCGGGTCGTGGGCATCACCGAGCAGTGGAGCGCCCCGTCCGCCTTTCGGCCCTTCCGCTATGCCGGCGCCCTGGAACGGGCCCGCCACGAGCCGCCGGTCCTCGCACCAGGGCTGTCGGCGGCGATCGCGACCGGGGTCGGGCGCATCGCGGCGGCCACGGGCCTGACCGGGCTCGCCAGCGCGGACTGCCTCGTGAACGGGCCGGATTGGTGGCTCACCGAGATCAACCCGCGCCCGGGCGCCACCCTCGACGTCCTCGACCGGCGCCCGACGCCCCTCCTCACCCAGCATATCGCCGCGAGCCTGGGCCGCCTGCCCGATCCGGAACCCGCACCGGTGGATGCGGCGGCCGCTGAAATCTGCTACGCGGCCAGCGGCTACGCGCCGATGCCGCCGATCTCCTGGCCGGATTTCGTGCGCGACCGCCCAAGACCCGGCACCACGGTGGCGCGCCACGCGCCGCTGTGCACCCTGTTCGCCACAGGGCCGGACTCGGCCGCCACGAGAGCGATGTTGCGAAGCCGGGCCGCCGAACTGCGGACCCTGCTCGCCCTGACGGAGGGACACCCATGACCACCAGCCCGAGCGGCGCGAAATTCCCGTTCCCGAGCGTCAACGCCCTGACCGCGCCCCTGGTGGAGCGGCTGGTCGCCGATGCCGCGGCCCTGCGCCTGTCCGTGACCACCGAGAACGGCGCCCGCATGGTCGATGCCGGCGCCGGCGTGCGCGGCTCCATCGAGGCCGGGCGCCGCATCGCCGAGATCTGCCTCGGCGGCCTCGGCACGGTCTCGATCGCGCCCTCCGGCCCGATCGCGTCCTGGCCCTACTCGGTGATCGTGCACGCCGCCGATCCGGTCATCGCCTGCCTCGGCAGCCAGTATGCCGGCTGGTCGCTGGCCGACGAGACCGGGGATTCCGGCTTCTTCGCCCTCGGCTCCGGCCCCGGCCGCGCCGTCGCGGTGGTGGAGGACCTCTACGGCGAGCTCGGCTACAGGGATTCCGCGACCCAGACCGCCCTGGTGCTGGAAGCGGCCGGCGGCCCGCCGGCCTCCGTCATCGCCAAGGTGGCCGAGGCCACGGGCCTGGCGCCCGAGCAGCTGACCTTCATCTACGCCCCGACTCAGAGCCTCGCCGGCTCCACCCAGGTCGTCGCCCGCGTCCTCGAGGTCGCGCTCCACAAGGCCCACACCGTCGGCTTCGACCTGCACAGAATCGTGGACGGCATCGGCTCGGCCCCGCTCTCGCCGCAGCACCCGGACTTCATCCAGGCCATGGGCCGCACCAACGACGCCATCATCTACGGCGGCCGCGTACAGCTCTTCGTCGAGGCCGACGACGCCGACGCGCAGCAGCTCGCCGAGCAGGTGCCCTCGTCGAACTCGGCCGACCACGGCGCCCCCTTCGCCGACATCTTCTCCCGGGTGAACGGCGACTTCTACAAGATCGACGGCGCCCTCTTCAGCCCGGCCGAGGTCATCGTCACCTCCGTCACCACCGGCAAGAGTTTTCGGGGTGGCAAACTGATGCCGGAGCTGGTGGAAGCGTCGTTCCGGTAGGAATAGCGCTCGAACCCTCCCCCCACAGACCTCGGGCTTGCCCGTGGTCTGCCGTCGAGTGCTCAAGTCGGACAGGCCCGACTTGAGGTGGGGGAGGGTGTCTGCGAAGCAGGCGGGAGAGGGAACGACCCCTCTGGATACGGTACTCCCCTCATCCGACTTGGCTCGCGGGCCACCTTCTCCCGCGGAGTGGAGAAGGACTTCACGTCGAGGTTTGCTGAAGACCATGCGGATCGGGCTCGCGGCCGACAACGGCAACTGGCACAAGGCGCGCCTGAAGGCCGCCCTCGAACAGCTCGGCGCCGAGCCTGTGCTGTTCTCGATGGCCGACGTCGCGGTGGTGACGGGGGGACCGGAGCCCCTGCGGGTGCCCGGCTTCGCGACCCTGCCGGACGGGGTGCTCCTGCGCACCATCGCGGGCGGCACCTTCGAGGCGACCACCATGCGCCTCGGCGTGCTGCACGCCCTGGTCTCCGCCGGCACCATCGTGTGGAATTCCCCCGGCGCCATCGAGCGCTCCGTCGACAAGGCGATGACGAGCCTGCTCATCGACCGCGCCGGCCTGCCGACCCCGGAGACCTACGTGCTCTCGAAGCGCGAGGCCGCCGCCGAGATCGTGGCGCGGGAGGCTCGGCCCGGGCGTCCCCTGGTGCTGAAGCCGCTCTTCGGCTCGCAGGGCGAGGGCCTCCAGCTGATCGAGCGCCCGGAGGACCTGCCCGACGAGGAGGCGGTGTCCCGGGTCTATTACCTCCAGCGCTACATCGCCCGCAGCGACGGCCTCTGGCGCGACTACAGGGTCTTCGTCTGCGAGGGTCGCGCCATCGCGGGCATGATCCGCGAGGGCGACGGCTGGATCACCAACGTCCATCGCGGGGGCCGCCCCCTGGCCTGGGCGATGCCGCCCGCGGCCGCCGAACTCGCCGAGCGGGCGGCTGCCGCAGTCGGCGTCGACTATTCCGGCATCGACCTCGTCGAGGACGGGCAGGGGGGCTACCTCGTGCTGGAGGTGAACTCGATGCCGGCCTGGTCCGGTCTGCAGCAGGTCACCGAGGTCGACATCGCGCTCGCCGTCGCCCGCGGCTTCCTCAACGCCGTGCGGGCCGCCCGTCCGCCCCGCCTCGTCGCGGCGCTCGGATGAACGCGGCGGAGGCCATCGCCGCCGCCTACCGGGCGAGCTGCCTCGACGAGCTCGACGCCCTGAAGCCCGGCAACGTCCACGCCTTCGCCGACGGCCACCGCATGGCGATGGCGGATTTCGTGGCGAGCGCGGCGATCTCGGCCCCCGCCCTCGCCGAGGCCGGGGCACCGGTCGGCCGGCGGGTGCTCCGGGCAGTCGAGGCGACGATGGCCCGGGTCGGCCAGAACACGAATCTGGGCATCCTGCTCCTCTGCGCCCCCCTCGCCCGGGCGGCCGAGGCGGGCCCGCCCCTGCGCCCCGCTCTCGCGGCGGTGCTCGACGGCCTCGACGCCGCCGATGCGCGGGACGTCTTCGCGGCGATCCGCCGGGCCAATCCGGGCGGCCTCGGCCGGGCCGAGCGCCACGACGTCACCGATCCGACGGCCCCCGTATCGCTCCCGGCCGCCATGGCGGAGGCCGCCCCGCGCGACGCCATCGCGCGGGCCTACGTCACCGGATTCGCCGACTTGTTCGCCATCGGCCTGCCGGCCCTGGCGGCGGCCCGGGCACGGGGCCTGGCACCGCCCTGGTGCACCACCGCCCTCTACCTCGCCTATCTCGCCCGGGTGCCGGACAGCCACGTGGCGCGCAAGCACGGCGCCGAGCGGGCGGAGGCGCTGCGCGCCGAGGCGGAGGCGCTGCTCGCCCTCGACCTCGCCGCGGCGCCCGTGGACGTCCTGCTCGACCGGGACCGGGCCTGGAAGGCGGCCCGCCTCAACCCCGGCACCAGCGCGGACTTCACGGTGGCCACCCTGTTCCTGGCCCGCCTGCTCGAGGCCGGGGCCTGAAACGCCCCTTCGGCCCTGGTTCCGCGGCCTCAAACGAAGGTTCCGGCCGGCGATGAATAAATTGCCAGGCCGTACGCTCCGCGCAGGGTTGTTCCCGGCAAGGCCCCAGAGTAGGGTCCGCGCCGCGATCCGGGCTAACCGGTCCGGTCCCTCGATGGACTGGACGCCGTGAACAAGGATAGCTGCCGGCCGCGCCTGAAGCTCGGGGGCGGTCACGTCTTTTCAAGACTCTGGGAGAAACCCCACATGGCGAAGATCAACAAGGTTCTGGTCGGCGAAGCCCTCGTCGGCGACGGCAACGAGGTCGCCCACATCGATCTCATCATCGGACCGCGCGGTTCGCCGGCCGAAGCCGCTTTCTGCAACGGCCTCGTGAACAACAAGCACGGCTTCACCAGCCTGCTCGCGGTCATCGCGCCGAACCTGCCCTGCAAGCCGAACACCCTGATGTTCAACAAGGTCACCATCAACGACGCCCGTCAGGCCGTCCAGATGTTCGGCCCTGCCCAGCACGGTGTCGCCAAGGCCGTGCAGGATTGCGTGGCTGAGGGCACGATCCCCGCCGACGAGGCCGACGACCTGTTCATCCTGGTCGGCGTGTTCATCCACTGGGAAGCGGCCGACGACGCCAAGATCCAGAAGTACAACTACGACGCCGTGAAGCTCTCGATCGAGCGCGCCGTCAAGGGCGAGCCCACCGCCGCCGTCGTCACCGAGCAGCGCAACTCCGCCTCGCACCCCTTCGCGTCGAACGCTTAGATCGGGGACAGTCCTGGGCAGAGCGCGCCTCCGCCCGCACCGCGGGGCCTGCTCCAGCGACTGGCTTCCATCTTCCTCGGACGATGAACACGACACGGGGCGGCCTTCGGGCCGCCCCTCTTTGTTCGACACCGTGCGGCCTTCGGGCCGCCCCTCTTTTTTGCGCGTCCCTTCAGCCGTCCAGGGCCCCGTCATGGATGGCCGAGGCCACGAGGGCGCCGGCCACCCCCAGGCGCCGCAGGGCCGCGATGTCCGCCGATCCCCGCACCCCGCCCGCCGCGTAGAGGCGTGTCGCCGGGCTCGAGGACGCCACCGCCGCCAGGCGACCGAGGTCCGGCCCCGCCCCGACGCCGATCCGCCCCAGCGTCATCACGATGACGTCGCGCGGCCAGTGGGCCGGCGTCTCGTGCAAAGCGTCTGGTCCGAGCCGCTCGCCGTCCCGCGTGTCGAGGGAGAACACCGCTCGGTCCCCCAGGGCGCGCACCAGGCCGGCATCCGCCTGGCTCTCGCTGCCGATCACCGGACGCCCGAGCCCGGCCGCGAGGAAGGCCTCGACCCCGGTCGCCTCGGCGAATCCCGCATCGACCCAGAGTGTGGTGCCGGGGCAGGCCGCCGCG
>NZ_JAIEOF010000456.1 GCF_019750675.1 Methylobacterium sp.
AAGGCGCGCGGCGTCGGCGAGCAGTACGGCGTCACCGATTCCTACACCTACGAGCAGTTCGGCGACCTTCTGGCCTCGGGCACGATCGATGCGATCTATCTCGCCACGCCGAACTGGCGTCACGCCGAGTTCGCCATCCCCGCCCTGAAGGCCGGCATCCACGTTCTGGTGGAGAAGCCCCTGGAGGTTACGACGGCCCGGTGCCGCGAGATTCTCGACGTCGCGAACACGTCCTCGGCGAAGCTGATGGTGGCCTACCGGCTGCACTTCGAGCCCGCGACCCTCGCGACGATCGACCTGATCCGTTCCGGCAAGCTCGGCGACCTGCTGACCTTCTCCTCGACCTTCACCCAGATGGTCTCGCCCGAGAACCACCGGGCGAAGAGCGGCGTCGAGGCCGGGCCGGTCTTCGACATGGGTCCCTACCCGGTGAACGCCGCTCGCTACGTTTTCGGCGACGAGCCGACCGAGGTGGTTTCGGCCGTCGGTATGCGTCACCCGGAAGCGGGCCTCGGCGACTTCGACGACACCGTCGCGGTGACCCTGCGCTTTCCCCGCAACCGCCTCGCCCAGTTCGTGCTCTCCTACGTCGGCAACACCCTCGACACCTACGCGGTGGTCGGCACGAAGGGGAGCGTCGAGGTGAATCCAGCCTACATGTACGGCAAGGCTCTAGAGCACACCGTCACCCTCGGCGAGAGCAAGTCCCACGAGAGCTTCAAGAACACCGACCATTTCGGCGGAGAACTGAAGTACTTCTCCGACTGCATCCTGAACGACCGGGAGCCGGAGCCGGACGCCGAGGAGGGCTACGCCGACGTTCGGGTGCTGGCGGGCATCGTCGAGGCCCTGATGACCGGCGGTCCGGTCACGCTGGAGCCGTTCACCCGCACCAAGCGGATCGACACCGCGGCCCAGCGCGAGACCCTGCGGGCGCAGGCGTCACCCGAACTCGTCAACACCTCCAACCCGGGCAAGGGCAAGGACAAGGTGCCGAAGAACTGAGCGCGGCCCGATCCCGAAACCGCCTCCCGCACGGATCCACCAAGACATGACCGCATTTCCGAGACCCGAGCGGGGCCCGAACGCGGGTCGCGCGCCCGGTGCCGACCCGGCGCGCATCGTCGGGGGGTGCCGATGACCCTCGTCGAGCTTCCCAAGGTCGATCGCCTCAATGTCGATCTTCCCGAGATCGTCCCACTCGACAAGACCGTGCCACTTGATGCCGGGGCCGCCGCGGAGGCCACGCCGGGTGGGTCGGCGCCCGGGCCGAACCCGACCCTCGTCCTCGTCGCGCTGGCGGCGGGGGGATTCGCGATCGGCACAACCGAATTCGCCGCCATGAGCCTGCTGCCGGCCTTCGCGCCCGATCTCGGGATCGATGCCGCCACGGCCGGCCACGTGATCAGCGCCTACGCCCTCGGAGTCGTGGTGGGGGCGCCGATCATCGCGGTGCTGGCGGCCCGCATCGCGCGGCGCACGCTGCTCGTCGCCCTGATGGTGCTGTTCGCCCTCGGCAACGGCCTCTCTGCGCTGGCGCCGAGCTATCCCTGGATGCTGGTCTTCCGCTTCCTCGCCGGCCTGCCGCACGGGGCCTATTTCGGGGTGGCGGCCCTGGTCGCCGCCGCCCTCGTGCCGCGCGCGCGGCGCTCGCAGGCGGTCTCGCGGGTCATCGCGGGCCTCACCGTCGCGACCGTGGTGGGGGTGCCGCTCGCCAACGGCATCGGTCAGCTCGTCGGCTGGCGCTGGAGCTTCGGCCTCGTGGCCCTGCTCGCCACCGGGACGGCGATCCTGGTGCGGATCTACGCGCCGCTGGGTGAGCCGGCCCGGGGGGCGAGCGCCCTCAAGGAACTCGGCGCCCTGCGGCGCGGCCAGGTCTGGCTGACGCTGGCGACCGGCGCCATCGGCTTCGGCGGCCTGTTCTCGGTCTACACCTACCTGGCCTCGACGATGCTGGAGGTCACGCACGCTTCGCCGGGCGCGATCCCGCCAGTGCTCGCCCTGTTCGGCCTCGGGCTCACCGTCGGCAACCTCGCCTGCGCCTGGGCGGCCGACCGCGCCCTGATGCCGGCGGCCGGCTTCACCCTGGTCTGGAGCGCGGGCGCGCTCGCCCTCTACCCCTACGCGACGGGCAGCCTCTGGACCCTCGGGCCCGTCGTCTTCCTCATCGGCTGCGGCGGCGGCCTCGCCACCATCCTGCAGACCCGCCTGATGGATGTCGCCGAGGACGCGCAGACCCTGGCCGCCGCTCTCAACCACTCGGCCTTCAACGTCGCCAACGCCCTCGGACCCTGGCTCGCCGGCCTCGCCCTCACGGCCGGGCTCGGCCTGCCCGCGACCGGCTGGGTCGGCGTCGCCCTGGCCCTCGGGGGGCTGGCGATCTGGGCAGTCTCGTGTCTCGCCGATCGGCGCGCCGGCGAGGCTCCGGCCGCGCGTTGATCGGGGCGGCCGCGCGGACGCGGCGCATCTCCGGGCCCGATCCGATCAGGGCGCTTCCCACGCCGACCGTACCGGACCCGTCGTGGTGTCGGGCTTCGCCGCGCCGATGAAGATCACCACCGGTCCATGCTCGGCGCGGCGCGGATCGTAGAAGTCGAGCAGGTTCGGGTGCAGGCGCTGGAGAAAGTCGGGCCGCAGGCCCTCCCGGCGCATGAGGTGGTCGATGACGACCTGATCGCCGTGCACGGCGTTCGGTACCGGGCCGCAGGCGCCCGGGGTCATCCAGCGCTCGGGTTCGGCCGCGAAGGCAGCGTGGAGGAAATCCAGCGCGCCCCCGTCCCAGCGCAGCAGGGCGCTGGAGAGGCGGCCCTTGTGAAAGTAGTCCTCCATGGCGGCGAGGCCCGGCTCGGCCAGGGCATCGGCCGGTCCGGTGAAGACGGTGTCGAGGTCGCAGAGCAGGGTCGGCCCCCGCGTCAGGCCGGGGCGGAACGCCTCCATCTTCGCCCACCAGGCCGGCCAGTCGTGCCGCAGCGGGACGCGCTCGACGCCCGCGACGGCCAGGGGCAGGTCCGTGAGGCAGAGGATCCGGTCGAAGGCCGGGGCGTGGCGGCGCACGCCGCGGGCGAGGCGCTCGACCCAGACCGCGTCGTAGCGGCCGCTGCCCTTCAGGACGGTGATGAGTGTGGTCATGGGATGCGGGTGATCCTGGTCGGGCCGGTCAAGCGGGGCAGGGGTGCAGGCGGATGTGCCCGGCCGCCTCGGCCTGCCGGAACCAGGCGCGCTCGGCGGCCCAGGGATGGCCGGGCCAGCCGTCGAAACCGAAGCCGTGGACCTCGACCGCGCCGCGTTCCGCCGGCCGGCCGAGCAGGAGCGCCAGGGTCACGAGGAAGCCGGTGCTGGGGTTCGGCCGCCCGGTGGCACCGGGGCGCGCGAGGCGCGTCCAGGCTGCCCTGTGCAGATCCTCGGACAGGACGTGGACCGGCCTGCCGAGGGGGGCCAGCAGGGCCAGGGCCTCGCGCGTCCAGCAGATCTGCTCGGGCCGGTTGTGCTCCACCGGCAGCAACGGGAACGGCAGGATGAAGGCCTCGGCGCGCTGGACCACCGGGCGCGCCAGGAAATGCGGGTCGGCGAGCCATTCGCGCATCTGCCCGCCGCGATTGACCAGGGCGAGGTGGGTGACCCGGGAGCCGGTGCGCCCGCCGAAGCCCGGCGCGTTGTTGAAGCGCACGACGCAACGCGCCGCGTCGATCGCCGCACCGGCGTCGAGCCCCGGCGCGTTGCCGACGATGGCGAGCGTGCCGCGTCCGGACGGAGGCAGGTCGTGCATCGGCGGGGAGTCGACCTGGGCGTCCACTTGCGTCAGAGGTTCGGGGTGGACTGCGGAGGTATGGCGCCGGCCCCGCGCGGCAAGATCCCGGCGACGCAAGATCCCTGCGTCTAACGAAGGCCCTGGGGACCGATGATGCGCCGGTGCTTCGTCTGCGCGGCCGATATGCTGGGGCCGAGCGAGCGGTCCCTCACCTATCCGGGCGGGCGGGTGCGGGCCTTTCCGATCGCCTGCGGCTCCTGCGGCCTCCTGCTGGCGGCGGATGCCGATCCGGCTCGCTGCCGCGCGCACCTCGCAGCCCTCCTGTCCGGGCCGACCTTCCTGTCCGACCCGGACGCGCCCTACGGCCTCGACCTCTACACCCTGCGCAGCGCCGCGACCGCGTTCGACCGTGGCCTGCGCCCGCAAGACGCCGAGGGCCGCGCGGCCCTGCGCCACCCCCACGGCCGGTGCGCGGCGCGGGCGGACCTGTACGCCCTCGGCGGGGCCGTGGGGCTGCCCGTCTCCCTCGGCCTGCTCTGCCGCCCCGATGGATTGGCGGCGGCCCTGGCGATGCTGGCCGTCCATGCGGCCTGGACCGACGACGTCGCGGTCCTCCTCGACGCACCGGTAAGTCGTCCGGAAGCGGTGCCGGTCGCCGGTTTTCCGCGCGGCGCGGTGCGGGTGGGCGCACGGCCCCTGGGGCAGGACTTCGCCGCCCAGCGCAATGCCCTCCAGGATCTCGCCGGCCATCCCTGGATGCTGCAGCTCGACGCCGACGAGACCCTGTCCGTCGAGGCGGGCCGGCGCCTTCCGGCCCTGGCCGCCCTGGCCGAGGCGGGCGACGTCGTCTCGGTCGGATTGGCACGCCGCAACCGTGTCGACGGCCACCTCTCGGACGTCTACCCGGACGTCCAGTATCGTCTGAACCGCCGATGCGTGCGCTATTCCGGCCGCGTGCACGAGCGTCCGGTGCTCGACGGTGGCTGGCCACGCAGCCTCATCGCCCTCCACGGGGCGATCGAGCACCATCTCGACCGGGCCCATGTCCTGGCGCGCTCGCGGCGCTACGAGCGTCTCGCGCCCGGGCGCGGGCGCCCCGAGGAGGAGACTGCGCTGCTGCGTCCCTACCGGGATTGAGGTCCTGGCGGGCGCGTGGGCGCGCGGCTCTTCTGGCGGGATCGGACCGCCGCGATGGCGCGGGCGTAGAGATCGAGGGTCTCGCCCGCCAGGGCCGCCCGGGTGAAGCGGCCGGACGCCGCCAGTGCCCGGCTCCGATAGGCTCGGCGCAGGGCCGGATCGACGAGGAGCGGGCGCAGGGCGTCCGCCAGCGCCAGGCCGGTGGCCTCCCGCGCCAGCGGACCCGCACCGGGCACGCCCACGAAGGCGCGCGCGCTCGCGTCCTGCGCGCAGGCCACCACCGGACGGCCGTAGGCGAGGGCCTCCTGGTAGACGAGGCCGAAGCTCTCGTAGCGGGAGGGAGCGAGCACCGCGTGCGCGTTCGCGTAGGCCTGCGCCAGCGCATCGGCGGGGACCCGGCCGAGCGCATGGATGCGGGTGCGCGCCGCCTCTGGCAGGCCGGCGGGCAGGTCCGCCGGGGGGACGCCGATCAGGTCCAGCCGGAAGGGTGGAACCGCGCCGCGTTCCGCGTCGTCGCCTAAGATCGCGACCGCCCCGAGAAGCGCGTCGAAGCCCTTGCGCGCTTCCGCCCGGCCGACGAACAGCAGGCGCACCGGCCCCGCTTCGTCCGGGTAGGGGGCATCGCGCGCCGCCGCCAGGATCTCCGGCGGCAGACTCAAGCCGATCACGGCCTCGGGCTGCCGGCCGGAGAGACCGTAGGTTTGGGCGATCACCGCCCCGTGCTCGGCGGTGTTGGCGATGAGCCCGGCGCTGCCCCGCGCCTGGGCGCGCTCCAGGGCATCGGCGGCTCGGCCGTCGAGGCGGTCGCGCAGCGTGTCGGGCGCGTCCCGCGTGAAGATTGCGGGGGTCGAGCTCCGCGTCACGAGGGGCAGGTCCCGGCGCCCCGCGAGCAGTACGGCGGGCGCGTACCAGTTCGTGGCTTCGGCGACGTCGAACGGCCGGCGGGCATGGGCCGCGAGTACGGCGCGCCGGAAGGCGAGGGGGGCGGCGAGATGCCCGGCCGCGCCCCAGCGGCGCAGGCGCGCCAGCCCCCCGTCCGGTTGCAGGGCGAGCCCCGCCACCGTCACGCCGCCGGTGCTGTCCCGGCCCGCGCGGTCGAGGGTGAAGACGGTGACGTCGGCCCCTGCCCCTGCGAGGCTCTCGGCGATCTCGCGGGCCGCGGTCGAGAGGCCGCTGGGGGCCGGCGGGTAGTCCCAGGCGAGGTAGGCGATCCGCATCAGGCGGCGAGCAGGCGGCGGTAGAGGGCGAGGTAGTCGGCCGCCATGCGCTCGGCCGTGAAGCGGGCCTCGAAACGCGCGCGGATGCGGGCGCGGTCGAGCTGGCCGATCCGTCCGAGGGCGGCCACGGCCTCGCTCTCGGACGCGACGACGAAGCCGGTCACGCCCTCCTCGACGATCTCCGGCACCGAGCCCCGGTTCCAGGCGACGACCGGCGTGCCGCAGGCCATGGCCTCGATCATCACGAGGCCGAAGGGCTCCGGCCAGTCGATGGGAAACAGGAGCGCTTGCGCGCTCCCCAGGAGTTCGGCTTTCCGGGCATCGTCCACCGGCCCGAGATAGATCGCGTCCTCCCCCAGAAGGGGGCGCACCCGATCCTCGAAATAATCCGGGTTGCCGACGTCGATGGTGCCGCCCAGCCGGATCGGCAGGCCGGCGGCGCGCGCCACGCGGATCGCAGTGTCGGGCCGCTTCTGGTCGGTCATCCGGCCCACGAAGGCGACGTGCGCGCCGGGCTGCGTGGCGAGGGCGTAGCGGTCCCGCGCGAGGCCGTGATGCACGATGCCCGCTCTGTTGGAAGCCGGAATGCCGGCCGCCTGCGATGCCGAGATCGCCGCCACCGGCAGGTCGGGAAAGCCCGCGAAGAACAGCGCCCGGTCGAGTTCGTCGACCCGCCAATGCACCGTCGTGAGGCTGTGGCGCCGGCGCGCGCCGAGGAGGGCCGCATGGGCGAACTCACCGTGGCAATGCACGATGTCGAACTGGTCGAGGCGCAGCCGCAGCGCCTCCAGCTGCACGGCGTCCAGGGCCGCCGGGACGCCGGGTGCGACCCGTCCGTGGCGGCGCTCCAGGGCCGCGAGGCTGGGATGGTCGCCGATGCGCGGTAAGTCTGTCGCACTGTCCGAGGGCGCGAAGAGCGTTACTTCCACACCTAGGTTAACCAGTGCCGTGCTGAGGTCATGTATGACCCTCTCCGTGCCACCATGGTGCTCTGGGGGAACGGGGAATATGTTGGGTGCGACTTGGGCGACGCGGATCACGGTAAGCACCTCATCTTCAACAATTCTTTTTCAGAGCACGCCTGAGACGCCGGCGGCCTGATGTTCGTCTTGCATGTCGCCCTGCAAGGCTGCCTTCGCGGCGGCGGGGTCGTGTTCGGGCTCACCGCCGATACGGGCGGCCATATCCGCTACCTGCTCGATCTCGTGGCCGCCTCGTCCCAGGATGCCGGTATCGCGCGGATCGTGGTCGCCACGCGCCTGTTCCACGGCACGCCCGGGCCGGACTACGCCGTGCCCGAAGAGCGCATCTCCGACAAGGTCACCCTCGTGCGGCTCGCGAGCGCGTCTCCGGATTACCGCTCGAAGGAGGAGATGCACGCCGAGGTCGGGAGCTTCGCCCGCAACCTCATGGCCTGGATCGCGGCCCAGTCCCGGGCGCCAGACCTCATCCACGCCCACTACGCCGACGCCGCCTCCGTGGCGGGCCTCGTCGAGGACGCGCTCGGCATCCCCTTCGTGTTCACGGCCCATTCGCTCGGGCGGGTGAAGGCGGCGATGCTGGGCCCCGGCGCGGAGGACGGCCCCGACCTCGCGCGCCGGATCGCCGCCGAGGAGGACGCCCTGGCGCGCGCGAGCCTCGTCGTCGCCTCCTCCCGCGACGAGGCTGAGGTGCAGTATGCCGGATACGCGGCCTACGATCCGGGGCGCATCCGCGTCCTGCCGCCCGGCAGCGACCTCGCCCGTTTCGCGGCCGCCGAACCCCTTCCACGGGTTGACGCCACCATCGACCGCTTCCTGGACGACCCGGCCAAGCCGGCGCTGCTGGCGCTCGCCCGGCCGGTGGCGCGCAAGAACCTCGGCACCCTGGTGCGGGCCTACGGCGAGAGCCCCGCCCTGCAGGCGCGAGCCAACCTCGTGCTGATGGCGGGCACCCGGGAGGACATCGACGCCCTCGACGGCGACATGGCCGACACCATGCGGGAGATTCTCGTCCTCATCGACCGCTACGACCTCTACGGGCGCGTGGCCTACCCCAAGACCCACGGGCCGGAAGACGTGCCGGCGCTCTACGCCTACGCCCGCGCCCGGGGCGGCCTCTTCGTCAATCCCGCCCTCAACGAGCCCTTCGGCCTGACCCTGCTCGAGGCCTCGGCCGCCGGGCTGCCGCTGGTGGCCACCGACAGCGGTGGGCCGAACGACATCGTGGAGACCTGCGGCAACGGGCTTCTGGTCGATCCGCGCACCCCCGATGCCATCGCGGCGGCGTGCCTGCGCATCCTGGACGAGCCCGACCTCTACGCCGCCTGCGTGGCCGGGGGCGCCCGCGCGGCCGCCGCTTACGATTGGGATAGGCACGCCGCGCGCTACCACGACCTGCTGCGGGCGCTGCGTCACCCCGAGCCCCCCCTGGCGGCGCCGCGCCAGCTCCTCGTCTGCGACATCGACAACACGCTGGTGGGCTGCGAGGCGGCGCTCGGCACCTTCCGGCGCTGGCGCAGCCGGCAGGCGGGCCTCGCCTTCGGGGTCGCCACCGGGCGCTCCTTCCACAGCGCCATGGCGGTGCTGGAGCAGCAGGCGAGCCCGCGCCCGCAGGTCATGATCACGTCGGTGGGGTCGGAGATCTACCACCTCGATCCCAACGGGGTGACCTACACGGCCGATGCCGCCTGGCGCGCCTCCGTGTCGACGGGCTGGGACCGGGTGGGCGTGCTGGCCAGCCTGTCCGGCCTCGACGGCCTCGTACCCCAGGGCCCCCTGGAGCAGCGCGGGCACAAGCTCAGCTATTTCGGGGATGCGGAGACGGCCCAGCGGGTCCGCGCCGCCCTCGCGCGGGCGGGATTGTCCGCCAACGTGATCCACAGTCACGGCCGCTACCTCGACATCCTGCCGGAGGCCGCCTCGAAGGGCACGGCGGTCGCGCATGTGCGGGCCCTCTACGGCTTGCCGGAGCGGGCCGTGTTCGTGGCCGGCGATTCCGGGAACGACGTCGAGATGCTGCGCACCGGGGTGCAGGCGATCATCGTCGCCAACTACTCGGACGACCTCGCCAGCAACGCCGCTTTGCAGCACTCCTACGTGGCGCGGGCGTCCCATGCCCGCGGCATCATCGAGGGCGTCAGGCATTTCCGCCGGATGCTGGCCGATGCAGGCTGACGCCCCCGATGGGCCGTCGGCGAGCGTGCTCACCCTGGTCCGCGGCCGGGCCGACCGGCTGCGCAACCTCATGTCCGGGCTGGCACGCCAGTCCGTGCGTCCGCGCGAACTGGTGATCGCCTGGATGCAGCCGGACCGCACCCTCGACCTGCCGGACCCCGGCTGCCCCGTGCGCCATCGTCACGTCGAAGGCGAGCCGATGCCGCTCGCCGCCGCCCGCAACCGCGCGGCCGAGGCCGCCACGGGCGACCTCCTCGTCTTCCTCGATGTGGACTGCATCCCGTCGCCCAGCCTCGTGGCGGCCTACCGGCGCGCGGCGGCGCAGGCGGAGGGCCTGTTCCTGGGCGAGGTGCTGTACCTGCCGCCGGGGCTCGAGCCCGGCACCGCCGCCGACGACGCGGCCCTCGCGCGCCTCGGCCGGACGCATCCGGCGCGCGCCCCGGTTCCCCCGGAGGGCCTTCGCCCGGAGCCGGATCCCGGCCAGCTCTGGGGCCTGTCGTTCGCGCTCCCGTCCCGCCGCTGGCACGCCGTCGGCGGCATGGACGAGACCTATGTCGGTTACGGCGGCGAGGAGACCGACCTCGCCGCGCGCCTTGCGGCCTCCGGGCTGCCGACCTTCTGGGTCGGGGGCGCGCGCGCCTATCACCAGCACCATCCCGTCCACGTGCCGCCGCTCCAGCACTTCGACGCCATCCTGGCCAACGCCACCCGCTTCCGGGGCACGCACGGGCGCTGGTGCATGACCTACTGGCTCGGCCAGTTCCGGACCGCCGGGCTGATCGCGTGGGACGACGACGCGCGCGCGATCCGGGTCCTGCGTCGGCCGGACGCATCCGAGGTCGCGGCCGCCCTGCGGCCCGACGCCCTGTTCTCCTGACGGATCGCGAACCCGACAGCCATGAAGAAGCCCATCGCGTTCTTCGTCCACCACCAGGGACGGGGCCACGCCAACCGCACGATGGCGGTGGCGGCCGAATTCGCCCGCGACCGGCCCGTCTCCGTGCTCACCGCCGGGCCGCAGCTGTTCGACGGGTTCTCCCGCGACATCGAGATCGTGCCCCTGCCGAACATGATCGGCGCGGGCGTGCCGACGCCGCGCCTCTACGCGGAGCCGACTCCGCAGGTCATGCACTGCGTGCCGCTGGGCCTCACCGCGATGCGCCGGACCATGCGGGCGATCCTCGACCACCTCGACGAGCGCGACGTCGGCCTGTTCGTGGTCGACGTCTCGGCGGAGATCGCGCTGCTGGCGCGCATCGCCAGCGTGCCGGCGGTGCAGATCCGCATGCACGGCGACCGGACCGACATCGGCCATGTCGGCGCTTACGAGGCCTGCGTCGGCATGCTCGCCCCCTTCGACGAACGCATGGAGCAGGACGACTACCCGGCGGCGCTTCGGGCCAAGACCTTCTACAGCGGCGGCCTCTGCACCAGCGTCGACGGCGTGCCCGGCCGGGCGGAGGCGCGGGCGAAGCTCGGTCTCGACCCGGAGCGGGAGATCGTCGTGGCGGTCACCGGCGGCGGTGGCAGCGGCACGCCCTACGCGCCCCTGACGGTGGCGGCGCGCGCTGCGCCCGACACCCTGTGGCTGACCCTCGGGCCGACCCACCGCGAGGGGCACGAGACCGACTTCTCCAACCTGCGCGAACTCGGCTGGGTGTCCTCGGTGACAGACTACCTCGCCGCCGCCGACATCGTGGTGGCGTCCGCCGGCGACAACACGGTTCACGAGGTCGCCCGCGTCGGCGGCCGCCTGATCGTGATGCCCGAATGGCGCTACTTCGGCGAACAGACCCGCAAGGCCGAGGCCCTGGTCCGCCTCGGAGCCGCCGTCCAGGCCCCGGTCTGGCCCGGCGACCTCCAGGGCTGGCGCGACCTCCTCGCCCGCGCTCGCGGCCTCGACCCGGCCCCCCTGCGCAGCCTCTACGCGCCGGACGCCGCCGCCCGCGCCGCCGGCTGGCTCGAGGGCCTGACCGACGAACTCTGGCACGGCGCGACGGACCCCGCCGCCCTCACGGTCGTTGCCGCCGGCTGATCGCCCGCATCCCTCAGCGCTCGAACCCCCCGGAGCCAGACCCCCCCATGTCCACCGTTTCCGTCGTGACCCTGGCCAAGGGACGGCCGGCACACCTGCGCAACGTGCTCCTGGGCCTGGAGCGCCAGAGCCAAGCGCCCGCCGAGTTCATCGTCGCGGTGATGCAGGACGCGCCCTACGACCTGCCCGAGGTCGACTTGCCCGTCCGCCAGATCCTGGTGCCGGGCACCGAACTGCCGCTGGCGGCGGCGCGCAACCGGGGTGTCGCGGCCGCCACGGGGGACGTCGTGGTCTTCCTCGACGTCGACTGCATCCCGGCTCCCGACCTCGTCGCCGATTACGCCCGCGGGCTCGCCGAACTCGACGGCCTGCTGATGGGCGAGGTGCTCCATCTGCCCGAGCGCGCGACGGCGGGGGACTGGACCTGTGAGGCCTTTGCCGCGGTCGCCGAGCGCCATTCCGATCGTCGGGGTCCCCCCGCCGCCGGCCTCGAGATCTGCCACGATTACCGCTGCTTCTGGTCCCTCAACTTCGCGATCCGGCGCGCCACTTTCCTGGCCACCGGCGGGTTCGACGAGCGCTACACGGGCTACGGCGGCGAGGACACGGATTTCGGCAAGGTTCTCGACCAGGCAGGCATCCCCATCGCCTGGATGAAGGGTGGCCTCGCCTACCACCAGTACCACCCCCACCACATGCCCCCCGTGCATCACCTCGACAGCGTGGTTCGCAATGCCGAATTGTTCGAGGCCAAGTGGGGCTACCGCACGATGGGCCACTGGCTCTACGCCTTCAAGGTGATGGGGCTGATCGACGACACCCCCGACCGGCCGATCCGCATCCTGCGCCGCCCCGAGGCGGACGACTTCGCACTGACCGGCCAGCAGAGCCACCAGCCCTACAGCAATTCGGCCTCCGTCATCCGCTTCCTCGAGGCCCAGGCCGCCGCGGTGGCGATCGCGTGAGGATCGCGCTCCTCGCGCATCTGCGCCACCCGGTGGCGCACCCCTTCGCGGGCGGCATGGAGGCCCACGCCTGGGTTCTGGCCGAAGGCCTGATGGCGCGCGGGCACGAGGTCGTGCTGTTCGCCGCCGGGGACAGCGACCCGCGCTTTGCCATCGACCCGGTGATCCCGGTGCACCACGAGCGCAGCTTCCCCGGGCTGGAGCACCGGGGCGATGCCGGGCTCAAGGCCCACGTGGATGCGGGCTATGCGGGCGCCTGCGACCGGATCGCGGCCGGCGGCTTCGACGTGCTGCACAACAACAGCTTGAGCCGCCTGCCCCTGGAGCGCCGGCGCCTCGCGGCGGTACCGACCGTCACCTCCCTCCACGTGCCCCCCTACGATGCCCTGTGCGGGTTCGTGCGCGACAGCCTCGTGCCCGGGCATCGGGTCACCGTCACGTCGGAGGCGCAGCGCAGGTTGTGGTGGCCCGATGGGGCTCCGCCGCAGGTGTCCGTGCTCCACAACGGCGTCGATCCGGATTCCTGGCCCTATCGCGCGCGCGGCGACGGGGGCGCCGTCTGGTCCGGGCGGATCGCGCCCATCAAGGGCACGCATCTCGCCATCGCGGCGGCCCGCCGCGCCGGCCTTCCCCTGACCTTGTTCGGCCCGATCGAGGACCCGGAATACTGGGCGGCGCGGATCGCCCCGCAACTCGGTGGCCCCATCCGCTACGGTGGGCATCTCTCCGGTGAGGCGCTGGCGGACGCGGTCGCTCGCGCCTCGGTCTTCCTGTTCACGCCCTGCTGGGACGAGCCCTTCGGCCTCGTGGCCATCGAGGCCATGGCCTGCGGCGTTCCGGTGGCGGGCATCGACCGGGGCGCCGCCGCGGAGGTGATCGGCGAGGCCGGGTGCCTCGCGCCCCCGGACGACGTGGCCGCCCTCGCGGACGCCCTCGGTGAGGCCCTGGCCATTCCCCGCGCGGTTCCGCACGCCCGGGTCCTGCGCCTGTTCACCCGCGATCGTTGGCTCGCGCGCTGCGAAGACCTCTACGCGCAGGCCGCACGCGCCGCCGAACGTTGACAACCCCTTCGCCCGCGCCCGCTCCCCGGGGCGGGCCCCGCCATCGCGAGCCGACAGCATGAGCCGCCCCCGCACGACCCGCCGCGCCCTCCTCGACGCCCTCTGGCACGGTCGCGATCCCTTCGCGGCTCCCCCCGAGGACCTGCGCCCCCGCGACCTCCAGGGTTGGCGCAGCGTCCACCCCTATCTCGACGAGGCCGTCACCACGTTCCGGCCGGACGTGGTCGTGGAGGTCGGTGCCTGGAAGGGGGCCAGCACGCTGCATCTGGCGCGGACCATGGCGGCGCACGACGTCGACGGGACCGTCATCGCGGTGGATACCTGGCTCGGCGCCGTCGACCACTGGGCGGATGCGGACCTGTTCGCCGAACTCGCCACAGAGCACGGCTATCCGAGCCTGTACCGCACCTTCCTGGCCAACGTGCTGCACGAGGGGCTGGCGGACCGCGTGGTACCGCTTCCGCTGGATTCGGTGAACGCGGCCGAACTGATGCGCCTGCGCGGCGTGAGCGCCGACGTGATTCACCTCGATGCCGGGCACGAGGAGGCCTCGGTGGCGGCGGACCTGCGGGCCTGGTGGCCGGTCCTGCGCCCCGGCGGCCTGTTCGTCGCCGACGATTACGACCGCTTGGGCGGTCGTTTCCCCGGCGTGACCCGGGCGGTCGACGCCTTTTGCGCGGAGGCCGGCGTGGCGGGGCCCTGGTCGCACCGGGGCAAGTGCAAGTTCCTCAAGCCGGCCTGATGCGGCGGTCAGGCGATCGAAGCCGGAATCGGCGCTCTCAGCCGACGAGCACGACGGCCCGCTTGGCGTAGAACGCGCGGCCGATCTCGGCCACCACGAAGTGGGCCACGTCCGCTCGCGCGATCAGTCCGTTGCGCCAGGACGCGGGCGTGGCCAGAACCTCGTAGCGGCCCGTCGCCGGGCCGGAGGTCAGGACACCGGGCCGGACCAGGGTCCAGTCCAGGTGGCTGTGCCGGATACGCATCTCCTGGGCGTCCTTGTCGTCGTAGGCGCGGCCGAAGACGAGGCGGAACGGGATGCGCTGGAGCGGGCCGATGGCATCCCGGCTGTCGCCGGCGCCGAAGCCCGTGATGGCGATGAGGCGCCCGACACCGGCCTTCTCCATCGCGGGAACGAGGAGGTTGGTGGCGTCCGAGAACAGGGTCACCGGCCCGATCAGGCGCCGCACGGGAACGCCGAGGGCCTGGACGACGACATCGACTCCCTCCAGCGCCGAAGCGACGTCGATGGGATTCAGCGCATCGGCCGTGAACCGTTCGAGGTTCGGGTCCGAGAGGGTCATGCGCCCGGCCGAACGCGCGAAGGCCCGCACGCGATGCCCGGCCGCGAGCGCCGCCTTCACGGTCTCCAGGCCGATGCCGTGACTGGCGCCCATGACGAGGATGTGGGCCATGCTGGATCTCTGACGTCACGCGTTCGGGCACCGTACTCTCCCGCGTGAGGCGAAGGAGCGAGCGGCGAGGGTGGGCGCCCGGAGTGACCCGGGCGCCCCGTGGGTAACGCCGTCCTACCAGCGGTGGTGCCAGCCCACGTGGCGGTAGCCACCGTGCCAGCCCCAGGGGCGGTGGTATCCGACGTGGCGGTAGCCGCCCCAGCGGTGCCAGCGCGGACCGTACCAACCGACCCGGCGGTAGCCGTAGACGATGGGGCGCACCACGATGGGGCGGTAGACGACGTTCGGGCGGCAATAGCCGTAATAGCCGCGGTGGCCGCCGGGTCCGCATCCGTCGCGGGCCTCGGCCCCGCCGGCCGTGGCCGCCAGGGTACCCAGTGCGAGAACAGCTGCGCCAGCAAGTTTCAGTCGCATTCGCATCTCCTCTGTTGCGATGGGCTAGGAACAGCAGAATTCGGAAGATGGTTGCGGCTTTTCAAGCCGGTCTGTGTTACGAAATGTAACAAGGGACTCGATCACATCTTGATGAGATCATGCCGATGTGAACGCGTGTGGCCGCAACCCTGAACGCGACGCTGCGTCAGCCGGAGCGTTTCGCCGTCCAGCGTCCCGCACAGGCTATGGGGCCGGTCAGGGTCCAGCGCCCCGTCCCGGCGGATGCCCGCAACCGGCCCTCGACGGCGATGTTCGCCAAGCCGCTTCGGATGGAACCGACGATACGGCCATTCTTCGCCACCCGGCCGGAGGCATCGGCCGCGCTGCCGCCCGCCTCGTTGACGGTACCGTCGCGGATCACGATCGGGTAGCGGTACGGCCCTGTGCAGCTGCCGTCGTCGACGGTCGCCGCGACGGACCAGTCGCCGTCGAACCCGGTCTCGGCATGGGCCGGACCGAGGGTGCCGCTCGCTACGGCGAGGGCCAGGACAATGCATTTCGAAACGGGTGGCATGACCGCCTTTCTGTGATTGATGTCGAGCGTTCCGATCCGAGGCTTGGCCGCCTTAGAGAGGCGGTCGGGCCGGCGGAGTGGGGTCGTCCCCGCCGTGGGCGAGGTAGTGGACCATGAGTTCGCCGGTGGCCCGGACCGCGTAATCCCGCATCGGCTCGCCGGCCGCGGGCGGGACGAGATCCGTCACGCGCCGCCCGTCCAGGGTGGCGACAAGCTCGCGCCGTGCCATGCCGGACTCGACGGCTTCCTGGATCGCCTGTGCCTCGTAGGCTTCCAGCGACGCGTTCAGGCGCGAATGCCCGGCTCGATCGGGCCCTCCGCCGGACAGTCCGGATGCATGCCCGGTTCTGGTGGTTCCTCGAACGGAGCCGAGGGCTCGTCGGAACCGAGCGGACGCTCGCCCGGGAATGGCCGGGGCGGCCGCTGCGAGGGGACATCGCCGCCCGGGATGGGGTCGGGCATGCCGGGATTGGCCACGCTGGAGATCCTCACCTGTTCGTCGCGATGGCCTACGGGCCGGACGCGTGCCCGGAGTGGCACGGCGTCCGGCCCTGCGGCCATGCCGGACCTGATCGGGGGACATGCAAGGTCCGGCATAACTTGGAAATGTCTCACCGGCGCCCGCTCGGTGTCCTCTCGGGAGGTCCGTCGTCGGGGGCGGTGATGCAGAGGAAATAACCCCGCCGGAGCGATGCTCAATGATGCAGATGCATCATTTTTATGGTCCGTTGCCTGGTAAAATGCGTTCGGTCCGGGTCACCCGCCGGCGACGGCCGAGCGCACGCGTGTCACCCTTCCGAGGCCGCCAGGGGTCTCCGGGAGCCTTATGTCGGCGTGTCCGTTCCCTTCCCGGGCACGCCGCCTCGACCGGGGGCGGTCGGCTCGGTTGGGACCCACGATGACCCGACGACGCGCCGATTGCGTCGTCACAGCCCCAGGGCGAGGGCCAACCGGTCGCGGGCCCGGCTCACGCGGCTCTTCACGGTGCCGACCCGGCACCCGAGAACGATGGCCGCCTCCTCGTGCATCAGGCCGTCCACCAGCACCAGCAGCAAGGTCTCGCGTTGCTCGGCCGGAAGGTCGTTCAGGGCCTCCTGCAACTCCGAGAGCGCGACCCGGTGCTCCTGCTCGGGGGGGGTGGACAGCGTGCCCGCTATGGCGCCGTCGATGTCCTCGATCTCGCGTCGCAGGCGCTTGCGCTGGTTCAGGTGGCCGTTGCGCAGGATCGTGAACAGCCACGCCACGAGGTTGGTGCCGTTCTGGAACTGGGCGCGGTGTTCCCAGGCCCGCATGAGGGTCGCCTGGACGAGGTCGTCGGCCTCCGCCGCGTTGGCGGTGCGCAGGAGAGCGAAGCGGCGCAGGCGCGGCACGAGGGCGATCAACGCATCGCCGAACGCCTTGGTGACCTGCCGGTCCGCCTCGGCTTCCTGCAGGGCGGCGCCGAGGCGCTGAAGGACCTGCCCCAGCCGTGTGCCGGCGTCGACCGCCTCCGCCCGGGGAATGAGTTCGTTCAATCTTCGCCCGATCTGATCCTGGGCATGACGGGGCAATACCCCGCGTGCGGAAGTTTCGTCGGCGGTTGTGCTGAAATGCATCCTGGGCCGGACTCCCTATCCGAGATCACGGTTCCGTGAAGACATGCTTCTACCGTGCAGTGTAGGTCGCGCTCTCTCGCTGATCGTTCACGTTCACGTCAATGATGCGGATATACCAGTCTTTCGGCGGTTCGTCGGGAACCGACGCATCCGAAGCCTGGTTACGGCCTGACCTCATACGAGCAGTCAGGAGTACGGGACGGTGGTTGCTGGCGCGAAAGGGCGCGAGATCCGTGAGGGTGGAGCCGGACTTGGTCAGGGGATTGTCCCGGTCGCGTCCAGCCGGATCGCCGTCTGTCCAGACAGCGCGGCGATGCCACGGCAGAACCTGCTCACCCCCTGAGGGCTCGGCACCGGCCTCACGCCGGCCACCGAAGCCCTGCCGCTGCAGCCTGCGACCTGCGCTGCATCTGCGGACGGTCAAACGTCGCTGACCCGCTCGGAAACTCGGGTCATCGCAGCTCGAAGCTGGGCAAGAAAAACCCCTCTACCGGTACGTATGAACCATTGTTCGGCGGACATGCCGAGCCACTTGAGGGGTCTCCCTCGCCTGGGCAACGGAGCATCCCGTGAGCGCACAGAAGACGAACGAAGGAGCCGACAAGCTCAAAGCTTCCGTGAAAGAGGCCATCGGAAAGTTGGTCGGCGATCCGAAAGTCGAGGCCGAGGGCAAGCTCGAGCAGAACGAAATCAAGCGGGAACGGGCGTCTCCGCAGAAATTACCGAAGTCCGGCGTGAAACCGAAGTCCACCCCCGAGGCGTAGCTTCGGACGCACGTCGAACGTCATGAACATCACGCGTAACAACAGAAGGAGAAACGACATGGTCGATACGGATCGCATCACGGGGACCGCCAAGGAACTCGGCGGCAAGGTGCAGGGCGCGGTCGGCGACCTGACCGGGTCCCGCCGGGACTCGGTCGAGGGCCGTGCCCGCGAGGCGCAGGGCGCCGCCGAGAACGTCTACGGTCAGGTCAAGGACACCGTGCGCGACGCCGCCGAGCACGTCGCCGATACCGCCCGCGACATCGGCGGAAAGGTTCGCGACGCGGTCGGCAACATCGTCGGGTCGGAGGACATCGAGGACCGCGCGCGCCGGGCCCAGGGTGCGGCCAGCGATACCTACGACCGGGCTGAGCGCTCCGTCCGCAGCGCCGGTCGGGCCGCCTACGACCGGGCCGAGGATGCCTACGAGAACGGCGGCCGGCAGCTGCGCCGGGGTGGTTCCGCCGCCACGAACCAGGTCGCCGAGCACCCCGTGGCCGCGCTGCTGGTGGCCGGTCTCCTCGGCTACGGCCTCGGCCTCCTCATTCACGGCCGCGA
>NZ_JAIEOF010000106.1 GCF_019750675.1 Methylobacterium sp.
GCCCTCAACCCGGTCATGCGCATCGGCGACCAGATCGCCGAGATGTTCGAGGCGCACGGCCTCCTCACGCCCGCCGAGCGCAGGGCCCGCGCCATCGCGCTCGCCACAGAGGTCGGCCTGCCCGACCCGGCCCAGATCGTGCGGGCCTACCCGCACCAGCTCTCCGGCGGCCAGCGCCAGCGCGCGATGATCGCGATGGCGCTCGCCCTCGAACCCTCGATCCTCGTCGCCGACGAGCCGACCACGGCGCTGGACGTCACCACCCAGGCGCAGATCCTCAAGCTCATCCGCGACCTGCAGCGGCGGCGCGGCATGAGCGTCCTGTTCATCACCCACGATTTCGGCGTGGTGGCCGATATCGCCGACCATGTCGCCGTGCTTCAGCGCGGCCGGCTGGTGGAGCAGGGCAGCGCCGAGGCGGTGCTGAAGGACCCGCAGCACCCCTACACCAAGGCCCTGCTCGCGGCGGTGCCGAGCCTGGTGCCGCCGGCGCGCGCCTCCCGCGAGGCCGCGCCCCTCGCCCTGTCGGCCATCGGCCTGACCAAGACCTACACCAGCCGCGCCGGCCTGTTCGGCAAGCCGCGCGTGGTCGCGGCGGTCAAGGAGGTAGCTTTCGACGTCCGGCGCGGCGAAACCCTCGGCCTCGTCGGCGAATCCGGCTCCGGCAAGTCCACCACTGCCCGCCTGGCGATCCGGCTGATTGAGCCCGACCGGGGGACGGTGCGCCTCGGCAGCCTCGACTATACTGCCCTCGGGCCACGCGCCCTGCGCGACGAGCGCAAGCGCATCCAGATGATCTTCCAGGATCCGTTCGCCTCGCTGAATCCGCGCCGCACCGTCGAGCAGATCATCACCGCCGGCCCGATCGCGCACGGTACGCCGCGCCACGAGGCCCGCGCCCGGGCCCGCGAACTCCTCGACCTCGTGGGCCTCTCCCCGAGCGCCGCCGAGCGCTACCCCAACGCTTTCTCGGGCGGCCAGCGCCAGCGCATCGGCATCGCCCGGGCGCTGGCCATGGAGCCCGACGTGCTCGTGGCCGACGAGGCGGTCTCGGCCCTCGACGTCTCGGTCCAGGCGCAAGTGCTCGACCTTCTGGAAGACCTGAAGCAGCGCCTGAACCTCGCGATGCTGTTCATCACCCACGACCTGCGCGTCGCCGCCAAGATCTGCGATCGCATCGCCGTGATGCATCGCGGCAGCATCGTCGAGATGCGGCCGACCGCCGAGCTGTTCCGCGCGCCCGAGCACGCCTACACGCGCGATCTTCTGGGCGCCGTGCCGGGATTGCTGGCCGGGCGGGCCTGACACGCGTTCGGGGATCGCGAGGCCGGGACTTTCTTTCGCCGGTTGGGCGCGACATGGTCGCTCCCCGACGGCCGGACCGCTCCGGCCGGCAGGCGAAGAGCCTCGACTTAAGAGCCCCGAACCATGACGGACACCGCGCCGGACCCGCACGCCCTCACCCCGTTCCGGGACCTCCTCGGGGAGAGCGGGGTCCTCGCCGATCCGGCGATGACGGCGCGCTATACCTGCGACCAGCGCGACCTGATGCAGGGCGAGACCCCGGCTGTGCTGCGCCCGCGCAGCGTCGAAGAGGTTCAGGAACTCGTGCGGCTCGCCCGCCGCCAGGGCTTCGGCCTCGTGCCGCAGGGTGGCAACACGGGGTATGTCGGCGGGGCGACGCCGGAGCCCGGTCGGCGCCAGCTCGTCGTCAGCCTCGAGCGGATGACGGGGATCCGCGCCGTCGACCCCCTGAACTTCACCTTGGCCTGCGACGCAGGGTGCATCCTGGCGGATGCGCAGCGGGCGGCGGAAGCCGAGGGCCTGTTCCTGCCCCTGAGCCTCGGGGCGGAGGGAAGCTGCCGCCTCGGCGGCAACCTCGGCACCAATGCGGGCGGCCTGCAGGTGCTGCGCTACGGCATGGCCCGCGACCTCGTGCTCGGCCTCGAAGTGGTGCTGCCGGACGGAACGCTGTTTTCCGACATGCGGACCCTGCGCAAGAACAACGTCGGCTACGACCTCAAGCAACTCTTCATCGGCGCGGAAGGGACGCTGGGCATCGTCACGGGCGTGGTGCTCAAGCTCTGGCCGGCGCAGGGGCAACGGGCGACGGCCTGGCTCGAACTCGCAGGGGGCGCGCCGATCCCCGAGATGGCCGCCCTGGTGCGCCGGGAGACCTCGGACCTCGCTTCGACCTTCGAGCTGATCTCGGCCTCCTCCCTCGGTCTCGTGGCCGAGATGCGCGGCGCCGAGACCGGCTTGAAGGCGGGCCCCGGCGGCGCCGTGCTCCTCGAACTCACCGCCTCCTCCGAGCGCATCCCCCTCGACGACGTGCTGATGGGCTGCCTGGAGACGCTGATGGCGCGCGGGTGGGTGGAGGATGCGGTGCTGGCCCAGTCGGAGGCGCAGCGCCGGGCCTTCTGGGCGGTGCGCGAGACGATCCCCGAGGGGGAGAAGCATGCCGGCGGCTCGGTGAAGCACGACATCGCCCTGCCGGTCTCGCGCCTGACGGATTTCCTCGACCGGGGTGCCGCGCTCCTGGCCGAGCGGATGCCGGGAGTGCGCCTCTCCGTCTACGGCCATGTCGGCGACGGCAACCTGCACTACAACCTCGTGGTGCCGGCCGGCCGGGACCGCCTCGACTTCACCCGCGCGGTCGAGGCCGGCTTCGCCCACGAACTCTACGCCGCCGCGATCGAACTCGGGGGCAGCTTCAGCGCCGAGTACGGCATCGGCCGGTTCAAGCGCGACCTGCTGGTGCGCTATTCCGATCCCGAGCGCCTGCGCCTGATCCAGACGGTGAAGCGCGCCCTCGATCCGGACGGGATCATGAATGCGGGCGCGATGCTGTGACCAACGCGCCGCCGAAGCGAAGGCGGGCTCATGGCCGCTCCGGCGGCTGAGACGCCTCCGCCCGTGCGGCAGCCTCGGCCCGGTCGCGGCGGATGCCGCGCTTGAGGACGATCAGCTGCCAGATGGCCAGCCCCAGGGCGAGGGCGAAGACGAGGCCGATATCGAAGGCGGCGAACAGCCCGTCGCTCACGGATTCGCCGTGGCGGCGCCTTCGCGCTCGCGCAGGGCCTCGATCAGCTCGAGAACCCGGACCGCCTGTCCGGCGACGTCCCACCAGGGCCGGGACGCGGGCACGGGACGGTTCTGGACGGCCTCCACCAGGAAGGCCGTCTCGGCAAGCGGCGGGTCGGCGCGGCCGGGCCGCACCGGTACCGGCACCAGGGCGCGCCCCAGCAGTGCTGCCTTGCGCCGGCCGGCGACGCGGGCGCGGGTCGCGACGGGGTCGAGGCCGCCACGCTCGATCTCCCGGCCGATCTCGGCATAGATCAGGCGCGCCGCGCGGATCGCCGGCCGGCAATCCAGGGGCAGGCCGGAGAGCCCGGCTTCCGAGCGTACGTAGAGGCCCTCCGCCACCGCGAGGAGGCGCGCCACCAGGCCCTGGAGGGCGGGGCCGGCGACGGGCTCGGCCAGGAACGCGGCCGGATCGATGCCGGCCTCCCGCATCCAGGCCAGGGGCAGGTAGAGGCGCCCGGCCCGGGCATCCTCGCCGATGTCGCGGGCGATGTTGGTGAACTGCATGGCGACGCCGAGGTCGCAGGCCCGCGCCAGGATTGCGGGGTCGCGCACGCCCATCAACACCGTCATCATGGCGCCGACGCTGCCGGCCACCCGCGCCGCGTAGGCGGTGAGGTCCGACAGGGTCTCGTAGCGCCGCCCCTGCGCGTCCCAGGCCAGGCCCTCGATCAGGGCCGCCGGCAGGGCGTGCGGCAGGTGGTGGGCGGTCACGAGGTCGGCCATGGCCCGGTCGGCGGGGGCGTCGCAGGGCGCGTCCTCGTAGATCCGGGCGAGCCGCGTCGCGAGGCGCGCCAGCGCGGCGGGCCGGTCGCGCCCGTCGACCTCGTCGATGGCATCATCGGAGAGGCGGCAGAAGGCGTAGAGCCCGTAGGCCGGGCGCCGGACCCGGGCCGGCAGCAGGGCCGAGGCGGCGAAGAAGCTGCGCGACCCGTGCCGGATCGCGTCGCGGCAAGCCGCGTGGTCGGCCGCGTCGGCATGGGCGATCGCCCAGAGGGGCGGCCGGCTGGAGTCAAGCATCGACGCGGGCATCCGGCACCACCGTATCGAGAACCTTGGCCGAGGAGAGCACGCCGGGCAGACCCGCGCCCGGATGGGTGCCGGCCCCGACGAGGTAGAGGTCGCGGACGAGCGAGGAGGCGTTGTGGGGCCGGAACCAGGCCGACTGGGTCAGCACCGGTTCCAGGCCGAAGCCCGAGCCGCGAAAACTCAGGAAATCGGTCTCGAAATCCGCCGGCGTGGTGACCCGCGAGGTCACGATCGACGCCGACAGGCCGGGCATCACCGTGGCCTCCAGGTGATCCGCGATGGCCTGCCGGTAGGGCTCGGCGAGGTGCCGCCAGTCCTGGCCGCCCGCGAGGTTGGGGACGGGGGCGAGGACGTAGAAGCCGTCGCAGCCGGGCGGGGCCAGGAGCGGGTCGGTGGCGGTGGGACGGTGCAGGTAGAGGCTGAAATCCGGCGCCAGCACCTTGCGCTCGAAGATGTCGGCGATGAGTTCGCGGTAGCGCGGCCCCATCAGGATGGTGTGGTGGGCGATGTCGGGGAATTTGCGGTCGGTGCCGAAGTACCAGACGAACAGCCCCATGGAGGAGTGCGCGGCCTTCAGCTTGGCCCGGCGCCAGGCCGCTCCCTGCCCCGCCAGCAGGGTCAGGTAGGTGTGGGCCGAATCGGCGTTCGAGACCACGATGTCGGCGGCAATCCGGGTGCCGTCCGTGAGGCTCACGCCCGTCGCGCGCCCGTCCGCCACCTCGATGCGGGCGACCTCGGCGCTGCAGCGCACGGCGCCCCCCTGGCCGGCGATCAGGCCGACGAGGCCCTCGACCAGCCGCCCGGTCCCGCCCATGGCGAAATGGACGCCCCAGCGCCGCTCCAGATGCGCGATCAGGCAGTAGATCGCGCTCGCCCGGAACGGCGAGCCGCCGATCAGGAGCGGATGGAAGCTGAAGATCGTGCGCAGGCGCTCGTCCCGGATGTAGCGGGCCACGAGGTCGTAGACCGAGCGGTGGCCGCCGAGCCGCAGCAGGGCCGGCGTGATCCGCAGCATGTCGGAGACCGACGAGAACGCGACGTGCCCGAGTTCCTCGAATCCGACCCGGCAGATCGCGGCGCTGCGCTCCATGAACTGCTCGTAGCCGGGCACGTCCTCCGGCGAGAACCGGGCCACCTCGGCCCGCATCGCCTCCGGGTCGCCGCTGTAGTCGAAGGTCGCTCCGTCGGGGAAGCGGATGCGGTAGAACGGCAGCATCGGCGCCAGGGTGACGTCGTCGGCCATGCGCCGCCCGCACAGCGCCCACAATTCCTCGAACAGGAACGGGGCCGTGACGATGGTGGGGCCGGCATCGAAGGTAAAGCCGTCCTGACGGTGCACGCGGGCCCGGCCGCCGGGCTGCTCCAGGCGCTCCAGCACCGTCACCCGGTAGCCCCGCGCGCCGAGCCGCACGGCCGCCGCGAGCCCGCCGAAACCGCTGCCGATCACCACCGCGTGCGGCCGGTCCGGCATCCTGGTCGCTTGGCTCGGCGCATCGGCGAATGTCAACATAAACTGACACTATCCAGTGAAACCTTGTTTGCGCAAGTCCGGAATCGCGGCGGGTTCAGAGAGCAGTCGACGGCTCGGCCAGGGCCGTCTCGGCGGCCTCCAGGATGAGCGCGGCCACCCGCTCGGGCGCCTCCTCGTGCGCGAGGTGCCCGAGGGTGCGCAGCAGGCTCACCCGGGCGTTCGGCAACCGGTCGGCCAGTGTGAAGGCAGTCTCGGGGGCGATTGCCTTGTCGTCTCCGCCCACCACGAGCAGCACCGGAACCCGCAAGCCCCCGATGGCCCGGTCGAGGCTCGCCAGATCCCAGTTCGCCATCATGCCAAGCGCCCCCGCCACGTGGCCGGGGCAGCGGAACAGGCGGCGATACAGGTCGAGGGCGCGGGCATCGAGGCGCGAGCCGGTGCCCCGGATCAGCCGCTCGACGGCGGGCCGGTCGGCGGTCCAGGCGAAGACGCGCGGGGTGATCGGGTTGAGGAACAGCGCCCGGGCGAGCCCCGGGAACAGCACCGAGGCGAGGCCCGGGAACGGTGTCAGGGCGCCGTTCAGGGCGACCAGCAGACGGGGGTTCAGGCCGTCGAGGCAGGTCCGCGCGAGGATCGCCGCGCCGGCCGAATGCCCGACCATGAGGACGGGTGCGGCGCCGATCTGGGCGAGCAGGTCGCGGATCGCCGCCGCCATACCGGGCAGGGACAGGCGGCCGGCGGGGAGCGGATCGGTGAAGCCGTGGCCTGGCAGGTCCGGCGCCACGACCCGGAAGCGCTCGGCGAGGCGCGGGGCGAGGCCGGCCCAGGAATGTGTCGCCGCCCCGGTGCCGTGCAGGAGCAGCAGGACCGGCGCCTCCGGCGGCCCCATCTCCTGCACGTGCCAGCGCAGGCCGGAGGCCTCGACGAAGCGGCTCGCCGCGCGGTTGGGCCAGTCGGCGCCATCGCGCTCCCACTGGGGTCGGTCGCTCGGCGCCGGCATGGTCGGTCCTCTACCCCACCGCGCGGATCGCGCGGCTCATGGCCGTCGCGTCGGCGTAGGGAAGCGGGAGATAGCGCGCACCCATCGTCTCGGCGAGGCGGCGGGCGGAATCCTGGGGCCGCGCGGCGGTGTCGATGAGGATGCTGCGGATGGCGTGCGCCCTCAGAAGGGCCGCCGCGTCCAGGGCGTCGGCACCGGCCTGGGCGCGGCCCGGCGTGCCCGCGCGGGTCACGTTGGCGCGTCCGTCGGTGAGCACCACGAGGGTCGCGGCGCCCCCCCGCCCGGATGACGGTGCGGGCCAGATCAGCGGCGGCGTCGAGGCCAGACGCGAGGGGCGTGCCCCCGCCCCCCGGCAGGGCCGCGAGGTCGCGCCGGGCCCGGGCGAGGGCCCGCGTCGGGGCCAGGACGATCTCGGCGCCGGTACCCCGAAAGGCCACCAGGGCGACCCGGTCGCGCCGGATGTAGGCCTCCGCGAGGAGCAGCTCGACGGCGCCCTTGGCCTCGGCGAGGCGCTCCAGGGCGGCCGAGCCGGAGGCGTCCACGGCGAAGATCGTGGTGGTCTCTCCCCGCTGGCGAAACCGGGTGATGCGGACGTCGCTCGCCCGCACCTGGAAGGCGGGGCCGACCCCGCCCTCGGCCCGGCGCAAGCGCTGCCAGGGCGCGGCGGCCCGCAGGGTGTCGATGAGGGCGAGGCGCCCCGCGCGGGGATGGCCCGGGCGCGTGCCGGCCGGGCGGCCGGAGCGGACGGATTTCAGCAGGGCACCGGCCTTGCCGGCGCGCGGTGGCGGCGTGCGCGCGCCTGCGGCGGCGAATCCGGCGAGGAGCCCCGCCGGAATCGCCGCCCGCGCGGCCTCGACCACGCTCTCGGCCTGCGCGTCCATCCTGCCGCCGGCCTCGGCGGTGCCGCCGTCTTCGGCGGTGCCATCCGTCTCGGCGGTGGCGCCGGCCTCGGCGGGATCGGGAGCCGCCTCGCCCGGGGCGGTCTCCGGCGGCGCCGCGCGGGTCTCTTCTTCGACCGGCGGCATCCGCTTCGCCCGGGGCGCCAGGACGAGGCGCGCCGCCTCGCGGACATCCGCCCCCGCGAGCGTCGCCCGGCCCGCCTCGGCCGCGAGACGGTGCGCCACCCGCATGGCCAGTAGGGGCGCGCGCAGGGAGAGGATGCCGAGTCCGGCGGCCGCCCGGCAGAGGTCCGCCACGGCGGCGTCCATCGGCCGGGCCGCGTCGACCTCGGACGAATCGCGGTCGTCGACCGCCGCGCGGGTCTCCCCCCAGGCGATTCCGGTGAGGTCGAGATGGAAGGCGAGGCGGTCGGTAAGCGAGTCGGGCGTGCGCTCGTCGTCGCCCGTGCCCTCGTCGAGCAGAATCAGGCCGAAGCGCGCGGGCGCGCCGCCGGGGACGCGGCCGGTATCGAGGGCGCCGCCGAGGCGCGCGGCGGTGCCTGGGGTCAGGCGCTCGGCCATCGGCACGACGAGGAGACCGCCATCGGCCTCCGTCAGGAGCCCGGCCTCGGTCACGGGGCGGCCGGCCGCCAGGGTCGCGGCGAGGTCGATCCCGCCGAGGAGGCGGTCGTCCGGGATGCCGGCGGGCATGCGGCGCAGGGGCGTGCCGGGGCGAAGCCGCCCACGCAGGTGGTCGAGCCAGAGGTCGCGCACCGGCCCCGCGCCGGCCCGGACCACCACGCCGCCGTAGCCGCGGGGATCGGCGGCGACGAGGTCCGCGACCCGCAGGGCTCGGGACCAGGGCGTGCTCATCGCGCCAGGACGTCCTCCACCGCGCGGGCGACCCGCGCGGTGGAGCCGGATTCGTCGAGGGGGTTGCGGCGCAGGCGGTGGCGCAGGGCCGAGGGGGCGATGCGGGCGAGGTGGTCGAGGTCCACCGTCTCGGCGCCCTCGTAGGCGGCGAGCGCCCGGGCCGTGCGCATGAGGGTGAGTTCACCGCGCAGGCCGTCGGTGCCCAGCGCCAGGCAGAGCCGGGCGGCGGCCTCCAGGGTGGCGTCGGGAACGCTGAGGGCGGGCAGGCGCGCCCGGGCGGCCGTGAGGGTCCGGCGGATGGCGCGGTCGGCCTCCGCGTAGGCGGCGCAGAACCCGGCCGGGTCGCGCTCGTAGGCGTCGCGCCGGCGGACCACGTCGATGCGGGTCGGCAGGTCGGTGGGGGTTGTTACTTCCACGGCGAGGCCGAAGCGGTCGAGGAGTTGGGGCCGCAACTCGCCCTCCTCCGGGTTGCCGCTGCCCACGAGCACGAAGCGCGCCGGGTGGCGCACGCTCAGGCCCTCCCGCTCCACGGTGTTGACGCCGGAGGCCGCCACGTCGAGGAGCAGGTCGACGAGGTGGTCGTCGAGTAGGTTGACCTCGTCGATGTAGAGGAAGCCGCGATTGGCCCGCGCCAGCAGGCCCGGCTCGAAGGCCTTCTCGCCCCGGGTCAGGGCGCGTTCGAGGTCGAGGGCGCCGACCACGCGGTCCTCCGTGGCGCCGAGCGGCAGGTCCACCACCGGCACCGGGATCGCATGGGCCGTGCGCGCGCCGGATGCCCCGGCGCAGTGCGGGCAGCGCCCCGGCGGCTCCGCCGGATCGCAGGCATAGGGACAGCCCGCCACCGCCGCCATCGGCGGCAGGAGCGCGGCGAGGCCCCGGATGGCGGTGGACTTTCCGGTGCCGCGATCGCCGAACACCAGCACGCCGCCGACGGACGGATCGACGGCCGCGATGAGGAGCGCGCGGCGCATCTCGTCCTGGCCGACGATCGCGGAGAACGGGAAGGTCGGCGGGCCGTCGTCGGCGCGCGGGGCCTGCGCGTCGTGCGCCACCGCCCCCGCGATCTCGATGCTCCTGCCCGCCGGACGGCGCGGCTTGCGCGCGCCCGGGCGCGCCTCCGGGGGCGGTGAGGCCATCGGTCGGATCGATCCGTTGATCGGCATGGGGCCTCCTCGGGCAAGTCGGTTCGGCACGGACGGAACCGCCCGGCCGCCGGCGCTACTCGGCGGCGGCGCGCTGCACGCCCATCCGGCCCCAGATGGTGCTGAGCGCGTCGACGAGGTGGGCGATGTCGTCGTCCGAGTGCAGCGGCGAGGGCGTGATGCGCAGGCGCTCGGTCCCGCGGGGCACGGTGGGGTAGTTGATCGGCTGGACGTAGATGCCGAACTCGTCGAGCAGGGTGTCGCTGATCGCCTTGCACAGCACCGGGTCGTAGACCATCACCGGCACGATGTGGCTCTCGTTGGACAGGTAGGGGATGCCGGCGGTATCGAGCCGGGCCCGCACCGAGGCCACCCGCTCCTGGTGCCGGGCGCGCTCGGCGCCGCTGGCCTTGAGGTGGCGGATGCTGGCGGCCGCGCCCGCCGCCACGGCGGGCGGCAGCGAGGTGGTGAAGATGAAGCCCGAGGCGAAGCTGCGCACGAAGTCGCAGAGCTTGGCCGAGCCGGTGATGTAGCCGCCATGGACCCCGAAGGCCTTGCCCAGCGTCCCCTCGATGACGTCGAGGCGATGGGCGAGGCCGTCGCGCTCCGAGATGCCGCCGCCGCGCGCGCCGTAGAGGCCGACCGCATGGACCTCGTCGAGGTAAGTGAGTGCGCCGTGCGCCTCGGCGACGTCGCAGATCTCGGCGATCGGGGCGATGTCGCCGTCCATCGAGTAGACCGATTCGAAGGCAACGATCTTCGGGCGGGCGGGATCGACGAGGCGCAGCTTGCGGTCGAGGTCCTCGGGGTCGTTGTGGCGGAAGATGTGGCGCTCGGCGCGGGCAGCCTTGATGCCCTCGATCATCGAGGCGTGGTTGCCCGCGTCCGAGAAGATCGCGCAGTTCGGCATCTGCGACCCGAGGGTGCCGAGGGCCGCCCAGTTCGAGACGTAGCCGGAGGTGAACAGGAGGGCTGCCTCCTTGGCGTGGAGGTCGGCGAGCTCGCGCTCGAGGAGCACGTGGTAGTGGTTGGTGCCCGAGATGTTGCGGGTGCCCCCGGCCCCGGCCCCGCAGCGGTCCAGGGCCTCGTGCATGGCGCCGAGCACGCTCGGATGCTGGCCCATGCCGAGATAATCGTTGGAGCACCAGACCGTGACGGGCCGCGTGCCGGCCGGCGTGTGGTGGGTGGCGTGCGGGAAGCGGCCTGCCTGCCGTTCGAGGTCTGTGAAGACGCGGTAGCGTCCCTCGCGATGCAGGCCGGCCAAAGCAGAGCCGAAGATCTCTTCGTAGTTCATGCCCGTCCCCTTCCCTCGTTGCACGGCGGGCTTTTCGAGCCCGCTCGCGTGGTCTGCCGCGCCGGCGGCGTGGTTCGAGCCGATCCGCGGAGGCGGAGCGGTCATTCAGCGGCCCTCGGCGTCGCTTTGCGCCGCGATCGGCGACGGCACCGCGCCGCGATCGGAGATCTTCGGCAGGCTCCATTGCCAGAGCGCGGCCGAGGGCAGCGGCAGCATCAGGAAGCCGTGCTCCAGGGTTGCCAGCGCCATCAGGGTGGCGAGGATGCTGAGGCCCGCGACCTCGTGGGCCGTGATGCCCTCGGCGAGTGCGGCCAGCACCAGCGCGGCGGTGGCGATGCCGGCCGCCGTCACCGAGACCGGAAACAGCGGGTTCATGGCGCGCACGCGCAGGTAGCTGCCGAGATAGGCGAGATGCTCGGGCAGGAACTCGGCGTTGAGGTTGCGCACCCCGAGGAACAGGTTGAGACGTGCCGAGAGATTCATTCCCCACAGGACGAGGTAGGTCCACAGAGCGAAGAGGTTCGGCTGGCCCCAGGTCAGGGCCAGGATCGCGAGGCCGCCCGCGACGATGGCCGCCTCGTGCCAGAGGCTGGTGGCCGCCGCCGCCCGGAAGCGCGCGAAGCCCTCGGCACCGGGCGGGCAGGCCCGGGTGCGCGGGCCTGAGACGAAGCCCATGTAGTAGCTCATCTCCTGCCAGCCCCAGACCACCAGGGCCGCCGTGAAGGCGACGTAGGCGCTTCCCGCGCTCGCATCCCCGGCCGAGGCGCCGATGGCCCAGAGGGCCAGGGCGAGGACGCCCGTGCCCGCCGCCATGCTCACAGCGTGCGTGGCGCGCGGCCTGTGGTCGAGGAGCAGGATCAGGCCGGTGGAGAACCACCAGACCAGAACCGCGTAGAGGGCGGGAAGCGCGTAGGCCGCCATCCTACCAGACCGGCTCGAGGCGGATCTGCGCCGGCATCGGGTTGTCCAGGGTCGGCAGGGCGTAGAGCCGGGCGAAGTTCACCGCCGAGGCGGCGATCCAGTAGCCGTGGCGGATATTGCCGAGGAGACCGCCCTGTGCCTTGGCGTCGGCGATCTTCTCCGAGCAGACCAGCAGGCGGTCCAGCGCCTGCTTGAAGCGCGGATTGTCGAGATCGAGGGTCAGGGGGAAAGTCTGCTTCGAGATCTCCGAGGTGATCCGGAAGACCTGGAAATCGTAGTCGGTCGGATCGACGCCCAAAGCCTCGTGGAAGGCCGGACGGCAATGGTCGCGGACATACATCGTCGCGAAGACCGCGAGCAGGAAGAACTTGATCCAGTAGCGGTTGACGCCCGAGGTCAGCTTCGGGTTGGCGCGCATGAGCAGCGCGAAGGCCTCGCCGTGGCGGAACTCGTCGTTGCACCACTTCTCGAACCACTTGAAGATCGGGTGGAAGCGGCGATCCGGGTTGCGCTCCAGCTCGCGGAAGATAGTGATGTAGCGGGCGTAGCCGATCTTCTCCGAGAGGTAGGTCGCGTAGAAGATGAACTTCGGCCGGAAGAAGGTGTACTTCTTCGACTTCGTCAGGAAGCCGAGGTCCACGCCGATGCCGAAATCCTTCAGCACGTCGTTGATGAAGCCGGCGTGTCGCGCCTCGTCGCGGCTCATGAAGCCGAACAGCTCGCGGATGTCGGGGTTCTTGGCGCGCTTGCGCATCTCGGCGTAGAGCACGCACCCCGAGAACTCGGCGGTGATCGACGAGACCAGGAAGTCCATGAACTCCTTGCGCAGGGCCGGGTCGAGCCCGGACATGTCGAGGTCGAATTCTTCGTTACGGGTGAAGTGACGCTTGTTGGGATCGGCGCGCAGCTCGGCGATGAGCTTGTTCCACTCGGCCCGGACGGGCTCCACGTCGGTGCGGTCGAGTTCCTCGAAATTCGTGGTGTAGAACCGGGGGGAGAGGAACGTGGTCTCCTGCGCGGCCTTGGTCGCCTCGTTCATGGGAAGCTTCGGGATGGGCTGCTGGATCGCTGCGGTCACAGGCGCCTCCTCTCGGAAAAGCTGACTTCGTAGAGTTCGGTGAGTTCGAGGTGGCCCGCGAGCTTGGTCCAGAGCCGTTCCAGGCGCCCCGCACGGGTCACGGTGGCGGTGCGCTGGACGACGAGGCGCTCGCCGTAGGGCACGGAGGTCGGGGCGTCGTGCACCTGCACGGCGTCGCCGGGCTCGATCTCGAAATTCGCGTCGAGGACCACGTGGGCGTGCAGACTTTCCGAAGTCTGCTCGATCTCGACGGTACAGGGGACGTCGACGGTACGGCGTCCGTTCAGCCAGGCCATCATGGTGCGGCTCCCATCGCGCCCTTCGCCGAATTCCTTGACGGTTCGGCGTTCGTGGGCGCTGTGCCACAAGACCCCGGAATACCGTCCGCTGGCAAGGCGGTCCGGCACACATCCTGGGCGGGCATGGGTTCGGAGGGCATGGATTCGGCGGGCATCAACCGGGCGAAGGCGGCGTAGTTCGAGGGGCCGAAGGCGCCGAAATCGACGCTGCGGCCGGTGAGCGAATCATCGAGGCGCAGGGAGCCGTCGTCGAAGCGCGTCAACCGGAACGGCACCTCGCGGGAGAGGCCGGCGCGCAGGCGCCCCTGCGCGAAGCCCCGCAGGGTGGCGCGGATGAAATTGTCCTCCCCCGGCCGGACCGTGGCGACGAGGGCGCCCCGATCCGCATCCCGCAGCGCGAGCGAGCCGTCCGCCGCGTCGTCCACCCGCAGGGCGAGGCTCTGGACCGGCCGGGCCGGCTCCATCCGGGTCAGGCCGACGCTCTCGACGCGACCGACCGTGACGGCGAGGACCACGAACCCGACGAGGAGGCCGACCCCGGTGACGAGGCCCCGCGAGGTGCGGCCGGCGGTGCGTGCGAGGGGATGCGGGTTCATCGGATCAGCTCGCCGTGGCGAGGCGGGGGCCGGCTGCCACGCGCGGCCGCAGCACGACGGGGCCGGCCACCTCCTCCGGTACCGCCCGGTGGGCCGCGAGCGCGCGGGCCAGGATCCTGGCCACCTCGTCGCCCTCGGCGACCGTGCGCAGCATCGGCTCGGGCCGGTTGACGTGCCAGGGCCGGGCATGGGGCCAGAGATGGAGATAGGCGATGCGGTTGCCCGGGCGGAGGCGCAGGGGCAGGTCGGCGCTGCCGTCGCGGTAGAGTCGGCACCCGGCCGATTCCACCAGCGCGAAGGGCAGGTTCAGGGTCATCGGCAGCGCGATGCCGACCCGCATCACCACGCGGCGGTTGGTGATGGTGTAGGTGGTGGTGCGGGCCGAGAGCCAGCCGAGGAGGCCCAGGAGCAGCAGCGCGCCGGTGCCGATCGCCAGGGTGGGCAGGGCGAGCCAGACGGCCTCCAGGGCCTGTCCGGCAAGCGCCGCCGGCAGCGCGGCCCAGAGGGCGAGACCGGAGAACCAGAGACCCACGAGGGTCAGGTGCAGCGCCCGGAAGGCGATGCCGAAGCCGCAGGGACGGCCCTGCCAGAGAATGTGCTCGCCGGCCGGCAGCGGCGCCGGCAGGCCGGGGGGGGCATCGAAGGCGTTGGCGGGCAGGTGGGGCCCGGAGCGCTTGGCACCGAAACGCTTGGCGCGGGAGGGCTTGGCGCGGGAGGGTTTGGCGAGACGGCTCACAGGATGGCCTCCTGGCGGGTCGGGGTCGCGTAGAGGGTACCGCCGCCGTAGAAGGCCATGATCCGCTCCTCCTCGTTGAGGGTGACCGAATCCGGGTCCTTGGTGGCGGGCACGTCGGCGAACTGGTGGGCCAGCAGGGCTTCGCAGGTCACCCGCTGGGAGAAGCGGCCGGTCCGGCAGAAGGTGGCGGGCATCAGCACCCGGCGCCCGCCTGCCCCGAGTTCGACCTCGTAGTAGCGGACCATGGATTCACCCCGGTCGACCCAGAGGTCGCTCACCGTGCCGGCCACCTGCCGGTCGGCGCCGAAGACCGACATGCCGATGGGGTTCGGGCCGAGCTCGTGGACCACGAAGTGGTCGGCGACCCGCAGGGGCACGATGCGCTTCTCGCGGTCCCAGGTCTCGTCGTGGCTGTCCTCGCGGTCGGCGTAGGCGCCGGGGCCGATGGCGTCGTGCAGGCCGTCCGTGTCGGGCTCGAGGGGGGCACCCGGCCAGACCTCGTGCTTGTGGCCGCGATAGTTCCAGGGGGTGCGCTCGCCGCGCTGGGGGGCGTGCTTCACGTGGCCGTTGGAGAGCAGGAACTCCTTGGGCGACGGGATCAGGAACGGGTCCGGCGGCATCGCCCGACCGCGGGCGGCCTCGGATTCGAGCGGGTAGCCCTCGCGGCGGTCCTCGCGGCGCAGGTAGAAGATCAGTCCAGCGAAGAAGATCCAGAACGCATAGAGGACGACCTGTGCGACGTCGACGTAGCCCGTGATTTCACCTCTCGGCATGGCCGGTCTCCTTCAGGCTGAGCGGGGCAGGGATCGAGGCAGATGCGTGCGGCTCTCGGCGCGGACGAGCGGGCCGATGGCCAGCAGCGTCGCGAACAGCAGCGCGATCTCGATGTGGTAGACGATGAGGTATCCGGTGGAAGGCAGGTTCAGCGCCTCGCCGAGATGTCCGGATTCGGCCAGATGCGCGCCCAGATCCCGCAGGATGCCGCTCGCCGCGATGGCGAGGCCCGCCGCGCTCGCCTGGACGGCGCCCCAGGCCCCGAGGGCGAGACCCGTATCCTCCGGTCCGGCCTTGGCCATGGAGGCCGTCAGCGTGCCGTGGGCGAACAGGCCGCCGCCGACGCCGATCAGGGCGACGCCGACCGCGAACAGCCGGGCGGAATCCAGCGGCGCGGCGAAGACCACCGCCGAGAAGGCCGCGATGCCCACGACCGCCCCGGAGGCCGCGACCCGGAAGGCATCGCCGCCCCGGTCGAGCCAGCGCGCGGCCACGAGGAGGCCGAGGCCGCCACCCGCCGCCAGCAGCGCGGTCAGCGCCGTCGTGGCGGCCACCGGCAGGTGCAGGATCTGTCCGCCATAGGGCTCCAGCAGGATGTCCTGCATGGAGAAGGCGGCGGTGCCGAGCCCGGTGGCGACGAGGCGGCGGCGCGCCCGGCCCTTGCCGGCATAGAGCGCCCAGGATTCGGAGAAGGACTGACGGGGCAGGTCGCGGGCCGTGCGGCCGGGCGAACGCGGCTCCTGCTTCCACAGGGCGATGCCGTTGAGCACGACGGTGACGAGGGCCGCGCCCTGGATCACCTTGATGAGGCGCAGGGCCGAGAAGTCGGCCAGCAGCAGTCCGAAGACGACGGCGCTGACCACCATGCCGACGAGCAGCATGGCGCAGAGGAGCGCGACGACGCGGGGCCGGGCATGGGCGGGGGCGAGGTCGTTGGCGAGCGCCAGGCCCACGGTCTGGGTGGTGTGGAGGCCCGCACCCACCATCACGAAGGCGAAAGCGGCCGCCACGTGGCCGGGCCAGGCCGGGCCGGTGGTGTCGCCCGACAGGATCAGCAGGGCGAAGGGCATGATCGCGAGCCCGCCGAACTGCAGCAGCGTGCCGAACCAGATGTAGGGCACCCGGCGCCAGCCCAGCACCGAGCGGTGCGTGTCCGAGCGGAAGCCGACGAGCGCCCGGAACGGCGCGAAGATCAGCGGCAGGGACAGCATCACGGCCACGATCCAGGCTGGCACCGCCAGTTCGACGATCATCACCCGGTTCAGGGTGCCGATGAGCAGCACGGCCGCCATGCCGACCGTGACCTGGAACAGGGCGAGCCGCAGCAGGCGCCCCATGGGCAGCTCGGCCGTCGCCGCATCGGCGAAGGGCAGCATGCCGGGGCCGACGCGCTGGAGGGCGCGGGCCATGGAGGCGCCGAGGCGGGTCATGAGGCCCGCCGGAGTTCGAAGGCCTGCGAGAGGTAGAACCCGCTGTTCACCCGGTGCGCGCGGCCGATGCGGACGCCCGACAGGGCCGGCTCGGCCGCCACCCGGCGGCGCAGGTCCGCTTCGCCCACAGGAACGATGGCGGGCGCCCGGTCGCCGCGCGGGAAGACGCGCCCGGCCATGTGCATCAGTGTGAGGAGCGGCGTGCGCGGGGCCACGGTGAACAGGATCGCGGCGTCGGTGCGATCCGCGAGCGTCGCCAGGGCCTGAACGATGTCCGGCGTGGCGTAGTGGATCAGGGAATCCATCGCGACCACGTGGTCGAAGCGGCCGAGGCTCGGGTCGAGCATGTCGCCGACCCGGAAGTCGATGTGCCCGGGGCCGGACAGGGTCGTGCGCTCGCGGGCGAGGCCGATGAGCGTCGGCGAGACGTCGATGGCGACGACCTCGGCGCCGCGCCGCGCCGCCTCCAGGCTGAGTGCCCCGGTGCCGCAGCCGGCATCGAGCAGGCGCTTGCCCGTCAGGTCTGCGGGCAGCCAGGACAGGAGAGTGGCCCGCATGGCGTCGCGCCCGGCCCGCACCGTGGCGCGGATCTTGGAGACCGGCGCGTCCGAGGTCAGCCGGGCCCAGGCCTCGACGGCGGTGCGGTCGAAGTAGGTGGTGAGCTGCGAGCGGCGGGCGGCGTAGCTGTGCGAGGTCATGGTGGGGCGCCCGCTCAATCGAAGCCGAGGAATTCGAACAGGTCGCGGTCCTTCATGGGGATCGCGTTCAGCGGCTTGCCCCCGGCCCAGAGATGGGCGGCGAGGCGCATGTACTCGGTGGTGACGGCGAGGAGTTCGGGCGTCTCCTCCATCTCGAACAGCGTCGCTTTCTTCAAGCGCGAGCGCCGCACCACGTCGAGGTCGGGGAAGTGGGCGATCCGCTCCAGGCCGGTCGCCGCGTTGAAGCGGTCGATCTCGTCGGTCTTGGCCGAGCGGTTGGCGATGACCCCGCCGAGGCGCACGGGGTAATTCTTCGCCTTGGCGTGGATCGCCGCCACGATCCGGTTCATGGCGAAGATCGAGTCGAAGTCGTTGGCGGTGACGATCAGGGCCTGGTCGGCGTGCTGGAGCGGCGAGGCGAAGCCGCCGCAGACCACGTCGCCGAGCACGTCGAAGATCACCACGTCGGTGTCCTCGAGAAGATGGTGCTCCTTCAGGAGCTTGACCGTCTGGCCGACGACGTAGCCGCCGCAGCCGGTGCCGGCGGGGGGGCCGCCGGCCTCGACGCACATGACGCCGTTGTAGCCCTCGGCCACGAAGTCCTCCACGCGCAGTTCCTCGGAGTGGAACTGCACGGCCTCCAGGGCATCGATCACGGTCGGGGCGAGGCGCTTCGTCAGCGTGAAGGTCGAATCGTGCTTCGGGTCGCAGCCGATCTGCAGCACGCGCTTGCCGAGCTTGGAGAAGGCCACCGACAGGTTCGACGAGGTCGTCGACTTGCCGATGCCGCCCTTGCCGTAGACGGCGAACACCTTGGCGGTGCCGATCTTCAGGTTCGGGTCGAGTTCGACCTGGACGCTGCCTTCGGGCCGGCGCGCGGAGACCGGATTGCGGATGGCGATGTTCATGCGGCGACCCCTGCGGTGATGCCTTCGACGCGGTCTTCCAGTTCCTCCTCGGCGCGGTCGAGCGCATCGCGCGTCTCCGCGTCGGGGGTCCAGAAGCCGCGCTGGTGCGCCTCGATCAGCCGGTGAGCCACCTTGGCCGAAGCGGTCGGGTTGAGGGCCGCCATGCGCTCGCGCATGGCGGGGTCGAGGACGTAGGTCTCGGTGATGCGCTGGTAGACCCAGGGCGCGACGCCGTTGGTGGTGGCCGACCAGCCGAGCGTGTTGGTCAGGTGCGCCTCGATCTGGCGCACCCCCTCGTAGCCGTGGCCGAGCATGCCCTCGGTCCATTTCGGGTTGAGCATCCGGGTGCGGGTCTCCAGGGAGACCTGCTCGGTCAGCGAGCGCACCACGCCCTCGCCGCGGGTCTGGTCGCTGATGAAGATCGGCACGGCCTCGCCGCGGGCCTTGGCGACGGCGCGGCCCATGCCGCCGAGGCCGTCGAAGTAATGGTCCACCGAGGTCACGCCGACCTCGACGGAATCGAGGTTCTGGTAGGCCAGATCCACGGTGGCGAGCACCGCCCCCATCAGGGCACGCTGGGGGCTCGCCACGCCGGTGCGGCCGTAAGCAAAGGACTTGCGCCGCGCGAAGGTCTCGGAGATCTCGTCGGCATCCTCCCAGCGGCCGGATTCGACGAGCTGGTTGACGTTGGCGCCGTAGGTGCCCTCGGCGTTGGAGAAGACCCGGAGCGC
>NZ_JAIEOF010000340.1 GCF_019750675.1 Methylobacterium sp.
AGCTTGTACAAGCAGATGGCAAGCAACGGGCGGTTATCGACATCCTATGCGGTGCTGTCTTGGGCTGATATGGCTAAGGATCTCGTTGCATGAAGCTGCGAATCGGCTGGGTCACGCCATTCAACAACCGGACGGGAGTTGGAACGTTCAGCAAGGCTGTAACAGACGCGATTCCCGCCAAGCATGCCGGCGGTCAGATTGATCTGACAATCATCGCACCGGTCGTCGAAGGGCTCTATCCAACCCACCACCGATTCGTCGATATCGCTTCCGCGACGCCAGACAGCAAATTCTACAGCATGTTCGACGTGCTGATATACAATATCGGCAATAATGAAGAGCATCATAAGGCTCTTTTTGACGTACTTCAGAACTATCCTGGCATCATCATCTGCCATGATTATGTGTATCAGCATTTCCTTGCCAAGATCGTCCACGATGGGAGCAGCGCTTTTGCCGATCTCGTGGCGCTTTTCGCGCGCTACGGCGAGCCGGAATCCATGCGGCGGATTCGGCAATCGAATATTACCCAGACGAAGGGCCTACACTACGCGATTTGGGATTCCGATCTCTGCGGCTTGGATCCCATGGGCGCGCCGCTCTTTCAGCTCGGTTCGGCCCTGATCGTTCATTCTGCTTATGCTGAAGCCTACGCATCGCCGCGCTTCGATGGGCCGGTCTTACAACTCGGCATGCCCTGGGATCAGCGTCCGACCGCTGCGAGGTACGTGGAGCCTGTCGGTGCGCAGTCGCGCCAAACCTTGGTCTCGTTCGGGCATGTTCAGTCTACCAAGTGTATTGACGACATCCTTCTGGCTATCGCCAGCAAACAGGTCTTGCGGGATGAGATAACCTATGTCGTGGCCGGATTTTCCGGTGCGACGACTTACGTCGACCATCTCAAGAATATCGTCCGTGAACACAACCTCGAGCGCTGTGTGAGGTTTGCCCTCGATCTGTCCCAGGACGAGTTGGAGATCCTCTGCGCTCAAGCGGATGCGTTCATAAACTTACGCTTCCCGAACACCGAAGGGTCGTCCGTTTCGCTCATCGAGCAGCTGATCACGGCCAAACCCGTCATCGTCTTCAATACGGGATGTTACGCGGAAATCCCGCACGATGCCGTCATCAAGGTGTCCACACCACGCAACGTCGATGCGATTGCCGATGCGATCCTTCGCTTGCGCCATGACAGGACCGGCTTGGCGGCGATGGGCGAACGCGGTCGCTCCTACGCGATGCGGAGCAGTTGCCGGAGCTATGTCGGCGAACTCCTCGATTTCATCATCCGTCATGAGGCGCTGCTGCGCCGTCGAGGGAATGCTCACGCAACCTGCTTGATCGATGTCGAATGTCTCGGTGGCGTGGAGGATGAAGCGGACGAGCGTTGGGCAGAGGCCCTCTCGACCGCACGGACGACGTTCGATCTCCTGAACCAAGGTCGCTTCGCACTCGACCCGACTCTGATCGCGGATATCGGGCCGAACCGGATCGTCGATTACGCCCAGTCGGCGATACTGCGACAAGGCATGAATATGCGCCTGACGCAGGCCTTGCAGGACTACTTTCGCGATCAGCCCGACTTGTACAGAGCCTCGAAAGTCCTTCAGGCGGCCTATGAGTTTGGGACGCAACAAAACCTGGAGGATGCGGAGTATCTGCCGGACATCATTCCGCATGGGGATTTGAATTTCTGGAGAATTCTTGCCGCGCTCGATGGCGACATGCTCGCTTCCGTCGCGCACGGCTCATTCTTCGGAAGTCTGCCTGCGCCAACGACCGACAGCACGGCCCTTCAAAACCTGGATGACAGCTTCATCCGGCGCCTTCGATTGTCGGAGGCTCTGGAGGCGAGGCGCTCCGAGGATCTGAGGGCGAGCCCCGAGGATCTCATTTCAGTGATCCGCTGGCTGCGTCGGCGCGACCTGAGCGACAACAGAATGGTCCTCCAGCCGGTGCGGGTGGGGCAAACGATCAGTACAGGTTCGCCCGAACATCAACAATTTGTCCGCGTTTTCGGGTTTTTCGGCACCTCGAAAGAGCATCCTTGGTCTGGTCCGGAGCCAGGCTCGATCTATGTGGTCCCCGCCCCCGGGGCTCGGAAAGTTATTCTATTCGGAGAGTTGCTTCATAGCGGCGTATCCATCAAAGTAAGCTTGGCGACCGAGAAGGGTCTCGATTATACCTCCAGGAATTACTGCAGGGATAACGGATCTATTGAGATCGATCTTCCCGACATCCCGGCGGCGACATCGGGGTTGCCGCTTTGTTTGATCTTGGAAAGTCAAGGATGTCGTTCGCCCGCGTCCTTTGGAAACTCGAGTGATCCTCGGCCGCTCGGCTTCCTGATGAGACAAGTCGCAATTCAATAAATCGGAATGTTTCTGTCAAAAATTCCGCATGTGTAGGAGGGGCCGCCCGTGAATTTACTTGTCTACGGCGGGTGTCACGCACTGATCCTGAAGCGCTTGATCGATGAATTGGGGCCCCAAGGTCGGCACCACGTTACGCTTCTGATCAACTTTCAAGTCGTTGCCTCAGGCAAACCTTTTCCTTATGAAAAACTGCGCGATTACGACGTGGTTATCTATTCGCCGATCCAGAACAAGGGCGATTATAATACCTCCTTCCTCGAGGAGGCTTGCGAGGAATGCGGTGTTCCAACGATCTGCTTTCCTTGGCTGGAATGGCACGGGCATTCGCCCGGAGCCGATAAGGATTGGTTCTGGGGCCACCATGGCTGGTACTTTCCGGCTTTGGTCGAACTCAGCCGTGAGTTTTGGGATTGCAGTGCGTTTTCCCGATTCGTTCGAGCGGAGTATCCATCCCAGGAAGCCATCCAAACCTATTTTGCCGATACGACGCGAAGGCTGAAAGAACAAGAACAGGCTTTTGATTGCCAAGTTAAGATCTCGGATTTCGTCCTTGACAACTATCATGATCGAAGGATGTTTCTGACGCCGGATCATCCGACGCTGGTACTCTATCGCTATGTCATGAACGAGATAGAGAATTTGGTGGGGACAAGACTCGTCGCCTCCTGGCCGTCCGACCTTCCGGAGCTTCAACCCGAGGAGCGGACCCCAATCCTGCCGAGGATCGCGGCCGAAACACAGCTGACCTTCGCCGATACGACATGGCGATCCGAGACTCAGCCCCTCGTGACCATGGATCTCGATGGATTTCTCGCACTCCATTTCCAGGCCGGTCGCCGTGCCCTGTCTCAGGGGGAAGGCGTCGAGACTGTCCTGGCGACGGCAGCTCGCCCGACCTGGGTCGGATCGCCTCGGCACAGTGCCGCCGACGAAGGCCCGGTTGCCGTTCCCATCTTCACGCAGGTTCTGATGCGCCGCGCCGCGCCGACTGCCGGCCAGGCTTACTTCGATGGCGAGATCCTGGCGACGCTGACAGATCATCCACCGCTGGATGCCGTGCCACGCAGCGTCGACGGCTGGTGCAGATTCCGCAGCGATGATTGGACTTTCCGATCATAGGCAGAACGTTCAATTTCCAACAACAGGAGCCTATAATGCAGGTGAATTGGGCTAGCCCACGCTCTGGAATCGATCGTGAGAAATGCTTTTTCTATCATACGATTGATCTCAAGGATGGAACCACGATCGAGGGACACTGGGATCTCCGCGGGCGGTATGCCGATTACACCGGGCACGTCGATCTGACCGGTGCCCGTGTTCTGGATGTCGGGACGGCCTCCGGGTTCTTGAGCTTCTCGGCCGAAGCGGCGGGTGCCCGAGAGGTTGTGTCGTTCGATCTCGATACGGCAGAGCGTCAGCATCTGCTGCCGTTTCACGGAACACCCTACGTGACGGATCACGCGTCATGGGTTCGGGCCCAGACGGCGGCATTCGACACCTGGAAGAATGCGTACTGGTTTACGCACCAGAAACTGAGCTCTCGTGCGCGCGCGATATACGGCGACGTGTACGATCTGCCGGACGGAATCGGGACCTTCGATGTTGTCATACTCGGAGCGATTCTCGAGCATCTCGGTGATCCGGTGCGCGCGATCGGTTCGATCGCCAGGGTCGCTTCGAAGCGGATCGTGATCAATACCGACATCATCCCAGGTGACGAGCCGATCGGGCGCTTCAACGGTGACCCGGCCTACCCCGAGCGATCCTATATCTTCTGGACCTACACTCTGGAAACGTATCGAAGAATCCTTGCGATCTGTGGTTTCGAGATCGAGAACGTGCACGAAGACACCTACAAGGCGTTCTCCCCGCTCGCCACGGACAAGGGTTGGGTCCAAACGCCGCGAACGACGATCGTTGCGCGACGGGTTGGATAAGACCGTTCCGCGGGAACAGTGGCCGGGGGCAGCGCGGGTCTTGCAACCGGCTCTGCTGCCGGGCTCGGTCGGCGTTGCTCCGGGGAGTTTTGACTCCACTGAAAGGTCCAGGCTGGCGGCGACGTCCACGGACGAGCGGTTTGCCAAGATCGCCGCGCACCTGCCGACCAAGATCTGGGGGCCAGGAGCGCGTCGATGACCGGTGCCGTGATGGGCGGCCCGACGAGGACCCTCCACGGTCGCGAGAAGAGGCCGCAGACAGTTTGCGTGCACTCCATGGAGAACAGCGATCTCGCCCTCGGCCACAGGCTGGCACTTCATTCCGAGCATCGTTTCCTTCGCGGGCGCTGCCGCGGGCGTCGTCGCCACCAACATCCGCGAGAGCCGGTCGGTGCGGGACCTCGCCGGCATCGAGGCCGCACTCGGGACGTCCATCACGCGGGCCGAGGATGTCCAGACGCAGGGGTCCCGGGGACTGACGGGACCGCCTGAGCAGACGGTCTCGTCGGGCGTTCGCGCGCGTCTCCGGGCCGATACGACGGACGCGGCGCCCAAGACATGACTGCGTCGGCGGGTGAATCCGTTGCTCGTCTCAAAGGAAATCCGGTTCGCATGACAGATCTCAGGTCGCGCCCCGCAACAACGTCGCGCCCGCCTGGACACGATGTGACAGGTGCACCAAACATGCTAGATCTGCCGTCGACTCGGGAATTCGGGACCATCGCTTTCTCTATGGTGCCGAATGTTTGCACGATATTGCCGATTTGCAGGACGCCGCCCCGCAGGACGTCGGAGCGTCGGGCGCGGATGACCTCGCGTCGTTCCTTGTTTTCTCCTTCGCTCCGCGCACGCCGGGTCCGCTGGAACCACTGAGGAATGCAGCCAGGTGGGACGACATCACGTCTTTGCTGCCAAAGCGTCGCCGGACGTTTTTCAGGAGAAGCTCGACGCCTCGGACATCGTCGGCCGATGGAAGTGGGACATCGTCCGCGACCGGATCTATGCCGACGCTGCCGTCGCACTCCTGTTCAATCTCGAGCCCGCTGTCGCGCGGGCCGGGGCCTCGCTCGATCGCTACCTTGAAGCGGTCCATCCGGAGGATCGCGAGCGCGCGAGCCGGGACATCGCCTCGAGCCTGCTGGCCGGGCGCGCCTACCGGCAGGAATACCGCGTGCGCTCGGTCGACGGCGTGACGCGCCGGATCCTCGCGCGCGGCCGGATCCAGCGCGACGCGGCGGGGCGTCCGAAGTGGGGGCGCGTTCTCCTCATCGACGTGACGCAGGACCATCCCGATGCGACCGGGGACGCGCGACCCGAGGCGCACCAGCATCCCCTGCCCCTCGCGGCCGAGTACTGCATGGCCATGCGGCAGGCGCTCTACGAGCTTCCCGAGCCGCTCCTGCGCCGGATGAGCGACATGCTGCTCCTCGAGATCGGTCGTGCCATGGTCCGGGCCGAGAGCGCCGAGCAGCGCAGTCAGATGAATTGAGGGCCGCCGGCGGGCCGGATCACCCGGGGACGAGCGGGCGACCGTCGCGGATGAGCTTCAGCACGTCGTGGGGCGGCAGGGGCGGGCTGAAGAAGTAGCCCTGGACCTCCGTGCAGCCCTCCGCCCTGACGAAGTCCCGCTGTTCCGGCGTCTCGACGCCCTCGGCGGTGATGCGGGCGCCGAGATTGACGGCGAGCGTCACGATCGCCCGGACGATCGCGGCCGTCCGGGGATTGATCATCCCGGCGACGAAGGAGCGATCGATCTTCACCGTGTCGAAGCTGAAGCGGTGAAGGTAGCTCAGGCTCGAATACCCGGTGCCGAAATCGTCGAGGGCGATGCGGACGCCTTGGGCCCGCAGGCGTCGGATGCTCGCGCCCACCGCCTCCGCATCCTGCATCAGGATCGTCTCGGTGATCTCGAGTTCGAGGCGATGCGGCGCGAGCCCGGACTGTGCCAGGGCGTGGGCGACCGTCTCCTCCATGCTGATCTGCTGGAACTGGAGCGCCGACACGTTGACGGCGATCTTCAGGGGTTCCGGCCAGGACGCTGCCTCGTGGCAGGCTTCCTTCAGGGCCCAGGCGCCGAGGGAGATGATGAGGCCGGTCTCCTCCGCGATGGGAATGAACGCGCTGGGTGGAATCGCGCCCTTCAGGGGATGCTGCCAGCGCATCAGGGCCTCGAACCCGGTGATGGACCCGGTCGCGAGATCGACGATCGGTTGGTAGTGCAGCAGGAAGCCGCCCCGCTTCATCGCGGCGCGCATGTCGCGTTCGAGCGAATCGCCCACATTGCCCGGGTCGCCCGAGTCCCGCGAATGGCCCGAATTTCCCTGCGCTTCCATCGGAGAATCGTGGAAGCGGTAGGTGTTCCGTCCCGCGGCCTTGGCCTTGTACAGCGCCACGTCGGATCGCCTGAAGAGTTCGTTCCCGTCGAGGCCGCCGGAGCAGAGCGCAATGCCGATGCTCGCGCCCACCGAGACCCTGTGGCCGCCGAGGTCGACCGGCCGGTTGACCGCCTCGATCACCCGTGCCGCCAGGTGGCTCGCATCGCCCGGATGGGTGATCGGCCCCAGGACCACGGCGAATTCGTCGCCGCCGAGGCGGGCCACCGTATCGCCGTCGCGAACGGCCGCCCGGAGACGGTCCGCGATGCAGCGCAGGAGGCGGTCGCCGGCCAGGTGTCCCAGGGTGTCGTTGACCTGCTTGAAGCGATCCAGGTCGCAGGCGAGGACGGCGAACCGCGTGCCGTTCCGCCCGGCATCCCGCAGCGCCCGATCGAGCCGCTCCCAGAACAGCGTCCGGTTCGGCAGGTCGGTCAGGGGATCGTGCAGGGCCAGGTGCGCGATGCGCTGCTCGTCGCGTTTGCGCTGGGTGATGTCGAAATGGGTGCCGACGACGCGCAGCGGCGCGCCGTTCGCATCGCGGCTGACGACCTTGCCCCGCGCCAGAAGCCAGATGTAGTGACCCTGCTTGGCCCGCAGGCGGTATTCGCACGCGAAGGTCGGCGTGCGGCCCTCGAAATGGTCCAGCATGGCCCGCCGGGAGCGTTCGGCGTCGTCGGGATGGATGAGCGCGTTCCAGGACTTGATGTGGTGGCGGACCTCGCTCGCATCGTAGTCGAGCATGGCGGCCCAGTGCTCCGAGAGTTCGACCTCGCCGGTGGGCACCGACCAGTCCCAGAGGCCGTCGCTTCCGCTGCTGAGCGCGAGGGCCAGGCGCTCCTCGCTGACGCGCAGCGCATCCTCCACGGCCTTGCGCTCGGTGATGTCGCGCAGCGAGGTGACGTAGCCGGTCGGGCGCTGGGTGACGGGGTCGCGCGCCAGGCTCTGCGAGACTTCCATCGGAAGCCAGCGGCCGTCCTTGCAGCGGTAGCGCTGGCACGTCGAGGCCTGGTCGACCCGGCCCCCGGTCAAATCGTCGAGCACGCGGCGGAACGCGTCGACGTCGTCGGGATGGACGAAATCCAGGGGCTTGGTCCCGATCAGCGCATCCGGATCGTAGCCCAGCACCGTTCTGACCGAGGGCGAGACGTAGCGTCGGGTGGTGTCCATGTCCGACCAGATGATGACGTCCGTCGTCGTCTCGGCGAGGAGGCGGAAGCGCTGCTCGCTCGCGCGCAGGGCATGCTCCGCCGCGCAGCGCTGCCCGGACTCCATCTCGCTCGCGCGCCGGGTCTCGTACAGGCGCAGGTGCGCCTCCACGATCAGGGCCAGATCCTGAAGCTGGCGGATCGCGCGCGCGGGCAGATCGGTTCTCGGCTTCCGGTCCATCACGCAGAACGTGCCGAGATTGAGCCCGGACCGGAGCGCGAGGGGCACGCCCGCGTAGAAGCGGGCATGGGGCTCGCCGGTGACGAACGGACTCCTGGCCGAGCGCGCGTCGCGGGCAAGATCGCCGATGATCAGCGGGGTGTTGCCCGCGCCCCGGATGGTCAGGTCGCAGAACGCGCCCTGGCGCGCCAGGCTGTCGATCTCGATCCCGACCTTGGCCTTGAGCCAGACCCGGTTCTCGTCGACCAGTTGAACGGCCGCCATCGGAGCGTCGAAGAGATGCGCGGCCATTCTACAGACCGCGTCGAGATGAAGATCGGGGTCGGAATCCATGATCTTGAGATCGCGAAGGGCCGTAAGCCGCTTGCGTTCCTCGCTGGCATCCAACATCGGTTCAGCTCCCGGCCTTCGGAGGATCGGCGCAAAAACAACCTGTATAAGAACATTTGGTCCAAAATTATTCCTCAAAGGCGATTTTTTCACGCATAACGCTAGAGTCTTGGTTCCTGATTGGTGAATGTCTCCGTCGCGGCTCGCGAGCCTGGTCGAGGGGCCGTCGCGCGATCCGGCTGCCCGCCCGCTGGCCGGCCCGTCGAGATCGTCGCGTGGACGACCCATCAGCCAGGACCGTTGGGCTTGCCGGGTTCGGGCGGCGGCCGGGGCGCGGGCTGCCCAGGCGACCCGGACGGGGCGCCCCGAGGCCGAGGCTGCCGCCGCCGCCCGGCCAATGCGGGCAGGGTCGAATTCCTCGGTTGCCCAGGCGCGCCGCCGCTACGGGCGATGGTCGGCAGGCGCGGACCAGACAGGCCCGTCGCGAACGATCCTTGCCCTGTGCCCCCGAGCCGCTGCGGAGGCTCGTCCCGAAGCGCCAATTCGGCTATCGGATATCCACAGGGTATTTGTTTCTCAAGATCGGGGGTATTTATTTCCCATGGAATAATGCCTTCTATAGCATGAAATCAATCGTTTTAGTGTATTTCAGCATCAAAATATGCAAAAATACCGATGAAGCTCAGGCGTATTCCTTTGGTTTGATTGTCGTGCAGGGGTGCTGTGTCGGCAATCTGCGGCGATCGCACGGATGGCGGGGTATCGATATTCTCGGTCCGCCCATAAATTCGATCGGCATTTCAAGTTGATGGCCGAACAAACCCCGGCCCGGATAACAAATATTAATGCAATGCGTTTCGCTCGCTTTTGAGGCGAATGTTCTGGTATAAGGCATACGACATTGTGAACTGTGCGGAGGATTGGCGATGGCGACCCAAGTCAGTAGCGTCCGCGCAATTCGGTGGGCGCCCGATGGAGGCTGCAAGTCGGAGTTGTGGGAGGGGACGAGCCGGCCCTACAGTCGGGCGGGCTGACGATTTTTCGGCGGCACACTCGGTATTCCGACGGATATGCCCCAGGGCGAAGACAATGCTATCAAGCACGTATTCCTGCGGATCATGTCCGTCGCATCCCAATCTTCGGCAACACGCTTGTTCGCACTGCCCGCGGCGCCGATTAGCAGGGATCAGGAGATCACACAGTTAGTCTCGCTGGTTCATGCGAGTCGTGAGGGCAGGATAAAAGAACAGCTCCGAGTATGGCGGTAATGTCAGATACGAACAAAGATGGAAGCGCAGGAGAGATCGGGCATCGTATCAAATCGTTGCGACGGTCTGCCGGCCTCAGCCAAGCAAACTTAGGCAACGCCCTCGGTGTGACCTTCCAGCAGGTCCAGAAATACGAGAGCGGCCGAAGCAAGATTGCGGCAGAGAAGCTTCATCGCATTGCCCAAGCCCTCGGCGTCGACATCAACTATTTCTACGAGTCGAGGCCGGAGGCCGGCTCGGCCGAAAAATCTCCCGACGGTAGCTATTCGCAGGCGACACCGGAAAGCGCTTTGTTCAAGGAATCCTTCGACAAGATCAAGGATCCGCGCGCGCGTTACCTGCTCGCGGAGCTGGCCCGCGTGTTCAGCGAAATCGAATCGGGTCGGTAGCGTTCCCGCACCGACGGATCGGCCGCAGCCCCGCAGCATGAGCATCGTGCCGCGGGCGAACCTGTTCCGCATCGGCGACGAGGTCGAGATCCTCCGCTCAAGGGAACCCGACAGGTCGACTGGGGCGAGGCGACCGCCGAGCCTGTCGCGAAGTCCGGCGCCGCGCGCTCCGACGCGCGCGCTCTCCCCTGTCATGGCGTCTCTGGCGATACCGCCGGTAGCCCCTTGCCTCGCGGGGGCACCTGCCGCTAAATAAGAACGAAGCGGGAACTCGTTCGGCGCGGCTGGAGTCGCGCGGTCGCAGGAGAGCAGCATGGCCCTTGACTGCTCGCGCCGCGCCGGCCCGGACCTTGCCCCACGTGGCGGCCGGCGGGCATGACGGCCGCCGCCATGGCAGCCCCGAGGGCGGGCCGCACGCTGTTCTTCTTCGAGAAACCGTCGGCGATGCGCCAGCTCCAGCGCTTCTTCCGCTCGCCCGATACCGTCTGCGTCTCCGCCGAGGGGCACCTCCTCGCCGCCGAGGAGCCCGGTGAGATCCGTCCCGAATGGAAGCCCTGGCACTTCGATGCCCTGCCCATCGTGGTCGACACCATTCCGGTGCGCTGCGGCACGAACCGCTCGGGCCAGTCGCATGCGGGCAAGCTCGCGGCGATCGGTCAGGCGCTGCGGGGCGTCGAGCGCGTGATCATCGCCACCGATCCGGGGCGCGAGGGCTCGATGATCGCCTGGGAGGTGCTGGAGCATCTCGGCTGGCGCGGGCGCGTCGACCGCCTGAAACTCGGCGCCCTCGACGACGTCTCGATCCGGCGCGCCTTCGCGGCCCTGGCGCGGGAGCCGGATTCCGGCGCGCGCGACTACGCCGCCTACCTGGAAGCCCTCTGCCGCCAGTACGAGGATTATCACCTCGGCCTCAACGGTACCCGGGCCATCTCGCTCAAGCTGCGCCCGGCCGCCTTCCGCGAGCCCTGGCGCTTCGGCGGCGTGCAGTCGCCGACGCTCGCCATCCTGGCCGACCTCGAAGAGCGCATCCGATCGTTCGTGCCGCAGGACTTCTTCAAGGTCGCGCTGCACCTCGAGACGGCCGAGGGGGCCGCCCTGACCCTGTGGCACATGCCCAAGGACCGGATCTTCGAGCGCGAGGCGGCGGAGGTGATCCGGGCCGCCGCCGCGGCCTGGTCGGGGCCGCTCGCGGTGGAGCAGCGCGACCAACGCCGCGCGCCCCCGCGCCTGTTCTCGAAGGACACCCTGGCCCGGCGCTGCGCCAAGCGCTTCGGCTGGGACCCGCAGCAGACCGCGCGCCTCGCCCAGGAGCTCTACGACCAGGGCTACCTCAGCTACCCGCGCACCGAATCCGAGTCCCTGCCCGAGGGGCAGGCCGGGGACGCCGCCGCCGTGCTGGCCGCCGTGGGGAGCGCGCTGCCGGACGTGGCGATCCTGACGGCGGCGGGGCCTCCGGTGATCCGGCGCGGGGCCAAGGGGCACTACGTCCGGGATCCGGGCGAGCACCACGCCATCGTGCCCCTGCGCAAGGTACCCGCGCCGGGCCGGCTCGCCGCCGACCTGTTCCGCCTGTGGGACCTCGTGGCGCGGGCCTACTGCGCCGCGCACCTGCCCGACGGCATCGATGCCCGCACCGTGGTGGCGGCGGAGGTGGCCACGGCGCTGGGGGCCAAGCGCTTCAGCGTGACGGGGCGGGTCGTGCGCGTACCGGGTTGGCGCGCGGTCTACGGCACCGAGGCGGAGGTCGATGTGGATGCCGTGCCCGGGAAAGCGCGGGCCGAGGACGAGGCCAGCGCGGGGTCCCTGCCGCCGGTGCGAGACGGCGCGGGGGCGAGCGCCACGGGGGCCGACATCGCCGAGGCCGTGACCGAGCCGCCCCGGCGGATCACCCGGGGCGAACTGCCCGTGGTGATGGGGCGCCTGATCGATCAGGTGGAGGATCCGGCCGCCAAGCGGGCCCTGGAGAACCCCGTCAACCCCAACGAGCCGAAGGGGCTCGGCACGGCGGCGACCCGCGACACCATCCTGCCCAAGCTCCTGAAGAGCCACTACATTTCGCTCGCCGGCGGCAAGGACCCGGCCATCACGGTGACGGAGGTGGGACGCGCCTTCATCGCGGCGGTGCGGCGGGTGTTCCCGGCCTACGGCGATCCGGTGGGGCGGGCGATGTTCGAGGCGGAACTGGCCGAGATCGGGCGGGCCACCACCCGGGACGAGGCGCGGGCGCGGGCGGACAGCTTCCGGCGGCGCACCCGCGAGCGCCTGGACGGGCTCATCGCCGCCACCGCGCGGGCGCAAGCCGTCAACCTCGATCCGAGCCTCATTCCGGCGGAGGCAAATCCGGGGCGGGGCGGCGGGGTGCCGACGCCCGCCATGGTCGCCTTCGCGGTGTCCCTGGCCGCGCGCAAGGGCGTGCCCCTGCCACGGGGATGCAAGAGCAGCCTGGCCCGCTGCCGGGCCTTCCTGGATGCCCATGCGGGGGCGCGTGCGGCGGAGGGTCCGAAGGGGGCGGAGCGGGCGCCGAGCCCGGCCATGTTGGCCTATGCGCGCCGCCTGGCGGAGGCGCGGGGGCTGGATTGTCCGCCCGAGGTCGAGGCGCGGTTCGAGGCCTGCCGGCGCTTTCTCGACGCGCACGCGGCGGGCGCCGGGGCCGGCGAACCGGCCGGTCGCCCGGTCAAGAGGCCGGCCAAGCGGCAGCCGCGGGAGTCGGCGAAGGAGACTGGCAGGCCGGCGGCCCGGCCACGGCGCGCGGGCGCCAAGCGGGCAACCCGTGGTGCATCAGGCTGAGGGTTTGCCGGCAACCCGTCACATGGCGGGCGCCCCGTGTCAGGTGGCGGCGGGCCGGTTACGGAACAGCCCGCCGAAGCTCTGGAACGGCAGCCAGAGGAGCTTGAGGAAGGCCCGGATCGTCAGGACGGCGGCGACGGTGAGGAGCGCCAGCAGCGTTTTGATCATGGGTAGACTCCTTGTACCAGGAACCGGTCGGCGCCGCCTCGCGGCGGACCCGGCGGCCGAGGACCATTGGGCTCCGAGAACCCGGCGGGATTAAGGACGGAACCGGACCGGACCGGGTGTCGCACCCGCTCCGGCGGGACCCCCGGAGGCTGGGACCGGAATGGTTAACAAAGGCTTGCCGCTGAAGGCATCCCGGCGCGGGCCGCGCCGCCGAAGGGCGCACCCGGGCGAGACGTTGGCCCCGTGAGAATGGTTCGCCTCCAAGTGGAGCGGCAGCCCCCAGACCAAAACCGTACGCTGTTCGATCGGTCCTCGCGATTACGGGCTCCTGCCGCCACCGCCGATCCGTTCATCGATCCGACGACGACGTGTCGTCGAGGCGATGCGCGGAGGAAACGAAGCGCGAGGCCTGTCCCCTGCCCGACGAACCCCGCGGGCCGATCTCCGCGCGAGGCGCCGACATCGGATCGGCCTCCTCCGGGCATCGGTTCGTCCCCGAGCGGACCGGCGTCTTGAAGGCGTCGTCACCCCGGCCCACCCTGCCCATCGCCGGGCGGCACGGTCCTGGCACGCACGGTCCTGGCAGGGCATGCTCCTGGCAGGGCATGGCCGGGCGAGAGGCCGCCGCACCGCCGGTTCCGCAGCGGACGCGAGGGAGACGGACCATGACGAATCCGCTGGGGACCAATCCGCCGGGGACCAATCCCCCGACGGCAAATCCGCGCTGCATCCTCATCGGGGCCCGCGTGCAGGAGGGGGCCGGGCGCCTGGGCTGCGACATGGGGCCGAGCGCCTACCGGGCCGCGGGCCTCGCCGAGACCCTGTCGGGGCTCGGGCACGACATCGTCGATGCGGGCGATCTCGCGCCGCCGCCGCTGCCGCCCGGCGCGGCCCCGGCGCGCGCCCACCCCAACGGGGCCTTGCGGCATCTGGGCGCCTTCGCGGCCTGGACGGAAATCCTCGCCGCGGCGGCCTTCGCGGCGAGCGGCGAGGGCCTGCCGATCTTCCTCGGGGGCGACCACAGCCTCTCGGCCGGCACCCTCTCGGGCCTCGGGCGCCGGGCGGCGGCCGAGGGGCGCCCGCTCTACGTGCTCTGGCTCGACGCGCACGCCGATTTCCACACCCTCGCCACCACCACGAGCGGCAACCTGCACGGGGTGCCCCTGGCCTACGCCACCGGGATGCCGGGCTTCTCCGGCTACCTGCCGGCCCCGCCCGCCCCCGTCGACCCGGCCCATGTCTGCCTCATGGGCACCCGCAGCCTCGACCCGGCCGAGAGGGCGGCGGTGCGCGCGGCCGGGGTGCTGGTCCACGACATGCGCACCATCGACGAGGCCGGCGTGGTCGCGCCGCTCAGGGCCTTCCTCGGCCGGGTCGCGGCGGCGGGCGGGCGCCTGCATGTCAGCCTCGACGTGGATTTCCTCGATCCCGGCATCGCGCCCGGCGTCGGCACCACGGTGCCGGGGGGCGCCACCTTCCGGGAGGCCCACCTGATCATGGAGATGCTGCACGATTCCGGCCTCGTCGGCAGCCTCGACCTCGTCGAGCTCAACCCCTTCCTCGACGAGCGCGGACGCACGGCCCACCTCATGGTCGACCTCGCCGCCAGCCTGATGGGCCGCCGCGTCCTGGACCGGCCGACCCAAAGCAACTGATCCGGTGGACGATGAATTGTGTTCCCGCCGTGACGGGATTGCAGCGTATTGCGCCGATCAGTTTCAGATTGCATGAAAAACGGCGGATAATACGAGGCAATTCGGTAATGATCTTTGGGTAGGTCCTCTCGGAATGCCCGACGCCGGGGTCCATGAGACGACGCGATGCAGAATGAGGAACAGGCGCGGCTGGCCGCCCTCGACCGCTACGACATCCTCGACACGCCGCAGGAGGAGGCCTTCGACCGCATCACCCGGTTGATCCGCCGGATCTTCGACGTGCCGATGTCGACCATCTCGCTGATCGACGCCCATCGCCAGTGGTTCAAGGCCCGCTCGGGCGTGGAGGCCTGCGAGACCGCGCGGGGGCCGGCCCTGTGCAACCTCGCCCTGCGCGAGCCGCGCTGCCTCGTGGTGCCCGACACCGCCGCCGACCCGCGCTTTTCCGCCAACCCCTTCGTGCTCGGGCCGCCGCTGATCCGGTTCTATGCCGGCGCGCCCCTGCGGACCCCGCAGGGCGTCGCCATCGGCACCCTGTGCGCCCTGGACACCCGGCCGCGCGGCTTCCGGCCGGACGAGGTCGAGACCCTGGTCGACCTCTCGCACGTGGTGATGCGCGAACTCGAATTGCGGCGCGTGGCCACGACGGACGGGCTCACCGGCGCCCTGTCGCGCCAGGCCTTCCGCGAGGCCTGCGCGGGCGCCCTGGCCCTGGCCCTGCGACACGGGCACCCGCTCGCCTGCCTCATGCTGGACCTCGACCACTTCAAGGCGGTCAACGACGGGTACGGCCATCCGGTCGGCGACCGGGTCCTGGCCGAGGTGGCGGCGGCCTGCCGGTCGCGGCTGCGCGGCTCCGACGCGTTCGGCCGGCTTGGCGGCGAGGAATTCGCGGTTCTGCTGCCCCAGACCGGCGCCGCCGCCGCCCTGGCGGTGGCCGAAACCCTGCGGGCCGCGATCGCGAACCTGCACGTGCCGATCCCGGACGGAACCCTGCGGCTGACCGCGAGCCTCGGCGTGGCGGCCCTCGATGCGGGCGCGGACGGCCCCGACGTGGACGGCCTCCTGGCGAGCGCCGACGCCGCGCTCTACGCCGCCAAGGCCGCGGGCCGGAACCGCTGCGCCGGCGCGCCGCGCTTGTCCTCCGGGGCCGGCGCCCGGCGGGTGCTGAAGGCGGGGCTGCTCTCCTTCGACGACGGCCGCGCGGGGCTCGACTGCACCGTGCGCAGCCTGTCCGAGGCGGGGGCCGCCCTGAACGTGGTCGACGCCCGGGACGTGCCCGAGACCTTCCGCCTCTCGATCCGCGACGACCGCTTCTCCCGCCGCTGCCGCATCGCCCTGCGGCGGGACGGACACCTCGACGTCGCGTTCGTATGAAGGGGACGGCCCTTCGGGCCGGGCGGCGTTAAGCGTTCACGGCCTACAAAGGCGGGCATCCGCGCGGCCCTCACGGCCGCGCGTTGCAATCGGCCGCCAAACCCGCGAGGTTGCGGCCCCGCCCCGGACCTCGACCGCGTGGGGCGCGCGAACCCAGGGACCCCGTCCGCGTTCCATGTCCGCGTTCAGCTTCATCCACGCCGCCGACCTGCATCTCGGCAGCCCCCTCGCCGGCCTCGCCCTCAAGGACCCGGAGATCGCCCGGCGCTTCGCCTCGGCCGGGCGCCGCGCCTTCGAGGACCTCGTCGGACAAGCCATCGAGCGGGGCGTCGCCTTCCTGGTCGTGGCCGGCGACGTCTATGACGGCGACTGGTCCGACAACACCATCGGGCTGTTCTTCGCCCGCCAGGTCGCCCGCCTCGACCGGGCCGGCATCCCCGTCATCCTGGTGCGGGGCAACCACGACGCCGAGAGCGTCATCACCCGCTCGATCACCCTGCCGGCCTCCGTGCGCGGCTTCTCCGCCACCCGGGCCGAGACCCACCGCCTGGAGGCCCTCAAGGTGGCGCTGCACGGGCGCAGCTTCCCCAACCGGGCGGTGGAGGAGAACTACGCCCTCACCTACCCGGCCGCCGTCCCGGGCTGGTTCAACATCGGCGTGCTGCACACCTCCTGCACCGGCCACGCGGCCCACGCCACCTACGCGCCCTGCTCGGTGGCGGACCTGGCGGGGCGGGGCTACGCCTACTGGGCGCTCGGCCACGTGCACGACTACGCCGAGCTTTCCCGCGACCCCTGGATCGTGTTCCCGGGCAACCTCCAGGGGCGCAGCATCCGCGAATGCGGGCCCAAAGGCGCCGTCCTGGTCTCGGTCGCGGATGGCCGGGTGAGCGGTGTCGAGCGCCTCATCGTCGACCAGGCCCGCTTCCACGCCCTCGACGTCGACCTCTCGGGGATCGTCGGCGAGCGCGAGGCGGTCGCAGCGATCGAGGCGGCCCTGCGGCCCCTCGCCGAGGCGGCGGCCGCGCGGCTCCTGGCCGTGCGGGTGCGCCTGTCCGGGCAGACCCCCGCCCACGACCGCCTCGCCGCCGACCGCGAGGGCCTCACCGCCGAGATCCAGGCCGCCGCCCACCGCATCCACGAGGACATCTGGCTGGAGCGCCTGCGCATCGAGACCGAGCGCCCCCGCCGGCCGGACACCGAGGCCCACCCCGAGGCCTTCGCGGCCATCGACCCCGCGACCCTGCTGGCGGCGGTCGACCACGAGCCGGAGTTCCGCGCCCGCGCCCGGGCGGCGCTCGCCGAGATCGCCGCCAAGATGCCGGCGGGGCTGGCCGCCGAGGACGATCTCGCCGCCGACCTCGACGCGCTCTGCGCGGAGGCCGAAGCGGTGATCCTCGGGCGCCTCTCTGGCCGCCGCTGCTGACCGCCCGACACGATTCCCCGCCAAGGTCCCGATGCGTCTCCTCAGACTCGACCTCGAACGCTACGGCCCCTTCACGGGCCGCACGGTCACGTTCCGGCCGGATGCGCGCCTACACGTGGTGCTGGGGGCCAACGAGGCCGGCAAGAGCTCGGCGCTCAGCGCCGTCACCGACCTCCTGTTCGGCATCGAGACGCGCACCCGCTACGACTTCCTGCACGACATGCCGCAGATGCGCATCGGCGCCGAGATCCGCGCCGCCGACGGGCGCCACCTCGGCTTCCGCCGCCGCAAGGGCACGAAGAACACCCTGGTGGACGCCGCCGACGCGGCCCTGCCGGAGGATGCGCTGGCCCCCTTCCTCGGCGGGCTCAGCCGCGAGGTGTTCTGCCGCGCCTTCGGCCTCGATGCCCGCGCCCTGCGGGCAGGCGCCGTCGAAATGATGGACGCCGAGGGGGAGGTCGGCGCCAGCCTGTTCGCGGCGGCCTCGGGCTTGCGCGGCTACAGCGGCCTCCAGGCCGAGCTGGAGGGGGAGGCCGAGCGCATTTTCATGCCGCGCGCCGCCCAGAGCCGGACCTTCTACCAGGCGCTGGCCCGCTACGACGAGGCCCGCAAGGCGATCCGGACGGGGGAGCTGCGGGCCGGCGACTGGCGCGACCTCAACGGCGAGATCGAGGCGGCCGGGGCGGCGCTCGCCGCCCTCAAGGCGGAGCGCGGGCGCCTCGCCGCCGAGCGCGCCCGCCTCATCCGCCTGCGCCGGGTCGGCCCGCTCCTCCAGGCCATCGACGCCGTGGCCGTGCCGGGGGCGACCGAGGGCGACCCGGTCGCCGTGCCGGAGGCCTGGATCGACCGGCTCGGCCAGGCGCTCGCCGCCCTGCGCGCGACGGGCGAGGCCGCGACCCGCACGCAGGCGGCCCTCGCGGAGGCCTCCCTCGCCCTGGAGGCGGTGCCGGTGGACGAGGGCGTGCTCGCCCGCGCCGACGAGATCCTGGAGGCGTTCCGCGGCACCGACCGCTTCGACAAGGGCGGCATCGACCTGCCCCGCATCCAGGGCGAGGCCGACGCCTTCGCGCGGGACCTCGCCCAGCTCGCCGCCCGGATCGGCCTGCCCGATGCCGAGGCGTTGCGCGCGCGCCAGCCCTCCGACGCCGCCCGCGCCCGCATCGAGGGCCTGATCCGGACGGGCCGGGAGGATTCCGCCGCCCTGACCCGCCTGGAACAGGACCTCGCCGCCCGCCGGGGCGAACGCGACCGCCTCGCCGCCGCCACGGATGCGGCGGCGGGCCTTTCCGACCCGGCCCCCCTGCGGGCCGACCTCAAGGCCTTCGCGGCCTTGCGCCGCGACATCGACCGGCGCGACGACCTCGACGCCGCCCTCACCCGCGAGGCCGGTTCGATCCGCATGCAGGCGGCCCGCCTGAGCCCCCCGATCCCGGATCTCGCCGCCTACACCGCCGGGCGCCCGCCCTCGGCCGAGGCGGTGACGCGTTTCCGGCGCAATCTCGACGCGGTGCTGCGCGAGCGCGACCGGGCCGCCGACCGCCTGGAGGCGACCCGGGGCGCGGTGGCCCAGCGCCGCGCGCGCC
>NZ_JAIEOF010000087.1 GCF_019750675.1 Methylobacterium sp.
GACGGGTCGCCCCGGAAGTCCATGCCCATCTTGTCGATCTCATCGAGCAGGATGAGCGGGTTCGAGGTCTTCGCCTTGCGCATTGACTGGACGATCTTGCCGGGCATCGAGCCGATATAGGTCCGCCGGTGACCGCGGATCTCGGCCTCGTCGCGCACACCGCCCAGCGACATGCGCACAAACTCGCGGCCCGTGGCCTTGGCGATTGACTTGCCCAGCGAAGTCTTACCGACGCCGGGGGGACCGACGAGGCACAGGATCGGACCCGTGAGCTTGTTCGCGCGCTGCTGCACGGCAAGGTACTCGACGATTCGTTCCTTCACCTTGTCGAGGCCGAAATGGTCCTCATCGAGCATGACCTGTGCGCCGAGAAGATCCTTCTTGATCTTTGAGCGCTTGCCCCACGGGATGCCGAGCATCCAGTCGAGATAATTGCGTACGACAGTGGCTTCCGCCGACATCGGCGACATCTGACGCAACTTCTTGAGCTCCGCCACCGCCTTGTCGCGAGCTTCCTTGGTGAACTTGGTCTTCTCGATCTTATCTTCGAGTTCGGCCAGCTCGTCCTTGCCGTCCTCGGAATCGCCCAGCTCCTTCTGGATCGCCTTCATCTGCTCGTTAAGGTAGTATTCGCGCTGGGTCTTCTCCATCTGCCGCTTGACGCGGGTCCGGATGCGCTTCTCCACCTGGAGCACGGAGATCTCGCTCTCCATCAGCGACAGCACGCGCTCGAGGCGCTGCGCCACCGTGGGGATCTCCAGGATCGCCTGCTTGTCGGCGATCTTGACCGCGAGGTGCGAGCCGACGGTGTCGGCGAGCTTCGAGGGCTCGTCGATCTGGGTCACTGCGGAGACGACCTCCGGGGAGATCTTCTTGTTGAGCTTCACGTAGTTTTCGAACTCGGCGATGACCGAGCGCGCGAGGGCTTCTGCCTCGACGCTGTCACCGAGCTCGTCCGTAAGGGTCTCGGCCTCGGCCTCGTAGTAGGTGTCGGATTTGGTGAAGCGCGAGATCTTGGCGCGGCCGGCGCCCTCGACCAGCACCTTCACGGTGCCGTCGGGCAGCTTCAGCAGCTGCAGCACGCTGGCCAGGGTGCCGATCTTGTAGATCGCATCCGTCGAGGGATCGTCCTCGCTGGCGTTGATCTGCGTCGCCAGCAAGATGTGCCGATCGGTGCGGACCGCCTCTTCCAGGGCACGGATGGATTTCTCGCGGCCGACGAAGAGCGGCACGATGATGTGCGGGAATACGACGATGTCGCGCAGGGGAAGGACGGCGTAGGAGCCCGTCGAGCCCGGAACGACGGGCTGGCGCGATTTCGATTGAGTCATATCGGACTTCCTCATGATGGACGCCGGGCAGTTGCTCCTCCTGCGGAGCAAGCATCCTGCCAGGGGCCGACCGGGCCGCGAGGGGGTCGGAAGTGTCTTGGGAACGGTCTTGCACGATGCGGCTGGTGGCGGGACACCGCACCTCAGGAGGTGAGCATACGGCTATCGCGCTGAGGCCTGAGATGGAAATCGGGGCGGATGTTTTCAAGCATCCGCCCCGAGGCACCACCCAGACCTGACGAGACCCGGATCAGGCCTCAGGCGCTGACGCTGGCCGGGGCTTCCTTGTTTCGGTCGCCGTGGATGTAGAGCGGCCGGGACTTGCCATCGACGACCTCAGGACCGATCACCACCTGCTCGACGGAGTCGAGGCCGGGCAGATCGTACATCGTCTCCAGGAGGATCGTCTCCAGGATCGACCGCAGACCACGCGCGCCGGTCTTCCGCTCGATCGCCTTTCGGGCGACCATGGAAAGCGCTTCGTCCTGGAATGTCAGGTCGACGTTCTCCATCTCGAACAGACGCTGGTACTGCTTCACGAGAGCGTTCTTGGGCTCCTGCAGGATACGCTTGAGCGCGGTCTCGTCGAGGTCCTCAAGGGTCGCCAGCACGGGCAGGCGGCCAACGAACTCGGGGATGAGGCCGAACTTCAACAAGTCCTCCGGCTCGACGTTGCGGAAGATTTCGCCGGTGCGGCGGTCGTCCGGGGCCTGTACGGTCGCGCCGAATCCGATCGAGGTGCCCTTGCCGCGCGCCGAGATGATCCGCTCGAGCCCCGCAAAGGCACCACCGCAGATGAACAGGATGTTGGTGGTGTCGACCTGCAGGAATTCCTGCTGCGGGTGCTTGCGGCCGCCCTGCGGAGGCACGGAGGCGACGGTGCCCTCCATGATCTTCAGCAGCGCCTGCTGCACGCCCTCGCCCGAGACGTCGCGGGTGATCGACGGGTTGTCGGATTTGCGGGAAATCTTATCGATCTCGTCGATGTAGACGATGCCGCGCTGCGCCCGCTCGACGTTGTAGTCGGAGGCCTGGAGGAGCTTGAGAATAATGTTCTCGACATCCTCGCCGACATAGCCGGCCTCGGTCAGGGTCGTGGCGTCCGCCATGGTGAACGGCACGTCGAGGATGCGGGCCAGGGTCTGGGCTAGCAGCGTCTTGCCGGAGCCAGTCGGGCCGATCAGCATGATGTTCGACTTCGCCAGCTCGACGTCGTTGTGCTTCGAGGCGTGGGCGAGACGCTTGTAGTGGTTGTGGACCGCGACCGAGAGGACCTTCTTCGCGAAGTCCTGGCCGATGACGTAGTCATCGAGGACGCGGCGGATCTCCTTCGGGGTCGGCACCCCATCACGCGACTTCACCAGGGAGGACTTCGATTCCTCGCGGATGATGTCCATGCACAGTTCGACACACTCGTCGCAGATGAACACCGTCGGGCCCGCGATCAGCTTGCGGACCTCGTGCTGGCTCTTGCCGCAAAACGAGCAGTACAGCGTGCTCTTCGAGTCGTTGCCGCCAGTCTTGCTCATATCGGTCTCCGTTCGCGGGCATGGCGCCGGTCCGGGGCGCACACGCATCCTTCGAATTTAATGGCGTCCGCCTAAAGAAACAGTCACCTGCGCGCTTCTGCCGGCCTCGATCAGACTGTCGATGCAAGCACGCGACCGCGACGGGATCAAGGCAGGGACCCAAAATGGGTCCCGCCTCGAAACGACGCGCCGGGTCTTGCGGCCCAGCGCGCGATCGATCAGGCCGCGACGGGCTCAGGCCGCTTCTGGATCACTTCGTCGATGAGCCCGAACTCCTTGGCGGCGTCAGCCGTCATGAAGTTGTCGCGCTCCAGCGCCTGGACGATGGTGTCGTAGTCGCGGCCGGTGTGCTTCACGTAGATCTCGTTGAGGCGCTTCTTCAGGGCCTCGATCTCGCGGGCGTGGATCAGGATGTCGGTGGCCTGACCCTGGAATCCGCCGGAGGGCTGGTGCACCATGATCCGGGCATTCGGCAGGGCAAAGCGGTGGCCCGGCTCGCCGGCAGTCAGGAGTAGCGAGCCCATCGACGCGGCCTGGCCGACGCAGAGCGTGGTCACGGGGCAGCGGATGAACTGCATGGTGTCGTAGATCGACAGGCCTGAGGTCACGACGCCGCCCGGCGAGTTGATGTAGAAGGAGATTTCCTTCTTGGGGTTCTCGGCCTCGAGGAACAGCAGCTGCGCGACGATCAGCGACGCGCCGTAATCTTCGACCGGTCCCGTGAGGAAGATGATGCGCTCGCGCAGCAGGCGCGAGTAGATGTCGAAGGCACGCTCACCGCGGCTCGACTGCTCGACCACCATGGGCACGAGCGCGCTGTTATAATAGTCGACCGGATCTCTCATCATCACGTGCCCCAGCTACAAGGGGTCCGGCCGCGCCGCGAATCGGGCGCGCACCGGACGTTTCAGCGAACTACGGCGATGGTGAACATCGCCTTACTCTCGGCCCGCCGCCCTCGTGGGAGCAGCGGGACTCAATCGGCCTTGGCAACGGCGGGAAGGCCCTCGTCGGTGCCGGTCGAGGCCGACTCGTTGGTCTCGCCCGTCGTCTCGGACTTGCCCTCGGCATCGTCCTCGTCGGCGAACAGCGCCTCCTTCGAGACCGGCTCTTCGGTGAGCTTGACCTGCGCGAGCACGTGGTCGACGACCTTCTCCTCGAAGATCGGCGCACGAAGCTCGGCGAGCGCCTGGGCGTTCTTGCGGTAGAAGTCCCAGACCTGCTGCTCCTGGCCGGGATACTGACGCACCCGGGCGATCAGCGCCTGGTTCACCTCGTCGTCCGAGACCTTGATATCGGCCGTCTCACCGACCTGTGCAAGCACCAAGCCGAGTCGGACGCGACGCTCGGCGATTTTGCGGTACTCGGCGGTCGCCTTCTCCTCGGTGGTGCCCTCGTCCTCGAAGGTCTTCTCGCGGGTCTTCAGGTCCTGCTCGACCTGGGCCCAGACCGCGGCGAACTCCTGGTGGACCAGGCTCGGGGGCAGCTCGAAGGCGTACTTGGTGTCGAGGGCGTCGAGCAGGTCCTTCTTGAGCTTGCGGCGGGACTGCGCCTCGAAGTCGCTGCCGATGGCGGTCGAGACCGCCTCCTTGAGTTTCTCCAGGGATTCCATGCCGAAGGTCTTGGCGAGCTCGTCGTCGATCTTGGTCTCGCCCGGCGCCTGGATCGCCGTGACGGTCACGTCGAACTCGGCGTCCTTGCCGGCGAGGTGGGCGGCGCCGTAGGCCTCCGGGAAGGTCGACTTGACGACGCGCTTGTCACCGACCTTGGCGCCGACGAGCTGGTCCTCGAAGCCGGGGATGAACGAGCCGGAGCCGAGCTCCAGGTCGATGCCCTCGCCCGTGCCGCCCTCGAACTCGGTACCGTCGATGCGGCCGACGAAGTCGATGGTGACGCGGTCGCCGGTCTCGGCGGCGGCACCCTCCTCGCGGGGCGCGAAGGCGCGGTTGGAAGACGCCATGCGGGTGATGGCCTCGTCGACCTCCTCGTCGGAGGGCTTGGCCACCTGCTTGGTCAGGCTGACGTCGGACAGGTCGACGAGCTCGAAGGTCGGCAGCACCTCGAGGGCGACGTTGAAGGAGACGTCGTCCTTGGCGTCGAGGGCGCGCTCGACGATCGATTTCTCGCCGGGGAACTCGATCTTGGGCTCGAGGGCGAGCTTAAGGTTGTTCTCGGAGACGATCTTCTGGTTCGCCTCGTTGACGGCATTCTGCAGCACGTCGGCCATCACGGAGCGGCCGTAGAGCTTGCGCAGATGCGCGACCGGCACCTTGCCGGGACGGAAGCCCTTGATCTGGGCCTTGTCCTTCAGGGTCGACAGCTCGCTCGTCAGGCGCTCCTCGAGCTCGTTCGCGGCGAGCAGGACCTGAAACTCGCGCTTCAGTCCCTGGGAGAGTGTCTCGGTCACCTGCATGGTCGTCTTTCCGCTGTCGTCCGTGTGATCGCGTGGTGTCGTTCGGTCCCTCGTGGTCCGCCGATACGGACCGGAACGAGGTCGGCGACAGGACATCGCACCGCCGAGGGGCCGACTCCCTACGGCGGGCCGGGCGGCCATCGCTGTGAGCCAATCCGTTCCCGACGGCGAAGGACTGGTGCGGGCGGAGGGGCTCGAACCCCCACGTCTTGCGACACTGGAACCTAAATCCAGCGCGTCTACCAGTTCCGCCACGCCCGCAAGCGCCAACGCCCAGCGCGCATTCCGCCGCCAGAGCGCGGTCCTATAGCACGCGCGCCACGGGCCGCATCAAAAAAAGTCAGGCCCGCCCCGGGTCGACGCCGTCGCCTTTCTCGACCGGTCTCGCGGATGGAATCCGGAGGAGCCACATTCTACAAGCGCTGCGCGGATGCGCCCGCGCCGAGCCCCCTCCCAATCTGCGAGATTCCATGCCGAAGCCTCGATTGCCCGCGCCGCACGCCTCCATCTCGGTTCCGCGCCGCGTCCTGCTCGGCGGAGCCGCAGCCCTGGCATTGGCGCCGCGCGGGACGATGGCACAGGCCGGAAAGCCTCAGGGCTCCGCTACGCCGGGCGAGAAAGCGCCCGCCGCCGGCCCCGAGCGGATCCTGAGGGCCGCGCCGGGCAGCACACGCCTGAAGCCCGAGCCCGCGGCCGCGACGCCGGTCTGGACCTTCGACGGGACGTCGCCGCCGCCCGTGGTGCGGATCAAACTCGGGGAGACCGTCCGGCTCAAGGTCGAAAATCGCACGGACAAGCCTCTCAGCCTGCACTGGCATGGGGTGCGCAATCAGAATCCGATGGACGGCGTCGGCGGCATCACTCAGGCGCCGATCGCCCCCGGAGCCGATTTCGCCTACGCATTCGTGCCGCCCGATGCCGGCACCTTCCTGATTCGCCCTCTCGTCGTCGGTGGCTCGAGCGAGCCGTCGGGGCGCGGCCTCGCCGGGGCACTGGTTGTCGAGGAGACTTCGCCCCCGGCGGCCGACCAGGATCTGACGCTGCTGATGCAGGACTGGCGAATCGAGGAGGATGCCAGCCTGCTTCCCTTCGGCCAGACGACGTTCGCGGCGACTTCAGGCCGCCTCGGCAGCTTGGTGACCCTGAACGGGGCGCCGGTTCCGGCGACGATCACGGGGCGGCCGGGCAGCCGGGTGCGCCTGCGCCTCGGCAACGTCTGCAACGCGCGCGGCACGCGCATCCGCTTCGACGGCGTGAAGGTCTACGTGCTGGCGGTGGACGGCCAGCCCACCGATACCTTCGAGCCCCTGCGGGCCACCCTGCCCTTCCCGCCCGGGACCCGCTACGACCTGATGCTCGATCTGCCGACGGAGGCTGGCGCCAGCGGTAGCGTCACGGCTCTGGTCGGCAACGGCCTCGTACTCGCGACCCTGGCGGTGGCGGGCCAGCCCGTCGCCCCAGCGCGGCCGGCGATCACCAAGATCGGCGAGAACGCCCTCCTGCCCGCCGAGGTGAAACTGCAGAACGCGGTCCGGCGCGATATCACGATCACGGGCGGTGCCCGCGTCGACAAGGACAAGCCGACGGCGGAACCTGTCTATACCGGCGATTCGAATCGGATCTGGGCGGTGAACGGCGCCAGCGGCAGCACCGGCCTGCCCCCCCTGTTCTCCGTGAAGCGGGGCCAGGTGGTGGTTCTGGCGATCAAGAACGCCACTGCCTTTCCGCAGTCGCTCCACCTGCACGGGCACGCCTTCCGGCTGCTCCATCCCCTCGACGACGGCTGGGAGCCCTACTGGCTCGACACCTTCCAGCTCCTGGAGGGCCGCACGGCCCGCATCGCCTTCAAGGCGGACAATCCGGGCCGCTGGCTCATCAGTTCAACGGTTCTGGAGCGCTTCGACACCGGGCTCTGGACGCTGTTCGAGGTGACCTGACGCATACAGGCGGTCAGGCCCCGACGAGCGCCCGCAGCACCTGCGGCATCAGTTCCGGCAGGTCCTCGGCGATGAGGCCCGGCCCGTAGCGCAGGCCCGCGTCGCCGTGCAGCCAGACGGCGGCGCAGCCGGCCTCGAACGGCTCCATGCCCTGGGCGAGCAGCCCCGCGATGAGCCCGGCCAGCACGTCGCCAGACCCGGCCGTACCGAGATAGGGCGTGCCGTGATCGTTGATCGCGGCGCGACCGTCGGGGGCAACGATCACCGTATCGGCGCCCTTGAGAACGACGACGGCCCCGGCGAGGGCGGCCGCGCGCCGCGCCCGCTCCAGCTTGCCGGCTTCCGGATCGACCGCGTCCGTCCCTTCGAACAGGCGGGCGAACTCGCCCTCGTGCGGAGTGAGAACGGCCCGGGCGTCGCCGTCCGACAGGTGTGCCGCGAGGAGGCGTGCCTGTCCCTTGAAGCTCGTCAGTGCATCCGCGTCGAGGACGAGGGCGCGCCCCGCCGCCGCTGCCACCGCCAAGAGATCGCGGGTGCCCGAGCCGACGCCGAGGCCGGGGCCGGCCAGCAGAACGTTCAGGCGCTCGTCGACCAGGAGGTCGTCGAGATCGTCGGCGCTGTCGCAGGCACGCAGCATGATTGCGGTGCAGTGGGCGGCGTTCTCGGCGAGGGCGCCGGTCGGCGAGACCAGGGTGACGAGACCGGCGCCGACGCGCAGGGCGGCCCGCGCCGCCATCCGAGCGGCACCGGTCTTCGTGGCCGGCCCGGAGAGCACGAGCGCGTGCCCGCGCGTGTACTTGTGGCTCGCCGCGTCCAGGCGCGGAAACCGGTCGCTCCACAGGGCCGGATCGTTGCGCCAGAGGAGGCTTGCATCGGCGAGCCCGGCCGCGAGGGCGGCATCGCCGGTCCCGATATCCGCCAGGTGGAGGGCCCCGCACAGGGCGCGCCCGGGCTGGAGCAGGTGCCCCGGTTTGAGGGCCACGAAGGTGACGGTCTCGGTCGCGCGGAACGCCGCGCCGCGCACGGCCCCGGTATCGCCGTCGACGCCGCTCGGCACATCCACGGCCAGAACGGTGGTGCCACATGCGGCGAGACGCGCGGCCAGGGATGCAACATCCGGCGCGAGGTCCCGGGAAAGCCCGGCCCCGAAGAGCGCGTCGATCGCGAGGGCGTAGTCCCCGAGTTCGCCGAGGTCCGCAAGGGTGCCGACCGGACCGGTCCAGCCGGACGCCGCAAGGGCCGCATCGCCGGTGAGAGCCGCGATCGGCCCGAGGGCGACGAGGTCCACCGCGAAGCCGGCTTCGGCGAGAAGGCGCGCGGCCACGAAGCCGTCGCCGCCGTTGTTGCCGGGGCCGCACAGGACGAGGATGCGGCCGCCCGCGCCAATGAGAAGCCGCGCCCGCTCCGCGACCGCAGCGCCGGCCCGCTCCATCAGGACGCTGCCGGGCGTTCCACCCGCGATGGCGGCCGCGTCGACCCGGCGCATCGCCTCGACGTCAAGCAGGCGCAGCGTCGTCATCGGTCATTCCTTCTGCACTGCCTGTCCGGGACCCACGAATCCGCCTCGGACTCGGCATTCGCCCAAACGATTTGCGGCCTGTGCACGTTCGTTGTGCAGTTTTCCGCCATCTCAGACCAAAACGGCGTGGCGAAGGCCGGACGGCGATGATACCAACGATGGGTCAAGCAGCATCGAGGTCAGGCCCGCCCGGCATGAAGAAGATCGAAGCGATCATCAAGCCTTTCAAACTGGACGAGGTGAAGGAAGCCCTCCAGGAGGTCGGCCTCCAGGGCATCACCGTGATCGAGGCGAAGGGCTTCGGGCGCCAGAAGGGCCACACCGAGCTCTATCGGGGTGCCGAGTACGTCGTCGACTTCCTGCCCAAGGTGAAGCTCGAGATCGTCCTGTCGGACGCGTTGGTGGAGGGCGCCGTAGAGGCGATCCGCAAATCGGCCCAGACCGGGCGCATCGGCGACGGCAAGATCTTCGTCTCCACCATCGAGGAAGCAATCCGCATCCGCACCGGCGAGACCGGAACCGACGCGATCTGAGGCGGTGGGCCGCGGTCCCACCGCGTAACCCGCCCGCTGGCTGCGGCTGGTCGCCGATCAGCGGGACCGGCAGGATTTCAACCGCATCCGACAAGCCGTCCTCCGGGGCTGCGGCGTCGGACCGAAGCTGCCCCGGACCAACGGCACCCCGACCACCATCCCCGGCGGCCCGCCGATGGCGACACCGCCCACGGGGTCGGTCGGATCGGCGATCCGATGGGGTCGGGCAGGCAGCGGACTGCGAACCGATGGGCAAAACTCCGATGCCCTGACGAAATCCGTCACGAACCTTCGCGTTCGTTACGCGTCCGGTTCCGGGATGCCCCGCAAAAGACAGATCTAAGTTTCTGTTTTTGCGTCTGTTCTCGCAGCCGCTCCGTGCCGGGCGCCGTGAAATTGCGCTGGCCCGCACGCGCTACCTGCGCTAAACGCTCGACGCCCAAGACCCTTCCGCTCTGCGGTGCGCCGGTGCACGCTGCGGCAAAACCACGGCCGCAACGGGCCGAGACATGAAGGAGACCCCCAAGGATGGCCAAGACTGCAGCCGACGTCCTGAAGGAAATCAAGGACAACGACGTCAAGTACGTCGACCTTCGGTTCACCGATCCGCGTGGTAAGTGGCAGCACGTCACGTTCGACGTCTCCCTGATCGACGACGAGATGTTCTCCGAAGGCACGATGTTCGACGGCTCGTCGATCGCCGGCTGGAAGGCCATCAACGAATCCGACATGCTGCTGATGCCGGACCCGGCCACCGCCTGCATGGACCCGTTCTTCTCGGCCTCGACCATGTCGATCGTCTGCGACGTGCTCGAGCCCTCCACGGGCGCGCCCTACAGCCGCGATCCGCGCGGCACCGCCAAGCTGGCCGAGGCCTTCCTGAAGTCCACCGGCATCGGCGACACCATCTATGTCGGCCCCGAGGCCGAGTTCTTCGTGTTCGACGACGTGAAGTTCGGCTCCGACCCCTACCACACCGGCTTCCAGCTCGACTCGACCGAGCTGCCGACCAACGGCTTCACGGACTACGAGGGCGGCAACCTCGGCCACCGCGTCGCTACCAAGGGCGGCTACTTCCCGGTGCCGCCGCAGGATTCGGCGCAGGACATGCGCGGCGAGATGCTGGCCGCCATGCAGTCCATGGGCGTGAAGGTCGAGAAGCACCACCACGAGGTGGCCTCGGCCCAGCACGAGCTCGGCATGAAGTTCGACACCCTGACGCTGCTTGCCGACCACATGCAGATCTACAAGTACTGCATCCACCAGGTCGCCCAGAGCTACGGCAAGACCGCGACGTTCATGCCGAAGCCTGTCTACGGCGACAACGGCTCGGGCATGCACGTGCACCAGTCGATTTGGAAGGACGGCAAGCCGCTCTTCGCGGGCGACAAGTACGCCGACCTTTCCCAGGAGTGCCTCTGGTACATTGGCGGCATCATCAAGCACGCCAAGGCGCTCAACGCCTTCACCAACCCGTCGACCAACTCCTACAAGCGTCTGGTGCCGGGCTACGAGGCCCCCGTGCTGCTCGCCTACTCGGCTCGCAACCGCTCGGCCTCCTGCCGCATCCCGTGGACGACGAACCCGAAGGCCAAGCGCGTCGAGGTCCGCTTCCCCGACCCGATGGCGAACCCTTACCTCGCCTTCTCGGCGCTGCTGATGGCCGGCCTCGACGGCATCATCAACAAGATCGATCCGGGCGCCGCCATGGACAAGGATCTCTACGACCTGCCTCCGCGCGAGTTGAAGAAGATCCCCACCGTCTGCGGCTCGCTCCGTGAGGCCCTGCAGAACCTCGACCGCGACCGCGCCTTCCTCAAGGCCGGCAACGTCTTCACGGACGACCAGATCGACTCGTTCATCGAGCTGAAGATGACGGAGGTCATGCGCTACGAGATGACCCCGCACCCCGTCGAGTTCACGATGTACTACTCGCTCTGAGAGCGACCGGACCGGGTGTCGGGCCCGGTCCCTTCGAGACGATCCGAAACGCCGGGGCTCCGCGAGGGGCTCCGGCGTTTCGCGTTCCGCCGTCCGGCGAAGTCCCATCGGCGGATCGACAGGCTCAACCTGCGCGTGCAATTGAGAATCTGGACGAATCGCTCGGGGTCATGGCGCGGGTCTCCTCCCCCGGAAGGTGGAGCGATCGCCTTGCCTGAAGGGAGAGGGGGCCCGTCGCGAGCGTCATGATCGCGATGATCCGTTGAACGGCGCGTCATGCCTTTCACGGCCGGACCGGAGAGGTGACGGATTGCGACGCATCGACAAGCCCAGGCCGAAACGATCGAAGGAACGATATCCGAAGCCGAGATTGCAGAGCTCGGCGGCATTCGAAAGCTTGGCCCTCGCCTTCATCGAAGGCTTGGACGACATGGGAGACACGATGGAGGAAATCCTGCGGACGGCCGTGTCTCCGTTCAGGGGCGAAGCCCGGTTGAAGCTCCGGAAATACCTCGACGACATCACCGCGGATCGCTTTTCCGATGCGGAACTGACGCGGCTCTGGAACGCGACCCCCGCGAACGTTGTGTTCTACGAGCAGGGCGGCCTTCGCATTTTCCTCAGACTGATCCGCGACCGCCTCTGATCCGTCCTTCCGCGCCACGGCCGGTCGGATGCCACGAAGAATCCGAAGACGGAACCATGATCCTGCCAACGGGCTTGCCGCCCCGACGTGAGGGTCGGGATCGAGAATGCCGAAGGACGAGAGCGAGGATGCGCGATCCCGCCGGGGCGGCCGGCTGGAGCGCGCCAATGCCCTGGTGCAGACCCTGGCGATCGTCGCGGCCGGCGCCTGGGCGGTCTACACCTTCATCTACGAGGCCCGGATCAAGCCGGCCCTGGAGCCGCCCGCCGTCTCGGTGACGACGAGCCTGGTGCGGGCGGGCGAGCGTGGCCAGCACGTGGCGATCCGCTCCACCGTGACGCGCAAGAATGTCGGCCAGACCGGCGTGCGCGTGCTCGGCCTCGTCTACAACGTCACCGGCGTGCGGGTGCGGTTCGACGCGGAATCCGGCACGAAGCCCGCGGGTGGAACGACGTCCGCAGATCGCACCATCGCAGCCCGCGCCTACGCCTTCGCGGGTCCCGGCGAAGCGATCCTGCGCGAGAGCCGCCTGTTCGCCGGCGCCACCGAGGCGGGGGGCGACCCCTCCGAGCTCAACCCCGGCGAGACCGTCTCGCGCGACCTCATCGTGTATGCCGACCGCGACCGCTTCGACTTCGTCCGCTTCGAGGTCGGCCTCGCCTATACCAAGGCGGACGAGCCCCCGCTGCACCTGACCTTCGCGACCGCACCGGACGGCACCCTGACGCTGAGGCCGAAGGCCGATTGCGGCGTCGCGCCGGAGACCTGCGCGCGCCTGAAGACCACCGACTTCGCCACCGAATTCTCGCTCTGGTGAGGGCGCGCGGCGACGGCGACAAGGGGACCGCGCGAATTCCGCAGGAAACCGGCCGATCCGGCGATCGTCCCTCGCGGCTGCCGGTGTCTCGGCGAAGCCTCCGGCCCCAAGGCTCATCGCGCGATCTTGCGCGCAGCCGCCGCGCCGCCCGCCCCGGTCCCGGCGACATTACCCTCGCCGTGGCGTAGGCTCGACCCAACGGGCCGCCGCGACGCGCGAGACGGCCGCCAAGATTCCGGGAGTGAAGTGCCATGCGGATGTCCAGACCCGCCGAATCCGGCCCTGCCCGCGCGGTCGATCCCGCCAGGCTCCACCGACGCGTCCTCCTCGCCTGCCTCGCCCTCGCGCCCGCCATCCTCGCGCTGCCGGCAAGCGCCGCCGAGACGCAGCCCTACAACGCGCAAGCCTTCGCGGCGGCCCAGAAGGCGGGCAAGCCGATCCTCGTGGAGGTGAGCGCGCCCTGGTGTCCGATCTGCAAGACGCAGAAGCCGATCCTGGCCAAGCTGGGCGAGCAGGCACGCTTCAAGAACCTGCTGATCTTCGACGTCGACTTCGACACGCAGAAGGACGTGCTGCGCCGCTTCGACGCCCGCATGCAGAGCACACTGATCGCCTTCAAGGGCGAGACCGAGACAGGCCGTTCGGTGGGCGAGACGCAGCCGGAATGGATCGAGAGTCTCGTCGAGAAGACCCTCTAGGCCGAGCCGATGGCCACCGGGCTCGGCCTCGCCTTCCTCGCCGGGCTGCTCTCGGTGCTCTCGCCCTGCGTCCTGCCGCTGCTGCCGCTGGTGCTGGGGGCCGCCGCCTCCGCGCATCGGCTCGGCCCCCTCGCGCTGGCCTCGGGGCTGGCCCTCGCCTTCGTGTCGGTCGGCCTGTTCGTGGCCACCATCGGCTTCAGTCTCGGCCTCGATAGCGGCCTGTTCCGGACGGGCGCGGCCGGCCTCATGATCGTGCTCGGGCTCGTGCTGATGCTGCCCGTGGCGCAGACCCGCCTGGCGGTGGCGGCCGGCCCGGCGAGCGACTGGATTCAGTCTCGCTTCGGCAGCGTCTCCGGCATCGGCCTCTCCGGCCAGTTCGGCGTCGGCCTCCTCCTCGGGGCGGTCTGGAGCCCCTGCGTCGGCCCCACACTGGGCGCGGCCTCGCTGCTGGCCGCGCAGGGGCGCGACCTCGGCACCGTCGCCCTGACGATGCTGCTCTTCGGTCTCGGCGCTGCTCTGCCCCTGGTCGTTCTCGGCACCCTCTCCCGCGTGACGCTGATGCGCTGGCGCGACCGCATGATGGGCCTCGGCCGGGGCCTCAAGGCCGTGCTCGGCCTCACCCTGGTCCTGACGGGCCTCGCCATCGTGCTCGGTTACGACAAGGCCCTCGAGACGTTCCTGGTCGATGCCTCGCCGGATTGGCTGACGCGGGCGACGACGCGGTTCTGAGAGACGCCGCGCCAGACCCGAGACGACGAAGGTCGACGGGCTCCCGGGCGTTCGCCGGCAAGCGCGAGGATTGAGGGCGCGGCGAAGGTTCGCTAGCCAGGATCCTTCGCCGAGCGGATGGCGCCGGCGTGCAGGAGCGGCCTCATGTCCCTCGTCGTCCCCGTGATTCTCGGTTCCGTCCGGTCGGACCGCCAGGGCCTGCGCGCGGCCCGGTTCGTCATCGCCGAACTTCAAGCGCGCGGCGTCGAGGCGCCCTTGGTCGATCCGGCCGAACTGCGGCTTCCGCTCCTCGACCGGATGTACAAGGAATATCCAAAGGGCGAAGCGCCAGCATGCCTCGAGGATCTGGCCACGCTCTATCGCCGCTCGGACGCCTTGCTGGTCGTCTCGGCGGAGTACAACCATGCGATTCCGCCGGCCCTCTCGAACACGCTCGACCACTTCCTGGAGGAGTATTCCTGGCGGCCCTCCGGGATCGTCTGCTACTCGGCGGGCCAGTACGGGGGCGTGCGAGCGGCGATGCAGCTGCGGGCGATGATGGCCGAACTCGGCGCGTCGAGCATCCCTTCCCTGCTGCCGATCCCCCGCATCGGCAAGGCCCTGGACGAGGCCGGATCGGCGCAGGAGGCTTGGCTGCCGAAGGCCGCGGCACGATTCCTCGACGAACTGGTCTGGTACGCCGAGGCGCTCAAGGCGCAGCGGGCGAAGGGAACGCCCTACTGAGACGCGATCTGGCGCAGGGCTCGGATCTGGGGCAGAACTTGGATCTGGCGCAGGGCTTGCGCGTCGGCACCGACCGATCCCTCGCGCCGAGCGCCATCCATGCCCGAGACCGCCGCCACGGACATCCGCACCCTCCTCGCCAACCTCGTGCGGGCCGCCCTGATGTCCGACGACCGGGCGAGCGCCCTCTGGCGCGAGGCGGCGCGGCAGACGCAAGCCGGGCTCGCCGCCGATCCGGCCCGCGTCGCGGGCCTCAACGTCGAGGGGTTCTGGACCCTGGCGGTTCGCGAGGCCGAAGCCCCGGAATACCGTGAGGCGGAGAACCAGGTGCAGTTCGGCTTCCCGGCCCTGTGCCCCTTTACCCTCGCCGAACTCACCGTGGGAAACTTCGACATCGACCGGGCCGTCGAGCGCCTGCGGAAATCCGCCGCCACCGGCTGAGGGCGCTCACGAGTCTACCGACACGGAACCGGTGTCGCGGGCCGGCCCCGCGCCGTTGCCGGGGCGGGCACGGACGTCCATGTTACGGGGGCCGGAGCGAATCCGCGTCCCCGGCCCGACATCTCAATTCCGCGTACGGCCTCGCGCCCGCGCAGCGAGCCCCGCCTTGGCAAAACGCATCAACCCCAATCCCGGCCCCGCCGCCCTCCCCACCCGCGAGCAGATCGTCGCCTTCATCGCCGCCGCCCCGGAGTATGTGGGCAAGCGCGAGATCGCGGCGGCCTTCAACATCAAGGGCGCCGATCGGATCGGCCTGAAGCGCATCCTGAAGGAAATCGAGATGGACGGCGCCATCGCGCGCGGGCGCGGCGGCCTCGCGCCCTCCGGGCGCCTTCCGCCGGTGGTGCTCGCCGACATCACGGCGCGCGACCGGGACGGCGAGTTCCTGGCCAATCCCGCCGAATGGGACGTTGGCAACGGACCCGCGCCGCGAATCACCGTGGCGGCCCCGCGCGGCGCGAAACGCCCTGGACAGCCGGCCCCAGGCATCGGCGACCGCGTGCTGCTGCGCGTCGAGGCGAGCCACGCCGAACCGGGCCGCTACACCGGCCGGGTCATCAAGACCCTGGGCAAGAACAAGTCGGAGATCATCGGCGTCTACCGGGCCGGCCCCGCGGGCGGCCGCATCATCCCCGTCGAGAAGCGGGCGCAGGGGCGCGAGATCGCGATTCCGGCGGGCGAGGAGGGCGAGGCCCGCGACGGCGATCTCGTCAGCGTCGTTCTGCAGCGCGAGAGCCGGTTCGGCCTGCCACAGGGCCGCGTGCGCGAGCGCCTCGGGGCCCTGGGCTCGGAGAAGGCCGTCAGCCTGATCGCCCTGCACCTGCACCACATCCCGCACGTCTTCGCCGCCGCCACCCTGGCCGAGGCCGACGCGGCGGTGCCGGTGGATCTGGCAGGGCGCGAGGACTGGCGCGACGCGCCGCTTCTCACCATCGACCCCCCCGACGCCAAGGACCACGACGACGCCGTGATGGCGGTGCCCGACCCGGACCCGGCCAATGCCGGCGGCTTCGTCGTCACCGTGGCGATCGCGGACGTCGCGGCTTACGTCCGGACGGGCTCGGCCCTCGACCGCGAAGCGCTGATGCGCGGCAATTCGGTCTATTTCCCGGACCGGGTGGTGCCGATGCTGCCGGAGCGCATCTCGAACGATCTCTGCTCCCTGCGCGAGGCCGAGGACCGGCCCGCGCTCGCGATCCGCATGGTGATCGGCGCCGACGGGGTGAAGCGTCGCCACAGCGTCCACCGCGTGATGATGCGCTCGCGTGCCAAGCTCAGCTACGCCCAGGCGCAGGGCGCCATCGACGGCGCCCCGGACGCGGCCACCGCTCCCCTGCTGGAGCCAGCGCTGCGCCCCCTCTGGGCCGCCTACGCAGCCCTGCGGCAGGCCCGCGACGCACGCGGCCCCCTGGCCCTCGACCTGCCGGAGCGCAAGGTCGTGCTGACGGCTGACGGCGCGGTGGACCGCGTGGTGGTGCCGGCGCGCCTCGACGCACACCGGCTCATCGAGGAATTCATGATCCTGGCCAACGTCGCGGCCGCCGAGACCCTGGAACAGGCGCGGCAGCCGCTGATCTACCGGGTGCACGACGAGCCCGCCCTGGAGAAGATGCGTGCGCTCGGCGAGGTGCTCGCCTCCATCGGCATCAAGCTGCCGAAGGAGAGCGCGCTCCGCCCGGCCTTGTTCAACCGCATCCTCGCCAGCGTGGCCGAGACCGAGCACGCCACCTTCATCAACGAGGTGGTCCTGCGCTCGCAGGCCCAGGCCGTCTACGCCGCACAGAACCTCGGGCATTTCGGCCTGAACCTGCGCCGCTACGCGCACTTCACCTCGCCGATCCGGCGCTACGCCGACCTCATCGTCCATCGCGCCCTGATCGCGGCCTGCCGGCTCGGGAATGACGGCCTGTCCTCCGAGGTCACGGTGGCGGCCCTCGACCAGATCGGCGAGCAGATCTCCGCGGCCGAGCGCCGGGCGATGGCGGCCGAGCGCGAGACGATCGATCGCCTGATCGCCCACCACCTCGCCGACCGGGTCGGGGCGACCTTCACGGGCCAGATCTCGGGCGTCACCCGGTCGGGCCTGTTCATCAAGCTCGACGAGACCGGCGCGGACGGCTTCGTGCCGATCTCGACGATCGGCGCGGATTACTACCGCCACGACGAGGCCAAGCATGCCCTCGTGGGCGAGCGCTCGGGCGAGACCCATCGACTCGGCGACCGCGTCGAGGTTCGCCTCGTCGAGGCGGCCGCCGTCGCCGGGGCCCTGCGCTTCGAACTCCTGTCGGAGGGGCGGACACGACCGGACCGGGGCGGGGCCATGGCCCCACGGGGCCGAAGCCCCGTCCGCAAGCCAGGCACGCCAGGGCGCCCGGCCGGCATCCGCACGGGAACGCGCCATCGCGGGTCGCGCCGCTGATGCGGAGCGTATAGGAACCATGGCGCGATCCCCCAGGAGCCCCGTATGACCGCGACGATCGAGACCGGCTCCGGCACGCGCGCGGGCCTCATCAGGGCGATGGCGCGCGGATTCGTCGGACGCTGCCCCCATTGCGGCCAGGGGCGCATCTTCGGCCGCTTCCTGAAGGTCCGGCCCGACTGCGCGGTCTGCGGTCTGGAACTGTCGCATCACCGGGCGGACGACCTGCCGCCCTACATCGTCATCTTCGTCATCGGGCACATCGTCGGCTACTTCCTCCTCGAGACGGAGATGAACTACGACGTGCCGCTCTGGTTTCAGCTCACCTTCTGGCCCCTGGTGACGCTGGTGGGCTCCCTGGCCCTCCTGCAACCGGCGAAGGGGGCGGTGGTCGGCTTGCAATATGCCCTTGGCATGCACGGCTTTGCCAAGCTACCGGTGTCACCGAACGCCGAGATCGAGGAGACGCAGCATGGACCAGATCGCGGACATGCTGCCGGAGGCGCCTCCGCCTGAGCCGCCGACGCGCGCGGCCGCCCTGCGACCCCGCAACGCCGCTACGCTGATCCTCATCGACAGGACCCGGCGCACCCCGAAGATCCTGATGGGCCGGCGCCATCCGGGTCTCGCCTTCATGGCGGGAAAGTTCGTCTTCCCCGGCGGGCGGATCGAGCCGGCGGACCGGCACATGCCCGTGGCGGGGGCCCTGTCTGGACGAGCGAACGACGCCCTGGCGCAGCGCGTGCCGCGCGGCGCCGAGGGTCTCGGCCGAGCGCTGGCGCTGGCGGCGATCCGGGAGACCTACGAGGAGACCGGCCTGATGCTGGGCACCCGCGCGTATGGCCCCCCGGAAACCGCCCCCGCGGGAAGCTGGAGCGCGTTTCGCGGGGCCGGCGTACTGCCGGACCTCGAGGCCCTGCACCTCGTCGCGCGGGCGGTCACGCCGCCGGGCCGGGTCCGCCGCTTCGACACACGCTTCTTCGCGGCGGATCGCACCACGATCGCCCACACGGTCCCGGACGTCGTCTCGGCGGACTCGGAACTCGTCGAACTGGCCTGGGTGACATTCGCGGAGGCCCGACGCCTCGATCTGCCGCGCATCACCGGCGTGGTCCTCGACGACCTCGAGATCCAGGTCAGGGGCGGCTTCGCCCCATACCTGCCGATCCCGTACTACTACGAGCGCAGCGGCAAGCGCCTGCGCGAAGTCCTGTAGTAAGAGGAACCCCCTTTCGATCACACCCGTTACCGTTACAAACGTGCGAAGACATTCGGCGCGGAGGTTTGTGATGCTGAAGGGCGGTCTGCTGTGGTTGATCGGAATTCCGATCCCGGTAATTCTTCTGATTTATTTCTTCACGTCTTGGTTGCGCTGACGTTCATCTCGCAGCCTCCCGAAAACGAAAACGCCCGCCCGGGTTTTCACCGGGGCGGGCGTTTTGGTTTGGTTGCGGGGACAGGATTTGAACCTGTGACCTTCAGGTTATGAGCCTGACGAGCTACCGGGCTGCTCCACCC
>NZ_JAIEOF010000097.1 GCF_019750675.1 Methylobacterium sp.
TGTCCGCCGTGCCAGCCTGACCAGCGGCCAACCCGCAGGAGCCAACGCTCCTACACCATCATCAGGGACACGACCGGGCGTTGCCCCTCCCAAACCCTCCCCGCCAGGGGGCACGGCCGCCGGGACCCGCGGGTCGTTCGATGATGCTTCGACTGCCGGTTGAGACAGGGCATGGCGTAGCCCGCCTCTCGCCTCGAATGAGTCGTCGCCTCGCGGATGCCATTTTCGCGACGTCGCTCGGTTTAGTCCCGTTCTCCGCAAAAATTCAGGTCGCCGAACCGCCGCTGGCGAGATGGGCAGCGGTCGCGCCCGTCACCGAGCGCCCGCACGCGACCGTGAAGCCTGTGGGTGGGGGGTGTAGCAACGACCGTTTTTACGACGATTGCGAAAAAATTTGGAAGCTTTTGACCTGAAGGTCACCACCTGAAGTGGTGCTTCGCGCGCAAAGTCGTTTCACGACAGCGTGTTAACGACCTGAACGAGATCGAGGCGGCCTTTCATGCAACTCAAGGATGTATCTCGAAGCTCAACAAGTCTCAAAATTAGATTGACGAGCGTGTCCGCCTATAAGATGGTTCCATACATGTCTTTTGAGACGCTTTGCGTCCGCCAAAGGAACCAGGATGGCCCCCCAGCCCGTCGTCACCGTCTCCGGTCCCGCCAGCACCTTCATCGGCACGAACGCCACCTATGTGCTGAGCTTCGACAACGCGGCCTCCGGCGCCGCCGTCGGCTACGCGCCCTACATCGACGTCATCCTCCCGACCAACGGGGCCGATGGCGCGGGCGTGGGGAACAACCCCGTCAATGACGGCGTCACCGTCGTCTCGGCCACCTATCTCGGCGCGCCGGTCACGCAGACGACCGTCACCTTCGACGCGGCCGGCAAGGCCTCTCACCCCTTCGCGAAGGACGCCAGCGGCAACGCGATCGTCGTCACCGGCGCGCCGGGCGACACGCTCCTGGTGCTCACCCTGCCTTTCGGCAGCTTCACCACCACGCAGACCCCGGCTGACGTCGAACTCAAGCTCGCCGTCTCCAACCTCGCCGATCTCAACGTCCCGCTGAGCCTCTCAGCGACCGGCGGCTTCTCCTACGGCGCCGATCCGTTCAACAACCCGACGGCCGACGCGCCGATCCTCGGCCCGGCGGCGACGGCGACCCTGACGCCGACCGTCGCGACGCTCGACGTGATCTATCGCGGCCCCGAGCAGGAGACGGCGACCGGCCCCTCCTACCCGCGCACCTGGGACAGCCAGGCGGAGCTCGCGCCGGGGCAGACCTTCACCAACTTCAAGATCGTCTCGACCCTGCCCGACGGCGTGGTGCTGCTCGGCAGCGGTCCCAACAGCTGGCAGGTCACGCTCGAGGACGGCAACGGCAACATCCTCCCCGGCACGGTCAACGTCACGCAGAACGCCGACGGCACGACCACCGTCATCGGCACCTTCAGCGGGACCATCACGGGCGGGACCATCAAGCCCACCGTCTCGATGGACTGGTACGTCACCGAGTTCCTGCATGACGGGACGCCGGTGCTCGACCCATCCACGGGCGTGTTCCGCCCGATGCCGGCCAATGCCAGCCTGACCGCCGACTGGGACCCGATCGACGGCCGCGACCCGAACCCGACGCCGATCTCGATCGACCAGGCCGGGCCCGAGGACATCGTCACGGCGAAGTCCATCGCGATCCAGAAGGGCGTGTCCCTCGTCAACGGCGACGCCGACGCCAACGGCGTCGCCGACTGGCAGCCGGGCGGCACGCTGGAATACAAGCTGGACGGCCAGGTCTCGAACTACTTCGAGATGAAGGACCTCGTCATCCGCGACACGCTGGGTGACGGCCAGACCTTCAAGGCGGGCTTCCAGCCGACCATCGTCGTGAAGGAAGGCGGGGCCACCATCTACACCGGCCCGGTTCAGTACATCCTGGGCGCGAAGAACGCCGACGGCACGACGCCGATCGCCTTCCTCGTCTCGGACACGCTGTTCGCCAACGGAAGCGACGGCGTTCTAGACGGCAATGGTGGCGGCCTCGGCGCCGTGCCGCACGCCACGGTCTACAACCAGGCGACGGTCCTGGTGACGTTCCAGACGACCCTCGACGAGAACTGGGTGAACCCCGCCACCCAGGACGACATGGTGGACCAGGGCGACCCGGTCGGGAACGACGTGCTGTATGACGGCGACGTCTTCCTGACGGACGTCACCCGCACCGACGACAGCCATGCCGGCGTGAAGCTGCCGGTGAACAACGTCGAGAAGGCCATCTACTCGATCAACGGCGACACGTCGCAGGGCACGACGAGCTTCAACGTCAAGCCGAAGATCCAGGCCGGCGACCTGATCACCTACAAGCTCACGCTGGACATCCCGCTGACCTCCTCGCACGAGGTCACGCTGAAGGACTTCCTGCCGCTGCCGGTGCTCAAGGCGGGCGACCCGGACGCCAACGGCGTGAACAACGCCTTCACCTACGCCGGCATCACCAACACGCCGGGCGTCGGCCAGTGGTCCTTCATGACGACGGACCAGCTGCAGACCAACGCGCCGGGCGCGATCCCCGGCATCACCGTCACCCAGGACCCCACCGGCAACTCCATCCTGTGGGATTTCGGCGACATCACGAACAGCGCCTATCCGCGCACCAAGCTCGAGCTGCTCTTCACCGTCCGCGTCAATGACGAGGCCTTCGGCGACGGGCTGCTGCTGACGAACCAGGTCACCTCGAGCGAGGAGAACAGCTTCAACGAGGTCTTCCAGGACAACGCGATCATCCAGTTCGTGCTGGGCGAGCCGCGGCTGAAGATCACGAAGGGCGTCGTCGCCGAGGACAACACCGGCGGCGGCGTGTTCCTGAACGCCACCACGAACGACGCCTCCATCGGCCCCGCCGGCGTCACGTGGAACGGCAAGGGCGCCGCGACGCCCTTCAGCGGGACCATCACCAGCAGCGGCCTCGCCGCCAAGCCGGTGGACGCCAACCTGTTCCAGGCCGATGCGCGCGACACCGTCACCTTCGCCATCGTGCTCGAGAATGTCGGCAGCGGGCCGCGCGGCGCCTTCGACACGCTGATCAAGGACACGATCCCGGCGGGCTTCACCCTCGGCGCCGTGCCGCTGAACCTGAAGGTGGTGGACGGCACGGGTGCCGCCGTCGCCTACACCGGCGATCCCGCCGACATCTTCACCACCGGCATCGAGCTGGTGGACCCCGGCGCGCGCCAGGGCGCCATCGGCGCCTATGACCCGACCAGCGGCAAGAACATCGTCGTCATCACCTATGACCTGAGGATCGACGACAACGTCCAGTCCATGGCGCGGCTGACCAACACCGCGACCACGGCCGACTACGCGGCCGAGGAAGGCGGCATCAACCGCACCAGCACCGACAGCCTGCCGGACACGAACAGCGCCTTCGTCGAGATCACGCCGAAGATCGGCAAGACGGTCATCGCGACCTCCAACTCCGATACGGGCACGAGCGAGGGCAACGGGTCCCTCAGCGACCTGGCCATCGGGGAGGAGGTGACCTGGCGCGTCACCGTGACGGTGCCGGAGGGCATCTCCAAGAACCTGACGATCAGGGACATCCTGCCGGGCGGCGCCGGGGCCGTGACCTCGGGCAAGTTCCTCCTCGTCGGCGTCACGGACGCCACCGTCGGCGGCAACATCACCGGCTTCGGCTCGACCGTCGGCACGATCACGGACAGCAACGGCGACGGGATCAACGACACCGTCACCTTCAGCCTCGGCAACGTCACGAACGCGCCCGACAACGTCGAGGACGCCAAGGACACGGTCACCTTCGACATCACCGCGCGCGTGCTGGACGATGCCAGCAACCGGCGCGGCGACGTGGACACCAACAAGGCGACGGTCAGCGTCACCGACCCGTCCGGCAGCACCAAGACGACCGAGGTCCGCTCCTCGGTCGAGATCGTCGAGCCCGTCCTCGACATCACCAAGACCGTCAATCCGACGACGGCCGATGCCGGCGACACGCTGACCTACACCGTCACGCTCACCAACACCTCCGGCTCCTTCCGCGCGCCGGCCTACGAGGTCTCGATCGACGACCTGCTCGCGCAGCTGCCGCCCAACGCGCAGTTCCTCCCGGGCACGGTGACCCTCGGGTCCGGTCAGCCCGCCGGGACCACCATCGTCACCGGCAACGGCGCGGGCGACAGCACCATCAAGGTCACCACGCCGAAGCTGACGGAAGGCCAGTCGGTCACCTTCACCTTCAAGGCGGTGACGACGCCCGGCGCGATCAGCGGCCAGACCATCCCCAACGAGGCGGTGGCGACCGGCACCTCCATGCCGGGGACGCCGCCCTCGGAGCGGAGCTACACCGACAAGGACGACGCGACCGTCACGCTCGCGTCGCCGGGCATCACCAAGACGGTCACGGCCACGTCCTTCGCCGACACGGGCAGCGCCCGCTTCGACGCGGCGCGCCAGGACGTGAAGGTGAACGAGGTCGTCACCTACACCCTGGTGGTGACGCTGCCCGAAGGCCAGTCCGTCAACTTCCGCGTGATCGACAAGCTCGCGGACTCGCTGATCGCGAACAACAGCGACGGGCTGCTGCAATACATCCCCGGCAGCGCCCAGGTGGTTTCCGTCGGCGCGAACCTGTCGAAGGTGGGTGGCGGCAGCCTGCTGACGCCCACGGTGACGCCGAGCGACACCAACGGCAACGGCATCAACGACCAGCTCCGCCTCGACTTCGGGACGATCCTGAACGCGGCCGACAACGTCACCGACGCCAAGGACCGGATCACGATCCAGATCCAGGCCCGCGCGGCCGACGTGCCGGCGAACCAGAACGCCGACGTGCTGGTGAACAGGGCCCAGGCCTTCACCGACTTCTCGCAATCCTCGGAGGTCCAGGCCGCGGTGGATTTCGTCCAGCCCGAGCTGGACGTGCAGAAGACCACGAGCTTCACCACCGGTGACGCCGGCGACCTCGCCACCTACACCATCACCATCCGGCACACGGCGAACTCCTCCGCCAACGCCTACAACATGGTGCTGGGTGACCTGCTGGCCCCGGGCCTGCAGCTCGTCGCCGGCAGCGCGACGACGAGCTTCGGCAGCATCTCGACCGCCGGCGGCAAGATCACGCTCACGGCGCCCGCCTACACCCTGGGCTCCCAGCCGATCACCATCACCTACCAGGCGAGGCTGCTCGACGACGTCGTCCACAACCAGGCGATCACCAACGTCGCGAAGCTGACCTACGACACGGACAGCGACCCGACGCTGAGCCGCCAGCTGAACGACCAGGACGACGCGACCATCGGCGTCCGGATCACCGACACGGTCGAGAAGACCATCACGGCGACCGACAACCCCTACACCACGGGGACCAACGTCGCGGTCGGCGAGACGGTCACCTACCGGATCAAGGCGACGCTCGGCGAGGGCAAGCAGGGCCTCGTCATCACCGACGCCATGCAGACGGGTCTCGAATACGTCTCGTCCAAGGTCGTCAGCACCGGCGGCAACGTGCAGGACAGCACGCTGCTGGTGAACGACCCGGGCAGCTACAACGCCGGCACCAACACCGTGTCCTTCAACTTCGGCGCGGTGACCAATCTCGGCGACAACGTGGTCAACACGCTCGACACCGTGGTGGTCGAGGTGGTGGCGAAGGTCGCCAGCGGCACGGGCTCCGGCACGAACCTGCTGAACACGGCGACGCTCTCCCCCACCATCCCGACGAACCCGTACGGCGTGCCGCCGGGGCCGATGCCCCCCTCCGTGGACACGAAGACGGTCACGGTGGTGTCCGCCACGGTCGGCAACTTCGCCTTCGAGGACCAGAACGGCGACGGCATCCAGCAGGGCACGGAGCCCGGCGTGCAGGGCGTGGTCGTGCAGCTGCGCGACATGGGGGGCAACATCGTAGCCTCCCAGACCACGGGCTCGAACGGCCTCTACCTCTTCACCAACGTCGTCCCCGGCCAGTACTACGAGACCTTCGTCAAGCCGGCGGGCTGGGAGTTCACCAAGCCGCTCCAGGGCGGCAACCCGGCCCTCGACAGCGACGGCACGCCCGTCAACGCCACGACGGCCCAGGGCCCCAGCTTCACGCTCACCAACGGCCAGACCGACCTGACGCGCGACATCGGCCTCTACCGGCCGGCCTCGCTCGGCGACAAGGTGTGGGAGGATCTCGACGGCGACGGCACGCAGGACGGCAACGAGCCCGGCATCGCCAACATCGAGGTGAAGCTCTACGACGCGAGCAACACGCTCGTCGGCACGGTCTTCACCAACGGCGTGGGCGAGTACCAGTTCGCCAATCTGCGCCCCGGCGACTACACGGTGCAGTTCGGCAAGCCGGCGGGCTACGTCTTCACCGCGAAGGACGCGACGGGTGACGCGGCGGACAGCGACGCCAACCCGCTGAACGGCCTGACCGGGACGATCAACCTCGTCTCCGGCGAGAACGACACCACGGTGGATGCGGGCCTCTACAAGCCCGTCGTCATCGGCGACCGGGTCTGGGAAGACCTGGATGGCGACGGCGTGCAGGATCTGGGCGAGCCGGGCATCCAGGGCGTCAAGGTGAAGCTGCTCGACGGCAGCGGCAACCAGGTCGGCACCGACCTCGCGACCGACGCGAACGGCAACTACCAGTTCACCGGCCTGAAGCCCGGCCAGTACGCGGTGCAGTTCGTGAAGCCCTCGGGCTTCGACAGCACCGTGCCGGCCCAGGGCGGCAACCCCGCCCTCGACAGCGACGCCAACCAGACGACCGGCAGGACGCCGACCAAGACCTACATCTCGGGCGACATCGACCTGAACGTGGATGGCGGCTTCTACAAGCCCGTCTCGCTCGGCGACCGTCTCTGGCTCGACGCCAACGGCAACGGCGTCCAGGACGATGGCGAGCAGGGCGTCACCGGCCAGACCGTCAACCTCTATGACGGCTCGGGCAACTTCGTGACGAGCGCGGTCACGGGTGCGAACGGCTTCTACAACTTCACCGGCCTGCGCCCCGGCACCTACACGGTCGAGTTCACGAAGCCCGTCGGCTACTGGTTCACCCAGCCCGGCCAGGGCGGCAACCCGGCCCTCGACAGCAACGCCAGCACCACCACCGGCAAGACGGCCGCCGTCACCCTGGCCTCCGGCCAGAGCGACATGACGATCGACGCGGGCATCTTCCAGCCCGTGACCATCGGCGACCGCGCCTGGGTGGACACCAACGGCAACGGCATCCAGGACGGGTCGGAGCCCGGCCTCAAGGATGTCGAGGTGAAGCTCATCAACGTGACGACCGGACAGGTGGTCGGCACCGCGATGACCGATGCCAACGGCGCCTACAGCTTCACCGTCGCGCCCGGCACCTACAAGGAGGTGTGGACCGCGCCCGGCGCCTATGTGCCCACGTTGCAGGGGCAGGGCGGCAACCCGGCGCTCGACAGCAACGTGAACCCGGTCACGAAGGAGACGGCGCCGATCACCCTGTCCTCGGGCCAGTCGGACCCGACGCAGGATGGCGGGTTCTACATCCCCGTCCGCATCGGCGACACGGTGTTCGAGGATCAGAACGGCAACGGCATCCAGGATGGCGTCGACACGCCGCTCCAGGGCGTCACCGTCAACCTGTATGATGGGGCCGGCAACTTCGTCGCCACGACGACCACGGGCGCGAACGGCAAGTACGAGTTCAACGGCCTCCGCCCGAACACCTATCAGGTGGAGTTCGTGGAGCCCGCGGGCTTCACCTTCACGACGCCCGACGCCGCGGGCAGCACCGACGCGAACGACAGCGACGCGAACACGGCGACGGGCCGCGCACCCGCCAGGACCTACGTGTCGGGCGACGTGGACCTGAGCATCGACGCCGGGCTGTGGCGCCCGGTGACGATCGGCAACTACGCCTGGCTCGACCACAACGGCAACGGGATCCAGGACGGCAACGAGAGCCCGCTGGCCGGCGTCACGGTCAAGCTCTACGACGCGGTGACGGGCGCGCTGCTCGGCACCCAGACGACCGGCGCCAACGGCCTTTACCTCTTCACCGGCCTGAAGCCCGGCACCTTCCGCGAGGACTGGACGGCGCCCACGGGCTACGTCTTCACGCGGCCGGACCAGGGCAACGACGACGCGCTCGACAGCGACGTGCTGGCGCTGGCCCAGGCCGCCGGCAGCACCGCCAACTTCAACGTCTGGTCGGGCCAGACCGACCTGACGCGCGACGCCGGCCTGCTGGAGCTCGGCTCGATCTCCGGCCGCGTCTTCAAGCCCGTGGTCGGCAACCTCTGCGACGGGCGGATGCCGGACAGCGTGTTCGGCGGCGTGACCGTCAACCTGCTCGACGCCAACGGCAACGTGGTGAAGTCCACCGTCACGGCGGAGGACGGCACCTACAAGCTCGGCGGCGTGGTGCCGGGCACCTACACGGTGCAATTCGTCAAGCCCGATGGCACCGCCTTCATCCCGCAGGTGGCCGGCACCAACTCGCCCACCGACAGCGACGCCAACCCCGCGAACGGCGTCACCCCGCCGATCACGGTCACCTCGGGCGAGCATGAGGTGCAGTGGAACGCCGGGGTTGTTCACCTGACGGGGACGGTGCTCGATGGCGGCCCGACGGTGACGGTGACGAACGGCGGCGCGTCGCTGAACGGCCCGGGCAGCCAGGTCATCCAGGTGCTCGGCTCGGCCAGCATCAACCTCAACACCGCGGGCAACCTCGTCCTCGGCGGCCAGGGCGACCTCACCGTCTCCTCCAACCAGGGCGGCCAGTACCTCGTCGGCGGCGCGGGCAACAACATCCTCCACATGGGCCCGAACGGCGGCGGCGTCGCCATCGGCGGCAAGGGAACCACCATCGTCGAGGGCACCGCCGGCAACGACATCATCATCGGCGGCTGCGGCGAGAACAACGTCCAGGGCCTCGGCACCAACAGCCAGGGCCTCGGCGGCTGGGACCTCATCGTCGGCGGCAACAGCAACGACATCCTCGAGGGCAACCACTCCTCGGGCTACATCCTCGGCGGCGGCGGCGACGACCGCATCCACGCCGCCGGCAGCAACGTCTACCTCCACGGCGGCACCAACAACGGCAGGATCAGCTTCGCCGGCGGCCAGCTCTCCGGCCTCGTCATCGGCGATCACGTCAACGCCACCGGGCCCGGCAGCCAGATCGTCTGGCAGAAGGGCGACGGGGTGCAGTGGATCGAGAACTTTAACCCCGCCGGCGGCGACCGCATTAACGTCTACGGCTACGCCGCGCCCACCCAGGTCGGCACCGTCAACGGCTTCACCGTCCTCTACTTCGGCGAGAACGAGGCGCTGGTCTTCAACGGCGCCGCCCCGGCCTCGGGCATCAACTACGTGCCGAGCCAGACCAAGGCGTCCGGGCCCTTCGGCGACTTCCAGCCGCTCGCGCCCGTCGTGCTCGGCCCGAGTGTCACCACCTTCTTCGGCACCTCGGGCGACGACATCGCCGTCGCCTCGGCCAACGGCACGCGCTTCCAGGGCAATGCCGGCAACGACGCCTTCTTCGGCAACGCCGGCCACGACGTCTTCGTCGGCGGGGCGGGCTCCGACCTGTTCCGCGGCGGGGACGGTCTCGACAAGGCGGTGTACAGCTTCGCCTACGATCCGGCGAAGCTGGCGCAGAACAGCGTCGGCGACTGGGTCCTGCAAAAGCCGGCCGGCGCCGACCTGCTGCAGGGCGTCGAGCAGATCCAGTTCGCCAACGGGCTGCTGAACCTGACCAATGGCAGCTTCAACCCGGCGGCGCTGACCGACCCCGACTATGATGGCGACGGCAAGGCGGACCTGCTGTTCCTGAGCACGAACGGCTCGGTCTTCCAGTGGAAGATGAACGGCGCGGGCCAGGAGGCGGGTGCGGCCATGGCCCATGTCGGCGCGGGCTGGCGGGTCGCCGCCCAGGGCGACCTGGACGCGGACGGCAAGACCGACGTGGTGTGGCGCAACGACGCGGGCGGTCTCTACCTGTGGAAGATGGACGGGCTGAACGCGCCGACGGGCCTGGCGCTGGCGGATCCGGGTGCGGACTGGCAGGTGGCGGGCTCGGCCGATTTCGACGGCGACGGCAAGTTCGACCTGCTGTGGCGCCACACCGACGGCTCGGTGTTCCAGTGGCAGATGGATGGCGGGGCCATCAAGGCGATGGGGGGGCTGGGCAACCCTGGCCTCGGCTGGACGATCGCGGGGGTGGGCGACTTCGGCGGGGACGGCCGGGCCGACATCCTGTGGACGAACGGTTCGGGCGATCTGTATCTGTGGAACCTCGACGGCACGTCGATCGCGTCGCAGGGGTCGGTCGGCAACGCGGGCGCGGGCTGGGCCGTGGCCGGTGTGGGCGACTTCAACGGCGATGGCCGGACGGACGTGGTGTTCCGCAACGCCGACGGCCTGATCTACCAGTGGCAGATGAACGGCAGCCAGGTTGTGTCGCAGGGTGCGATCGGCACGGTGGGCTCGGATTGGCGGCTGGCGTCGGTGGACGACTTCAACGGCGACGGCAAGACGGACCTGATCTGGCAGAACGGGTCCGGGACGATCTGGCAGTGGACGCTGGACGGCCTGAGCGTGACGGGCAACGGGGCGGTGGGCCAGGTGACGCCGGACTGGCTGATCGTCTGAGCGGGACGGGCTTGGCGTCCGTGCGCGCCAGCCGATCGCGGCGCCGGCGGGCGGGGGCGCCGCCCCCGCGCCCCCGCCGGGAACCTCAGGTTCCTGGACCTCCGGGTCCTTGGTTGGGGATTGGGGATGGGGCAGCGATTGCCCTCGATCGAGGTCGCTTGAGTGACGCCCCCTCCCCAACAAACGATCCGCGGGTCCAGGGGGCCATGCCCCCTGGCGGGGGCCTGGGGAGCCTCCGCGCCCCTTTCCCGAACCCGGCTCGGTAAGACCAGATGGCCTGTTCTGGCAGACACCTCGCAAAGACGCGCCGCGCGCCTAAAGATGAGTTCACGAAGCTGGGATACCCGCGTCTCCCCCACACTGGTGAGCCACCGATCGTGCTCGAGGCGACAGCCTCGCATGCGCTAAGCGTTGGAGGCGATGAGTGACCCAATCGGACGGCTGACGCTGCTCGCCCACTCTCTGCCAGGACAGCCGGAAGCGGAGTGGGAACAGCTCGGTACCCATCTCCACCGCGTCGCAAACTTGGCCGGAGGCTTTGCCGCAGCGTTCGGCTGCGGCGGTCTCGGCCGGGCCGCTGGCCTCCTGCACGATCTCGGCAAGGCGTCCGACGCCTTCCAGGCCTATATCCGGCAGCCGCGTTCCGACGGCGCCACCGGACCGAGAGGCCCCGATCATTCGACCGCCGGCGCCCAGCAGGCACTGGTGCTGTATCCTCAAGCTGCTGCCCGTTGGCTCGCCTATGTGGTGGCAGGCCATCACGCTGGCCTCGCTGACTCCGAGGAGCTGCTGCAGCGGCTCGGCAGCCGGCCGCCCCCCTACGGTCACGGACTGGACGCTGCTGGACCGCTGCCCGGGACCCCCGACCTCGTTCCAACGGCCCCGCTGAAAGCGGGCGCGCCGCCGGGCTTCGCCGAGGCCTTCCTCGTCCGCATGCTGTTTTCCTGCCTCGTGGATGCGGATCGCCTCGCCACACGCGCCTTTTATGAAGGTGACACCGATCCGCCTTTCGCGTCGGTGGCGGAGCTACGCGACCGACTCCGCGCGCACCTCGCGACGATGGCGGGCACCGCGCCCGCGGTGGACGCCCTGCGGCGCGAGGTGCTCGCCCACGCCGTCGCGCGGGCAGAGCTCTCGCCCGGCCTCTTCACGCTCACCGTGCCGACCGGTGGCGGCAAGACATTCACCTCGCTCGCCTTCGCGCTGGAGCATGCCGCGAGGCACGGCCTTCGCCGCGTCGTCCACGTCATCCCCTTCACATCCATCGTGGAGCAGACCGCCGACGCGTTCCGCCGCGCCCTCGGTTCAGAAACCGACGTGCTGGAGCATCATTCGGTGGCCGACTGGGGCGACGACGAGGGCGAGGCGGGCGACGGCCTCGCCAAGCTGCGCCGTGACGCGGCCGAGAACTGGTCCGCCCCTGTCGTCGTCACGACCGCTGTCCAGTTCTTCGAGAGCTTGTTCTCCAACCGGCCCTCACGATGCCGGAAGCTGCACAGCCTCGCCCGCTCCGTGATCGTGGTGGATGAGGCGCAGACCATGCCTTTGCCGCTGCTCCGGCCTTGCCTCGCCGCACTGGACGAGCTGGCGCGGAACTACGGCGCGAGCGTCGTGCTCTGCACCGCGACACAGCCGGCGCTCCGCGTCCAGGATGAGTTTAAGAGCGGTCTCGACATCGGACCGGAGCGGGAACTGGCGCCCGAGCCGTTGCGACTCTACGGCGCGCTGCGGCGGGTGCGCGTGGAGGTGCTGAAGGACGGCGCCCTCCCCGATGCGGCGGTCGCGGAGCGCATCGCGGCGGCGCGGCAAATCCTCTGCGTCGTCAACACACGCGCCCATGCCCGGGCGCTGTTCGAGGAGGCGCGAGGCGCCGAGGGGCTGCTGCACCTTTCCACCCTCATGTGCCCGGCGCACCGGCGCACGGTGCTGGCGGAGATGAGGCGGCGGCTGGCGGAGGGGGCACCAGTGCGTGTCGTCTCGACGTCGCTCGTGGAAGCCGGCGTGGACGTGGATTTCCCAGAGGTCTGGCGCGCGGTCGCCGGGATCGACTCCATCGCGCAGGCCGCTGGCCGGTGCAACCGTAACGGAAGGCTGCCCGAAGCCGGGGGCCGCGTCGTCGTCTTCGAGCCCGAGGCGCGCTGGAAGCCACCGGCGGAGCTGGCGCAGGCTTGGGAGGTGGCTCGCAGCGTGCTGGCGAAGCACGACGATCCTCTCGGGCTGGCGGCGGTGGCGACCTATTTCGGCGAGCTCTACTACCGACGAGGGCAGGAGGAACTGGACGCTGCCGTGGTGGAGGAGCGCCCCGGCATCCTCGCGGCGTTCGCGCGCAACCGAGGTCGTCATCTCTTCCCCTTCCGCGCGGTCGCCTCGGCCTTTCGCATGATCGACGACGCGCTACTGCCGGTCGTAGTGCCGCTCGATGACGTGGCGCGGGATGCCCTCGCGCGAGTCCGCTTCGCGGATCGGCCGTCCAGAGGCGACTGGCGGCGGCTGCAAGCCTACACGGTGGGCATTCCCCGCCGCGCCTGGAATGCGTGGCTGGCCGCGGGCGCGCTCCTGCCTGTTCGCAGCGAACTATCGGACGGGCCGATGGCCTTCCGCGACGACTCTCATTACCGCGCCGACACCGGCCTCGACATCGAGGCGCTGCACCTGCGGGACGCGGGGCGCAACATCATCTGATTTGCCGCTTGCAAGCTCCCTGCGGCGGGTGCCTGTCGGTACCTATCGCAGGTCGCCTTGCGCGGACGTTTTCGAATTCGTGTCGTCATTCCTGGCGCCATCGAGGTCGAGCTTGTCTGGGAGCCCCCATAAGGGTGCGGCGAGGTGTGGATCGAAACAGCGAGGGGTAGGCTGCTGCGGGCAGAATGATCCTCTGGGTCGGCTCGCGCGCTGCGCCAGCCGACCCCCCCTGCAACACACATGGCGTTTCACTTGACGCCACGCTTGTGTTTGTGGCGCCATGAAGCCGCCGATTTTGGGGGCGATCATGTCCTATGGCATCCGCCTCCATGTGTGGGGCGACCGCGCCTGCTTCACGCGCCCTGAGATGAAGGTCGAGCGCGTCTCCTACGACGTGATGACGCCCTCCGCTGCTCGCGGCATCCTCGAGGCCATCCACTGGAAGCCTGCCATCCGGTGGGTCGTGGATCGTATCCACGTGCTCCGGCCGATTCGCTTCCAGTCCTTCCGCCGCAATGAGGTCGGCGCCAAGGCCAGCGGCGCGCTCGCCGAACGCGCCTGGCGCGCCGGCCGCACGGAGGGACTCGGCCTTGTCGTGGAGGAGGTGCGGCAGCAGCGCGCTACGATGCTGCTGGTGGACGTCGCCTACGTGATCGAGGCGCATTTCGAGATGACGGGCCGCGCCCAGGCGGAGGACACGGCTGCCAAGCACGCCAGCATGTTCAACCGCCGTGCCGGCGCCGGGCAGTGCTTTCACCGCCCCTGCCTCGGCACGCGGGAATTCGCCGCGAGCTTTGCTCTGCTCCCCGAAGGCGCCGCCCTGCCCGAAAGCCGCCTGCCGCCGGACCAGCGGGACCGCGACCTCGGCTGGATGCTGCATGACCTTGATTACACTGCGGGGCCGGTCCCCGTCTCGCGCTTCTTCCGGGCAAGGCTGCGCGACGGCGTGCTGGATGTTGGGCGCTGCTTGACCGAGGGGGGCGCCGCGGCGTGACGGTGCTGGCGGCCCTCGATTCCTACTACCGCCGCATGGCCGAGCGCGGCGACGTCGCTGAGGCCGGCTGGTCGCAGGAACCGGTGGGGTTCGTCCTGACGCTGGCAGCTGATGGGACGTTGCTCGAGGTGCAGACGCGGCTCGACGGCAAGGGCAAGCCGCGCCCGGCCCTGGTGCCGAAATGGTTCGGGCGCTCCGGCACGGGCTCGACGCCCTTCTTCCTGTGGGACAATCCGGCGTATGCGCTCGGCGTCGGCGATGCCGAAAAGAAGAAGCCCGCGAAGACCGCGCAGGACCACGCCGCGTTCCGTGCCTTGCATGAGCGGGAGCTGGCGGGCGAGACCGATGAGGGGCTTGTCGCCCTCCTGCGCTTCCTGGCGACCTGGACGCCCGCGCGCTTCGCCGCGGCGCCGTTCGAGGCGCGGATGCTGCCCTGGAATCTCGCCTTCCGCCTCGGAGACGAGCCGCGCCTGATCCATGAGCGGCCTGCGGCGCGGCGTCACGTCGCGCGGCTGGCCGGCGTGGAGGAGCAGGACGGCGGCGCGGTGGTGCCGTGCCTCGTGACGGGCACGCTCTCGGCACCGGTCCGGCTGCACCCCAAAATCAAAGGGGTAGACGGCACCGCATCGGCCGAGGTGCCGCTCGTGTCCTTCAACGAGGAGGCCTTCGCCTCGCACGGCCAGGAGCAGGGGCTGAACGCCCCCGTCTCCCGCGCGGCAGCGCAGCGCTACGGCGCGGCGCTCAACCGCCTGCTCGACCGCGGGCGGAACAGCAACCGCCTCCGCATCGCGGATACCACCGTCGCCTTCTGGGCCGACGCCTCCGAGGCGGAGGCGCGGGAGGCTGAGTCCTTCGTCGCGGCTTGCTTCGGCGGGGGCGGCGACGAGGAGAAGCCTGACGAGGAGCAGGAAGCCGAGCGGCTGCGCGACGCGCTCGTGGCCGTCCGCGACGGCCGGGCAGAGGCCAAGGTGCCGGAGCTGTCCCCCGGCGTGCGCTTCCACGTACTCGGTCTCTCGCCCAACGCCGCACGGCTGTCGGTGAGGTTCTGGCTGTCCGACAGCTTCGCGCGGTTCGCCGAGCGACTGGTGCGGCACCAGGAGGACCTCTCCATCTTGCCCGCTCCCTGGCGCGGCCGGGCGCCCTCGGTGCTGCGGTTGCTCGTCAAGACGACGGCGCCGGGGGAGAAGTTCGAGAACATCCCGCCGGCGCTGGCCGGCGAGGTCATGCGCGCCGTGCTTGAGGGCACGCCCTATCCGCGCACGCTGCTCGCGGCCGCGGTGACGCGGCTGCGGGCGGGCGACGACGCCGGCACAGGCTGGCACGCCGCCGCGATCCGCGCCGGTCTGGCGCGCGAGGCCCGGTTTTTCCAGGGAAAGGAGGCTCCGCCCGTGGAGCTCGACAAGGACAGCGACGACCCCGCCTACAACCTCGGGCGCTTCTTCGCCGTGGCGGAGATCGCCCAGCGCATGGCGCTCGGCCGCGGCGTCAAGGCCACGATCCGGGACCGCTACTACGGTGCGTTCTCCGCGACGCCCGCCAGCGTGTTCCCACTCGTCCAGCGGGGCATGCAGAACCACCTCGCCAAGCTCCGGAAGGAGGGCAAGGGCGGCTGGGTCGAGCGGGAGGTGGAGCAGATCGTCGGACGGCTGCCTCCCGAAGGGCCGCCGCGCTTCCTGCCGCTCGACGGCCAGGGGCGACTCGCAATCGGCTACTACCACCAGCGTGCGACCAAGATCGAAGGCAAGCCCGCGGCGGAGCGGGCCGAGGAAGAGGCGGTCGAGGGGGAGGATGGCAATGAGTAACACCGCCGTGGCGGCCGGGTCCGGGGCGCTGACGCGCCGGCACGACTTCGTCCTGTTCTTCGACGTGGCGAACGGGAACCCGAACGGCGACCCGGACGCCGGGAACCTCCCCCGCCTCGACCCCGAGACGAACCGCGGCCTCGTCTCCGACGTCGCGCTCAAGCGCAAGATCCGGAATTACGTGGCGCTGGCTCGCGATCAGGGTGATCGTCACAAAATCTACATGCGGGACGGCGCCACGCTGAACGTCGAGCACGGCTTGGCCCGGAAGGCGGTCACGCCCGAGGACACGACCGAAAAGGCGCTGAAGGCGCTGCCTAAGGACGCGGACAAGGCGCGCGCCGTCACGAAGTGGATGTGCAACAATTTCTGGGACATCCGTGCCTTTGGCGCCGTGATGACGACGGGCGTGAACGCGGGCCAGGTCCGCGGGCCCGTGCAGCTGACCTTCGCCACCTCCGTCGAGCCAGTCCTGCCGCTGGAGATCGCCATCACCCGCCTCGCCGCGACGACCGAGAAGGACCACGAGGACAAAGGCGGGCGGACCATGGGCCGCAAGCACATCGTCCCCTACGGCCTCTATCGCGCGCATGGCTTCGTCTCGGCCGCCCTCGCCTCGGACGGCACGAAGGGCACCGGCTTCTCTGAGGATGACCTCGCGCTGCTGTGGGAGGCGCTGCGCAACATGTTCGAGCATGACCGCTCAGCCGCGCGGGGCGAGATGGCAACCCGGCGCCTCGTCGTGTTCCAGCACGAGAGCAAGCTGGGCCGGGCCCATGCGCACGACCTCTTCGCCCGCGTGACCGCCCACCGCGTCTTCAATGGGGACCGGCACCCGGTGGGCGACCCGCGCACCGGCAATTGGCCGGCCGCGCGCTCCTTCGCCGACTATGCCATTGAGGTGGACCGCGAAGGCCTGCCGGCCGGCGTCGAGATCCTGGAGCCCTGACCGTGGTGGTACCCCCGCCGCCGGACCCGGAGGCGGAGGACCGGCTCGTGCCCCTTTCCGCCCTGCAGCACTATCTCTACTGCCCACGGCAGAGCGCGCTGATCCATGTCGAGGGACTGTGGGCCGAGGACGCGGCCACCGCCCAGGGCCGCCTCCTCCACGCGCGGCCGGATGGCGGCCGGGGCGAAACTCGCCCGAGCGTGCGCATCGCGCGCGGCCTCGCGCTGCGCTCCTTCGCCCTGGGCGTCAGCGGCCGCGCCGACGTGGTGGAGTTCCCGGCGGATGGCGGCGCGCCCGTCCCTGTCGAATACAAGCGCGGCCGGCCCAAGGCGCACCGCGCCGACGAGGTGCAGCTCTGCGCGCAGGCGGTCTGCCTCGAGGAAATGTTCCGCCGCCCCGTCGCGACGGGCTTCCTCTTCTATGGCGAGACTCGGCGGCGCATGGAGGTGGCGATGGACGGGGAACTGCGTGCGCTGACTGCCCGCACCGCCGCGGCGGCGCGGGCCGACATCCTGGAGGCGCGAACCCCGCCGCCGGTCTTCGGCCCGCATTGCCGGCGCTGCTCCCTCCAGAGCCTTTGCCGGCCGGAGCGAATGGAGCGCGCGCCGCCCGTGGCCGAGTGGCTGCGCCGGCAAATCGGCGCCGGCTGAGCGGCAATGCGGCCGCTCCGGAACATCCTCTACGTCACGTCCGAGGACGCGTGGCTGCGCAAGGACGGGGCAAACGTCGTCGTCGAGGTCGAGGGGGCTGAACGCGGGCGCGCCCCGCTTCACATGCTGGAGGGCATCGTCGCGTTCACGCGCCCCGGCTGCTCGCCGGCGCTGATGGCGGCCTGCGCCGAGGCAGGCATCGCCCTCTCCTTCCTGACGCCCGAGGGTCGCTTTTTGGCGCGGGTGGAGGGGGCACGGAGCGGAAATGTGCTGCTCCGCCGCACGCAGCATCGGGCCGCCGACGACCCCGTGCGCTGCGTGCCCATCGTGCGCGGGATGGTCGCGGCGAAGGCGGCCAACCAGCGCACCGTCCTCCTCCGCGCGCTGCGCGACCACGGGGTCGGCATGGAGGAATCTGGCCGGCTGGCCCTGGAGGCGACGGCCGAAAGGCTGGGCCACATTGCGCGCCGCACGCTCGCGATGGCGGAGGTGGACGCGCTGCGCGGTTTCGAAGGCGAGGCCGCCGCAGCGTACTTCGCCGTTTTCAACCGGCTGATCCGAGTGGACGACCCGGCGCTGCGCTTCAGCGGCCGCTCGCGCCGCCCGCCGCTCGACCGGATCAACGCGCTGCTGTCCTTTCTCTACGCCATGCTGGGACATGACTGCCGGTCGGCGGCGGAGGCGCATGGCCTCGACCCGCAGGTGGGCTTTCTCCATCGGGACCGACCGGGGCGGGCTGGCCTCGCACTCGACCTGATGGAGGAGCTGCGTCCGGTGCTGGCGGACCGCTTGGCGCTGAGCCTGGTCAACCGGCGGCAGGTCGGTGCCACGGACTTCGTGGTGGAGGAGGCGGGCGGGGTGCGGCTGACGGACAACGCTCGGCGTGCCGTGCTGGTGGCCTGGCAGGAGCGAAAGCGCGAGGAGCTGCGCCATCCCTTTTTCGACGAGGTGGTGCCGTTGGGCCTGTTCGCATCGCTCCAGGCGCAGCTGCTAGCGCGGCATCTGCGCGGTGATCTCGACGGATACCCTGGCTTCATTTGGAAATAGGCACGCATGCTTATGCTCATCACATACGACGTGAGCACCGAGACGACGGCTGGCCGTCGCCGGCTGCGTCGCGTGGCCCGGGCTTGCCTCGACTTTGGGCAAAGGGTGCAGCAGTCGGTTTTTGAATGCGAGGTCGATCCGGCGCAGTGGGAGGCTCTTCGTGCACGCCTCATCGCTGAGATCGACAGCAACGAGGATAGCCTGCGGTTCTACCGGCTTGGAGCTGAGGGCCGCCGTCGCGTTGAGCACGTAGGTGCACATCCCGTGCTGGACCTGGGCGGCCCGCTGATCATGTAACCCTGGCGGAATTCGCGCGAACCCACAGCCCCCATGAGGAAGCAGGGAGGTTCGCGCCTTAAAATTGCCAGGCAAAACAAGGCCCTCCTACAGAATTGGGCTCTGACGCCCTCGCGCATTGGGCGCTCAGGCGGCTATCGCGGAATCGGCCGTCTTTGCCGATGTTTCTCAATCGCTTATCCCAGGCGCGGTCGCCCCCTTCGCGGGGGCGTGGATCGAAACGGCCGGCCCGATTGGGGCCGCGGGCTAGTGCGCCTGTCGCCCCCT
>NZ_JAIEOF010000033.1 GCF_019750675.1 Methylobacterium sp.
CCCCGACATCGGCCCTCCACCGCCGCGCCGACTGGCGCGGACGTGCGGCGTCTGCGATGCCAGGGTCTGCTATGTTCCGGCGAGACCGACCCGGTGACACCTTGCGAGGACCACGACGTTGAAGCGCGGCCGTCTGAAGATCGGTGATCCGAACGGCGCGAGCGAGGTACGCCCGCCGGCGCGCGTACCGGTCGACCACCTCCCGCCCCTGGACCTGCTCGGGCCCGACGTGGCGCGGATCGATCGCCGCGACGTCAACCTGCGCTGGCTCTGCGCGAGCGCCCTCACCGGGCTTACCGGGGCGGCCCTGATCGGCGCGGCGATCCACATCTCGCTCCAAAGCGAGACCTCCTTCGCGGCGATCCCCGAGCGGGCCTCCACGGCCGTCCGCCCCGCCATCGGCGACGGGACCGCGAACATCGCCCGCAAGGGCGACCGCCTCGTGCGCAACCTCATGATCGCCTCGGCCAAGCAGACCTTCCGCTCGCCCGTCACGGTCCGGCTAGGGGACCGCGAGATCATCAAGGTGCGGCCCTTCGTGCGGATCTCCACCGCCCTCTCCATGACGACGGGCGTCTTCGCGGCGGAGATGCCGCGTTTCGACCCCATGAAGCTCACCACCGACGAACCCCTCGAGCGAGCGCAGGACCCGGGACTCGCCGATGCTCCGGGAGCGGAGGTTTCGGTGGTCAAGCGCGATCTCGCTGCCTTCGAGGTCGAGCCGGGCGCTCCGGCCCTCACCGACGACGACGTCGCGGCCCAGATCGAAGAGGAGCGCCGCCTCGCCGCCGAGGCCGGGCGCCGCACGGCGATTCCGATCGCTCCCCAGATCATGCTGTCCCGGACCTTGCGCCAGGGCATGACGGCTCCGGATTTCGACGGCGGCGCCCGCGCGGGAAACGAGGGCTCACCCTTTAAATCCATCGACGTGCTGGTCGTGCCCGAGAACGTCACCAACCTGTCCAAGACCGCGAGCGGCGGTGGCGAACCGCCCCTGGTCGAGGAGCGCGACCTCGCCCTGAAGCGCGGCGAAACCCTGGACTCGGTCCTGCGCAGCGCCGGCCGGGCCAGCGACGAGCAGGTTCGCGGCATCGTCGCGGCCCTGGGCGGGCGGACCCGCGTCGGGGACCTCGCCGAGGGGCAGCAGTTCCGGCTCCAGGTCGCCCCCGGCCCGAAACCCGGCGATCCGCGTCAGGTGACGCGGGTGATCCTCTATGGCGAAAGCGGCATCGAGGCGATCGCGGCGATCAACGATCGCGGGACCTTCGTTTCCGTGGCGCCGCCCACCGAAGACGCGCCCGCCCGCGCGGCGCCCGCCGCGGCGGCCGAGGCCTCCGACGACGAGGAGGAAGGCGGCACCGGCCCGCGCCTCTACCAGAGTCTCTACGAGACCGCCGCCCGGCACGACCTGCCCCGCACCACCGTGGACGACCTTGTCCGGATCTTCGGCTACGACGTCGACTTCCAGCGCCGGATCTCGTCCGGCGACAGCCTCGACGTGTTCTACACCTTCGACGAGGATGCCACCGGGCAAGCGGCGACGGAGCGACCGGAACTCCTCTATGCGGCGCTCAACCTCGGGGGCGAGTTGCGCAAGGTCTATCGCTTCCAGTCCCCGGACGACGGCACCATCGATTATCTCGACGAACAGGGCCGCTCCCTGAAGAAGTTCCTGATCCGCAAGCCGATCGCCGACGGGATCATGCGTTCGGGCTTCGGATACCGGCGCCATCCCGTGCTCGGCTATGCCAAGCTCCACACCGGCGTGGACTGGGCGAACCCGATCGGCACGCCGATCGTGGCCGCCGGCAACGCCACGGTGCTGAAGGCCGACTGGGATTCGGGCTACGGACGGCGCGTCGAACTCCAGCACATCAACGGCTACGTCACCACCTACAACCACATGTCCCGCTTCGCGCGGGGCGTCACGGCCGGCGCCAAGGTGCGCCAGGGACAGGTGATCGGCTATGTCGGCTCGACCGGCCTCTCCACGGGCGCTCACCTGCACTACGAGGTCATCATCAACGGGCACTTCGTCGATCCGATGAAGATCCGAGTGCCGCGCGGGCGTGAACTCGACGGGCGGATGCTCAGCGAGTTCACCCGTCAGCGCGAGCAGATCGAGGGCACGATGCAGAAGTCGCGCACGGCCTCCGCCATGGCTCAGCGCGACGTGATGCGCTGAAGCGACCTCGGGCGTCACGGAAAGCCGAGGCGCTCCCGAAAGGAGGCCGGGCTCTCGCCGGCCGCACGCAGGTCGGCGAGCGACTGCGACCCGCGGGATTTGGCGAGCTTGGCGCCCGCTTCGTCGAGCACCAGAGCGTGGTGGTGGTAGCGCGGCGACGGCACGCCGATCAGCGCCTGCAGGAGCACGTGCAGATCGGTGCTCGCGCGCAAGTCCGCGCCGCGCACCACGTGAGTGACCCCTTGGGCGGCATCGTCCATCACCACGGCGAGGTGATAGCTCGTCGGAACGTCGCGGCGGGCGATCACGGGGTCGCCCCAGCGTGCGGGGTCGGCGGCCTCGATGCGGTCGGCTCCGATCCGATGGCTGGAAAGCCCCCTCCCCTCTCCGGACGTGACGACCGGGACGCTACGGACCCGATGGGGTCCGGGCGCTGTCGCCAGGGCACGCGCCATGTCGAGGCGCCAGGTATGCGGCACGCCCGCGGCCCTGCGCGCCTCGGCCTCCCCCGGCGCCAGCGCACGACAGCAGCCGGGATAGAGGGGCGCACCGTCCGGATCGCAGGCGGGGGGGATTCCGCTGCGCTCCGCCGCCGCGGCCACGGCTCGCGCGATCGTTCCGCGCGAGCAGAAGCACGGATAAGCGAGGCCGCGCGCCGAGAAGACCGCGACCTGGGCGCGGTAGGCGTCGAGATGCTCGGATTGCCGGCGCGCGGGCGTCTCGAAGCGCAGGCCGAGCCAGGCGAGGTCGTCCGCGATGGCGTCGATCAGGTCGGGACGGGAGCGGCCCGGATCGATGTCCTCGATCCGCAGCAGCAGGCGCCCACCCGAACTCCGCGCGAGCGCGTCATTCAGCAGCGCCGAGCGCGCGTGCCCGAGATGGAGACGCCCGTTCGGACTCGGCGCGAAGCGGAGAACCGGGCGCGTCACGGCGGTGCTCCCGCGCGCGGCCTCAGCCGCCGACGCGGCGCAGGCAGCTCTGCTCCTTGGGAACGCAGGCGATGCCCGGCAACGAGCAAGCGACGCCCCCTTCGGTGCGCTGGCAGACGTGGCAGCCGTCGCTCCATTCGGCGCAAGCTGCATCCGCCGACGGAACGGCCGATGCGCGGTGCGCGGCCGGTGCGGGCACGAGGGCGCCGACCAGCACCGTTCCGGCGATCAGGGCGGCGACGCTCCAGGCGACCCGCCGGTCGTGGCTCCGCGTCTGCGTGTCGTCGGATGAGGGGGTGTCGACCATGGCGCGGTGTTCGCGCGGGGCGCGGGCGATGTCAACGCTCAGGCCGCCGAGCAGCGCCGATCGAGGAGCGGCGGCAGGGCGCGCAGGTTGAGGGGCTTGGCCAGGAATTCGTCGAACCCCGCCCCGCGCGCCGCCCGCTCGTCGTCGCGGCCCGCATTGGCGGTGAGCGCCACGAGGTGCAGGCGGGCACGCCCCTGCGCGGCCTCGATGGCCCGGATCTGCCGGGCGGTCTCCAGTCCGTCGAGGCCGGGCATCCGGATGTCGAGGAGCGCGAGGTCGAAGGCCGCATCCGCCTCGCGGATGCGGGCCAGCGCCTCGTGCCCGTCCCGGGCCAGCACGACCTGGGCCCCGAGGCGCTCGAGGGCCTTGGTGGCCAGCAGCGCGTTGATCGGATTGTCCTCCGCCAGGAGGACACGCGGGCCGCCGGAGGGCGATGCCGGTGGGGTGCCCTGCGCGCCGGCCGATTCGCCGATCCCGGGCGTCTCCTCCCGGAGCGTCGCGTCCGGGGGCGGCGCCGGTGCGAGCAGGCGATCGAACAGGGAGCGGGCGCGGACGGGCTTGATCAGGTAGCTGTCGAAACCGGCCGCCCCCGGCGGTCCGAACTCCCGGCGATCGAAGGGCGAGAGGAGGACGAGGCTGCAGCGCACGCCGGCGCGTCGCGCCTCCCCCGCCAGCGCCCGCAGGGCCGCGTCGCCGAGGGTGCGGTCGGCCAGCACCGCGTCGAAGGCCACGCCCGCGATGGCGTCGAGGCCCGCCTCGGGGCTGTCGACGATCACCGTGGCGGCCCCCGAGCGGGTCAGGCGCCGCGCGAGATAGGGCGCCTGGAACGGCGAGGCCGCGACGATGAGGACCTTCCGGCCCCCGAGACCCGGCGGGCGCTCGCGCTCTGTCTCAAGGGTTTCCAGGGGTAGGAACACGGTGAACAGGCTGCCGCCGCCGGGCCGCGCGCCGGCCTCGATCCGCCCACCCATGCGCAGGACGAGGCGGCGGGTGATGGCGAGGCCGAGGCCCGTGCCCTCGTGCCGGCGGCTGGCGCTGTCGTCACCCTGTTCGAACTCCTCGAACAGCAGCGGGATGCGCTCGGGCGGGAGACCGGGTCCGGTATCGCCGATGGCGAACCGGAGCCCGCCGTTCTCCCTCCGCAGCTCGACGCCGACCCCGCCCGCCCCCGTGAACTTGACGGCGTTGCCGGCGAGGTTGAGCAGGATCTGGCGGACCCGGTCGGCGTCGCCGACGACGAGGCTGGGGACGTCATCGGCGATGTCGAGGGCGATCTCGATGCCCTTGTCCTGGGCCCGGGGCGCCAGCAGTTCGACCACGCCCTCGGCGATCTCGCCCGGATCGAAGGGCTCGGCGGTAAGATCCAGGCGTCCCGCCTCGATGCGCGAGAAGTCCAGGATGCCGTCGATCAGGGTAAGGAGCGCCTTGCCGGAGGTCTTCACGGCCTCGACGTAGGTGCGCTGCTCGGGGTCGAGTCCCGTGTCGAGGACGAGGTCGGCCATGCCGAGGATGCCGTTCAGGGGCGTGCGGAATTCGTGGCTGACGGTGGCGAGGAAGCGGGATTTCGCCACGTTGGCGGCCTCGGCGCGGCTCAGGGCCTCGTCGAGGGAGCGGGCGGCCGCCACGCGTCCGGTGATGTCGGCGCCGGCCCGCAACCAGTGCGTCTCGCCGTTGCCGCCGGCCATCGGCATCTCGATGAACGAGAACCAGCGCGGGGGCCCGGAAGCCGGCGCCAGGCGCATCTCGACCCGGCGGACGCCGTCCGGATCGCGCTGGGCCTCGCCGTGCTCCAGAACCTCGACCTGCCGGGTGGAGCCGACGAGCGCCAGGGGCTCGACGCCCACCAGGCGGGCGAACCCCTCGTTGGCGAAGGTGATGCGCCCCAAGGCATCGCGCTGAACGATGACCTCGGTGGTGGCCTCGACCAGGGCACGGTAGCGCTCCTCGCTCTCCGAGAGCTGCCAGACCCGATCCTCGAGCTGCTCGATCCGCACCTCCGTGCCGTGGGCCACGGCCGACGTGGGACCCCGGGGGATGCGCGCGCGCAGGGTCCATCCGGCCAGGAAAGCGAGGATCGTGAGCGCGAGGACGAGCAGGACGTCCGGGATGGTCATGGGGTAAAGCCTCTCGGGCGGTGCCGTCCGCCGTCGCGGCCAGGATGGCGCCTGAGGTTGAAGGCGGGCTTTCCAAAGGCCGTTAAGGATGCGTTGCCGGATCGTGACAAATCCGAACGTCCGCGCCGGCGCGCTTCACGGGCCGCCTGCGATGGTGTAGGCGCGGCGGCTTGACCCCGCGCCGCGCCCGTGGCGGCCGCGAGGAGCGCGAGACAAGAGTGTCATGACGGCTACGAGTTCAGCGAATCCCGGTCAGGCGCGCATCGACGCCACCTTCGCGCGCTGCCGCGCCGAGAACCGCGCGGCCCTCGTCACCTACGTGATGGCCGGCGATCCCGACCCGGAGACCTCGCTCGCCGTGCTCAAGGCCCTGCCGGAGGCGGGCGCGGACATCGTCGAGTTCGGGCTGCCCTTCACCGATCCAATGGCGGACGGCCCGGCGATCCAGGCCGCCGGCCTGCGGGCCCTCAAGGGCGGCCAGGGCGTCGTCAAGACGCTGGAGCTGGTGCGGCGCTTCCGCGAGGGCGACGCCGCGACGCCGGTGATCCTGATGGGCTACTTCAACCCGATCCACGCCTACGGCGTCGAGCGCTTCCTCGATGACGCCCTGGCCGCCGGCATCGACGGGCTTATCGTCGTCGATCTGCCGCCGGAGGAGGACGACGAGCTCTGCCTGCCCGCGCTCGCCAAGGGCCTCGCCTTCATCCGCCTCGCCACCCCGACCACCGACGAGAAGCGCCTGCCGGCCGTCCTCGCGAACACCGCCGGGTTCGTGTACTACGTGTCGATCACCGGCATCACCGGGACGGCGACGCCGAACTTCGACCGGGTCGCGGAAGCGGTCGGCCGCATCCGCCGTCATACCGACCTGCCCATCGTGGTCGGCTTCGGGGTGCGGACGGGGGCGGACGCGGCCGCGATCGCGCGCGGCGCCGACGGCGTCGTGGTGGGCTCGGCCCTCGTCGACGCCATGCGGGGCACCCTCGACGCGGAGGGCCGCTCGCAGGGCGGCACGGTCGAGGCCGTGAGGACCCTGGTCCGGGCGCTCGCCGAGGGGGTCCGTTCGGCGCCCCGCGCCTGACGCTATTGCCCGCGAGTCTGCCCGGAAGGGTCTCTCGCCCGCTCAACCCGCCCCGCACAAGGACGCCGTCGCCATGATGGTCGAACCGATGAACTGGATCTCGGAGGTCGTGCGCCCCAAGATCAAGACCCTGTTCAAGCGCGAGACGCCCGAGAACCTCTGGGTCAAGTGCCCCGATACCGGGCAGATGGTCTTCCACAAGGAGGTGGAGAGCAACCACTGGGTCATCCCCGGCTCCGAGCATCACCTCAAGATGAGCGCCCAGGCGCGCCTCAAGATGATGTTCGACGAGGGTACCTGGATCGACGTCCCCCTGCCGGAGGTCGCCGCAGACCCGCACAAGTTCCGCGACGAGAAGCGCTACGTCGACCGCCTGAAGGACGCGCGGGCCAAGACCGGCATGGCCGACGCCTTCAAGATCGGTTTCGGCCGGGTTTCCGGCCTCCCCATGACCCTGGCGGTCCAGGATTTCGCCTTCATGGCCGGGTCGCTGGGCATGGCGGCGGGCGAAGCCTTCGTGCGCGGCGCCGAGACGGCGCTGGACAAGCGCACGCCCTACGTGGTGTTCACGGCCTCCGGCGGCGCGCGCATGCAGGAGGGCATCCTCTCCCTGATGCAGATGCCCCGCACCACCGTGGCGGTGCGCCGGCTGAACGCGGCGCGGCTGCCCTACATCGTGGTGCTGACGAACCCAACCACCGGTGGCGTCACCGCCTCCTACGCGATGCTGGGCGACGTGCACCTGGCCGAGCCCGGCGCACTGATCTGCTTTGCCGGGCCCCGGGTCATCGAGCAGACCATCCGGGAGAAACTGCCGGACGGCTTCCAGCGCGCGGAATACCTGAAGGCGCACGGAATGGTGGACCAGGTGGTGCACCGCCACGCCCTGAAGGAGACCATCGCGCGCCTCTGCGGACTGCTGACCAACCAGGAGCCCGGCGCGGCCGCGCTTCGCCCGGCCCAGCCCGTGCCCGAGCCCGCCTGAGCCCCTTCACGCCGCTCAATCCTCCCCACGACGGTCCGATGATGGATTCCTCTGACGCGCTGATGGCGCGCTTCCTCGCCCTGCATCCGCGCACGATCGACCTCTCGCTGGGTCGGATCGAGCGCCTGCTCGCGCGCCTCGGCCATCCGGAGCGCAAGCTGCCGCCGGTGATCCACGTGGCGGGCACCAACGGCAAGGGCTCGACCATCGCCTTCATGCGGGCCATCCTCGAGGCGGCGGGGCTCGCCGCCCACGTCTATACCTCGCCCCACCTCGTGCGCTTCCACGAGCGCATCCGTATCGGGGCCATCGGTGGGGGACAGTTCGTGCCGGAGGACCAGTTGGCAGATGCCCTGGCCCGCTGCGAGTCGGCCAACGAGGGCGAGCCCATCACGGTGTTCGAGATCACCACGGCGGCCGCCCTGCTGCTGTTCTCGGAATCGCCCGCCGATGTGCTCCTCCTGGAAGTCGGGCTCGGCGGCCGGGTCGACGCCACCAACGTGATCGACCGGCCGGCGGCGGCCGTCGTGACCCCGATCGGTCGCGATCACGCCGAGTATCTCGGCGACACGGTCGAGGCGGTGGCCACCGAGAAGGCCGGGATCTTCAAGGCCGGGTGCCCGGCGATCATCGCGGCCCAGGATTACGCCGAGGCCGACGCGGTGCTGTGCCGTCTCGCCGAGACCGCCGGGGCGAGCCCGATCCGCGTGGGCAACCAGGATTTCTCCGTGCATGCCGAGCGGGGACGCTTGGTCTACCAGGACGACACCGACCTGTTCGACCTGCCGCGGCCGCGCCTGAACGGGCGTCACCAGTTCACGAATGCCGGAACCGCCATCGCGGCCCTGCGGGCGGCGGGCTTCGGCGACATCGGCACTGCCGCGATCGAGGCCGGTCTCAACAACGTCGAGTGGCCCGGGCGCCTGCAGCGGCTCAACCGGGGCCGCCTGTCCGAGCTCGTGCCACCGGGGGCCGAACTCTGGCTCGACGGCGGCCACAACATCGACGGCGGGCGCATCCTGGCCGCCGCGATGGCGGATCTGGGCGAGCGCTCGGACGTCCCCCTGGTGCTGATCGTCGGCCTGCTCGGCACCAAGGATGCGGAAGGGTTCCTGCGCAACTTCGTGGGACTGGCCCGCCTCCTGGTGGCCGTGCCGATCGCCGGACAAATGGCCGCGCGTCCCGCCGAGGAGGTCGCGCAGATCGCTGCGGATGTCGGGCTGATCGCCCAGCGCGCGTCGAGCGTCGAGGCGGCCCTCGAGACCCTCGCCGACGTCGCCTTCGAGCAGCCGCCGCGCATCCTGATCTGCGGCTCCCTCTACCTCGTGGGCACCGTCCTGACGGCGAACGGCACGCCGCCGGCCTGAGCCGCCCCAATCGTCCGCTGCCCGCGGACCGGGCACCGGTCCCTCGGCCGGTGTGACCGCCGCGCTACATCTTGGCCGTGGAAACTGGCGTAAGTTGCCCCTCGATCGGGCATTTCGCTGGGGATCATAATGAAAAAGCTTCTCACGTCATTGGCGGCCTTCACCGCCCTCACCGCGGCGGCCTCCGCCGCCGACCTTCCGCGCCGCGCCGCGCCGCCGGTGTTCGTGCCGGTGCCGGTGTTCACCTGGACCGGCTTCTACGCCGGTTTCAACGCCGGTTACGGCTTCGACGCCAGCAACGACACGGGCGGCCCGGCCGTCATCGTCGCTGCCAGCCCGATCTACACGGCTTCGCCGGTCGCCATCAACGGCGTGCCGGTCGGTGCGGGCGCCTTCGGCGGCCGTAACTCGAACGAAGGCTTCGTCGGCGGCGGTCAGATCGGCTACAACTACCAGTTCACCCCGGGCTCCGGCGTCGTGGTCGGTATCGAAGCTGACGCCCAGTACGTCGACTTCGGCCGCAGCCGCAACACCTACACCCCGATCGTCGGCACGCTGAACCCCGACCTGGTCGCGGTGAACCCGAACGGCCTGTCGGGCCTCGACTACTTCGGCACCGTCCGTGGTCGCCTCGGCTACGCCTTCGACCGCGTCCTGTTCTACGGCACCGGCGGCTTCGCCTACGGCGGCGGCGGCGGCAACGACTTCGGCCTGCCCAACAGCAGCCGCAACGACTTCCGCACCGGCTGGACCGCCGGCGGCGGCATCGAGTACGCCCTCCCGACCGACTCCTTCCTGAACTTCTTCCGCTCGTCCGCCGTGACGCTGAAGATCGAAGGTCTGTACGTCAGCCTCGACCGCGACAACGCCAACAACGGCGTGTTCGCCTACTCCCGCACCACCAACACCGCCTTCCGGGTCAACACCCCGTACGCAGTGGCGGTCAGCGGCTACACCAACCGCCGCGAGGACGAGTTCGCGATCGTCCGCGCTGGTCTGAACTACAAGTTCGGCTCCTACTAAGCCGACATTTCGGGTCTCGAAACGGAGAAGCCCGGCCGCAAGGCCGGGCTTCTTCCGTTTGGGGACCGCTTCGTCGGAATGGCGCCCGCGTTGCCGTCCAAAAGAAAACCCGGCCTCGCGGCCGGGTCTAATTCGCATGACGGTGCGCCCGCTCAGGCGCTCGCCTGAATCCAACGGGACAGGTCGCCCTTCGGCGCCGCGCCGACCTTCTGGCTGGCAAGCTGGCCGTCCTTGAAGATCAGCAGCGTCGGAATCGAACGGATGCCGTACTGCGCGGCGATACCGGGATTCTCGTCGACGTTGACCTTCGCGATCTTCACGCGTCCTTGCAGATCGGCGGAAATCTCCTCGAGGGCCGGTCCGATCTGGCGGCAGGGACCGCACCACTCCGCCCAGAAATCCACCACGACGGGCTCCGCGGACTGAAGAACGTCCTGCTCGAAGCTCGCGTCGGTCACTTTCACCGTCGCCATTGAAAACTTCCTTTCCGGTCCCGCCTCGGCGGTCCCCTCTTCGCCGCCCCGGCATCGCGGGTACAAGCGCTGAACGAGACTTGGCGATGGGAGGGGGACGGGTCAAGGCATCCTGCGTCCCGGGCAAGTCTGCCCCTCGCGGACGTTGGGGATTGTCCACCCCACGTGCACCGGAACCGGACGAAAGCGCCACGTACCGCCGGCGCCGTGACAGGCCGGCCCTCGTCAAAGCGTGTCCGTCGCCCCATGTCCTCGATGTCCCCGTCCCGGTGGCCGCGCTTCGTGGCCGCGCGGTCTCGACCCGAAGCCGGCTCCGCCGCCGGCATGGAGGAACACCCGACGTGAAGCGCATCCCCCACAGCCTGCTCGCCACCGCAGCCTTCCTCAGCCTCGGCGCGGCCGTCCACGCGCAGGCACCGGCGGGGCAGGCACCCGCAGCGGTCGAGCCCCGGCAACCCCGCATCGAGGGTGACGCCTTCGCGGCTCCCACGAGTTCGGCGACGGGCAACAGCCCGGCCGAGACCGAGGCGCCGAATACCAGCTACAAGCCGCTGCTGCCGAATCAGACTCGGGCCCCCAAGCCCGAGACGGCCACGAAGGTGAAGACCGAGGTGGTCGCGAAGGGGCTCGACAGTCCCTGGGCCATGGAGTTCCTGCCGGACGGACGCATGCTGGTCACCGAGAAAGCCGGCAAGCTGCGCATCGTGGCCAAGGACGGTACGCCGGGCCCGGCGATCCCGGGGGTGCCCAAGGTGGACGCCAAGGGCCAGGGCGGCCTCCTCGACGTGGCGCTGAGCCCGAGCTTCCCCTCCGACCGCCGGATCTATCTGAGCTACGCGGAGCCGCGCGAGAAGGGCAACGGCACCAGCGTGCTGCGCGCCAAACTGATCGAGGAGAACGGCGTCGCCCGCCTCGACGAGGTCAAGGTCATCTTCCGGCAGATGCCGACCTATGACGGCGACAAGCATTTCGGCTCGCGGCTCGTCTTCGCGCCCGACGGCAAGCTGTTCGTCACCGTGGGCGAGCGATCCGACAAGGTCACCCGCGTCCAGGCGCAGGACCTCACTAGCGGCCTCGGCAAGGTCTTCCGGATCGACACCGACGGCAATGCCCCTAAGGACAATCCCTTCACGGGCGGCGAGAAGGCCAAGCCGGAAATTTGGTCCTACGGCCATCGCAACGTGCAGGCGGCCGCCCTGGACCCGCAGGGCCGCCTCTGGACCGTCGAGCACGGGCCACGCGGCGGCGACGAACTCAATCGCCCGCGTCCGGGCGTAAACTATGGCTGGCCCGAAGTGTCCTACGGCATCGAGTACAGCGGCGAGAAGATCGGCGAGGGCAAGACCCAGGCGGGGGGCACCGCCCAGCCGGTCTATTACTGGGACCCGGTCATCGGCCCCTCCGGCATGGCCCTCTACACGGGCGACGCCTTCCCGGCCTGGAAGGACGACTTCCTGATCGGCGGCCTCGTTAGCGGAGGCCTCGTGGCGGTGAAGCTCGACGGCGACAAGGTGGTGAGCGAGGAGCGCATCCCCCTCGATGCGCGCATCCGCGACGTCCGGGTCGGTAGCGACGGCGCGGTCTACGCCGTCACGGACGGACCGGACGGCAAGATCCTGAAGCTGACCCCCGGCACCTGATCGCCGCGACGGCGCGCGGCTCCGGGCGGCCTAACGGCCCGGGGTCGCGCCGCCGTTCGGGTCGAGGCGCAGGCGCAGGCGCGCCAGCATCCGGCCGAAGGCCGCCGGATCGTCCAGGGCCCGCGCCAGCACGAGCCCGCCCTGGATCGCCGAGACCGCCTCCTCGGCGCGGTCCGCGGCGTCCGCGCTACTGAATCCGGCCCGCGTCAGGGCAGCCGCGAGGGCATCGCGCCAGCCGGTGAAGTAGCGGGCGATGCGCACGGCGAAGCGGTCGCGCCCGTCCGTCAGCGCGAAGACGCCGACAAGGCAGGCCCGTCCGCCGGACCGGAAATAGGCGTCCGTCTCGGTCAGCATCCGGTCGAGGGCGGCGCGCGGGTCGGGCTCGTCTCGCAGCGGCGCGTAGATGCGCGTCTCGAACCAGGCTTCGATCGCGTCGAGGACCGCCTCCGCCATCTCAGCCTTCCCTCCCGGAAAGGCGTGGTAGAGGCTGCCCTTGCCGAGCCCGGTTCGATCACCGAGGAGCGCCAGGCTCGCCCCCTCGTAGCCATGCTCGCGGAACACCTCGGCGAGGACCGGAATGGCGGCCTCCCGCGCCCGTTCCGCCTTCGAGACGCCGGGCCTCACAATCCGAGTTCGGACAGGCCGGGGTGGTCCTGCGGCCGCGGCGCCGCGCGGTCCCAATGGAACTTGCGCTCGGTTTCGGTGATGACGAGGTCGTTGATGCTGGCATGCCGTTCACGCATCAGGCCGTTGGCATCGAACGCCCAGTTCTCGTTCCCGTAGGCCCGGAACCATTGCCCGTCCGCATCGTGGAACTCGTAGGCGAAGCGCACCGCGATCCGGTCCTCGGTGAACGCCCAGATCTCCTTGATCAGCCGATACTCCTGCTCGCGCGCCCATTTGCGCTGCAGGAACGCCACGATTGCGGGCCGGCCGCTGAAGAACTCGGAGCGGTTCCGCCAGCGGCTGTCCGCCGTGTAGGCGAGCGCGACCTTTTCCGGATCGCATCCGTTCCATCCGTTCTCGGCCGCACGGACCTTCTGGATCGCGGTTTCGCGGGTGAAGGGCGGCAGCGGCGGGCGGGTTTCGGACATCGGCGGCTCCTGCGCGAGACGGGCCGAATCGGCCCGCTCTCTGTACCGATCGGTACAATCTGCGAGCGAGCGGGTCAAGCCTCTCCGGCGGCGCCCGGTGCCGAGCCGGGATCAGGCATGGCCCAGGAGGGTCAACCAACCGATCGTCGTGAAGATGGCGAGCAAGGTCGAGAGCATCACGGCTGCCGCCACCACGCCGGTCTCGGTCTTGTAGCGGGCGGCGAGCAGATAGGCGTTGATGCCCACAGGCATCGCGGCGAACAGCGTCGCCACCCCCGCATAGGCCGGCGGCATCGTGAAGACGTGAAAGGCCAGCAGCCAGACCGCCAGCGGATGCAGCCCGAGCTTGAGCACCGTGATCCCGAAAGCGCTCGGTAGGTCGTGCAGGACGCGGTAGCGCACGAGACCGGCCCCGAGGGCGATCAGCGCGCAGGTCGAGGCGGTGCCGGCCAACGAATCCACCAGCGCCTTGACGATGCCGCCGGGCGCCATCCCGAGACCTTTGAGGCCGAGGCCCAGGATCAGCGCCAGGAAGATCGGATTGCGCAGGAGCACGAGCGCCAAGCCCCGCAAGCGCGCGACGAGCGAGGCCTGACCGTCGGCCTCGATGAGGAAGGTGGCGCAGCCCATCATCAGCGGTAGATGAACGGCCAGCAGCATGAAGAGCGGAAACGCGCCGTCCTCGCCATAGGCCTGGAGAATCATCGGGACACCGATGAAGACGGTGTTCGATTGGCTCGCGGCGAACCCGTGCAGGATCGCGCCCCGCCTCTCGACGCCCGCGCGCCGCAGGCCGACCAGCGAACCGATGCCCCAGGAGAGGGCAGCGCCACCGAAGTAGCTGAACCAAAAGGACGGCGTGATCTCGCCGGTCAGGCCCGGGCGGGTCAGCGTGGCGACGATGAGCGCCGGGACCGCGATGGAGAAGACGTATTCCGAGAGGCCGTCACTGACCTTCTCGGACAGGAAGCCGGCCAGGGCCGCGACCCACCCGACGAGGATGAGGCCGAAGATCGGCGCGACGAGCGACATGACGGTCATCGGGGCGGGAAACCGGTTCTGCAACGCGAACGGCCACCGTACGCGTCAGCGTGCGGCGGCCGTTCGGGGAACCACGGCAGGGGGAATCCGGGACCGATTCGGCCCCGGCAGGACCCTCAGGCGGCGGCGGGGGTCTCGACCTCGTCGAGCTTCTTGTGCAGTTCGCGCTTCAGCAGGCGGGCCGTCTGGGACAGCTCGATCTCGCGGGCCTTGATGAGGAAGGCGTCGAGGCCGCCGCGATGCTCGACCGAGCGCAGGGCATGGGCCGTGACGCGCAGACGCACGCGACGCTTCAGGGCGTCCGACTGCAGCGTGACCTGGCACAGGTTCGGCAGGAACCGGCACTTGGTCTTGCGGTTCGAGTGGCTCACGAGGTGGCCGGTCTGCACGGCTTTGCCCGTGAGTTCGCAACGGCGCGACATTGTTCTATTTCCCGTCTCGTTCCGCGTGTCCGACAGGCTGGCGGGAAACCCAGCCGCGTCGCGGCAAACGGCTTCTCGCACGCCAGGCCCGATGGAGCGGCGTTCTCATTGAAGGCGCGAGCCTATAGGGGAGAGGGGGCAGTGACGTCAAGGCGTGGGCCGATTTTTCGCATGGGGCCGCGCATCCTCGGACCAGCCTGGGCGAAGCTCGGCTGTCGATGCTCCAACGATGTGTTAACCATGAGCGCCGACGATGCCGAAACGATGTCCCTGCGCCGTTCGGCCGGAGACCGACAGTCAACCCCGAGTACCCAGCCATGCGCGCCCCGCCCAAGCGCTCGACGTCCTCCCGCCTCGCGGGCTTCGGCCTGCTCGCCGCGACGGCGGCCGCCCTCACCGCCTCGCAGGTCCAGGCACGCCCGAAGGCCGGTGCCTCGGCCACCGCCGTCACGGTGGATTACGAGATCGCCCTCGCGGGCCTGTCGATCGGCACGGCGCAGGTCTCGGGCGCCTTCGAGGGGTCGGGCTACCGCATGGACGTGTCGGCCCGCCTCACCGGGCTCGTCGGCGTGGTGACGGGCGGCATGGGCTCGGCCCGGGCCAGCGGCGCACTGACCTCGGCGCCGCAGCCCAGCACCTTCGCCATCGCCACGAAGACCACGAATTCCGGCATCGCCGTGCGCATGGCCCTGGCGCGCGGCAACGTCACCCAGGCCGAGATTACGCCGCCCCTCGTGGACATGGGCGATCGCGTCCCGATCACCGCCGCCAACAAGCGCGGCGTCATCGACCCCGTCAGCGCCCTGGCGATGCCGGTCGCCGGCCGCGGCGACCTCATGGACCCGGCCAACTGCAACCGCACCCTGCCGATCTTCGACGGCGCCACCCGCTTCGACGTGGCGTTGAGCTATGGCGAGACCCGCAGCGTGGCGAAGACCGGCTACAGCGGCCCGGTCCTGGTCTGCAACGCGCGCTACACCCCGATCGCGGGCCACCGGCCAGACCGTCCGGGCGTGAAGTTCATGGAGGACAACCGCGAGATGTCGGTCTGGCTGGCGCCCGTCGAGGGAACGCGGGTCCTGCTCCCGGTCCGGATCGCCGTGCGCACCACGGTAGGCACCAACATCATCGAGGCGACGCGCTGGACGCGCACCGGCGGCCAGCAGGGCAGCACCACCGTGTCGGCGCCTGGCAGCGCCGCGACGCAGGCCAGCCTCGCCCAGTGACCCCGGCCATGAGCGGGCGCGGCGCGCATCTCCTCGTCGCGGCGGCCCTGGCGCTCATCCCCGGGCGGACGCTGGCACAGGCCGCCCTCTCGACCGGACCGGATTGCGGCGGGGACGCCTATTCCTCCGCTCAGGTGATCGAGAACCGCCCCCCGCGCCGCGGCCCCCTCACGGCGGTGCCGGACACGCTCTGCGCCGATGTCGCACCGAAGGGCCCCCGCACGCCCGTGGAGATCGGGATCTATCCGAGTCTCGGCGCGACGGGCATGCCGGCGCGGGATGGCGCCCGGGCCCCAAGCGACCCATATGAGGAACGGCCGCCACGGTCCCGCCGTCCCTGATCGCGGTGCGGCGGCACCCATGACCCGTCAAAGCCTGCCGGCCGCGCCGAAGGGACCGCCCCTCACCCATGATTCGTCCCTCCCTCTCCCCGCAGGCCCGCGCGCGCGGCGTCACGGCGGTGCTCGGGCCGACCAATACCGGCAAGACCCATCTGGCGATCGAGCGCATGCTCGCCCATCCCACGGGGATGATCGGACTGCCCCTGCGCCTCTTGGCGCGGGAGGTGTACCTGCGGGTCGTCGCCAAGGTCGGCGCGGACAAGGTCGCCCTCGTCACCGGCGAGGAGAAGATCAAGCCCGACCGTCCGCGCTACTGGATCTCCACCATCGAGGCGATGCCGCGCGATCTCGACGTGGCCTACGTGGCCATCGACGAGATCCAGCTCGCCGCCGACATGGATCGGGGCCACGTCTTCACCGACCGGCTCCTGCACCAGCGCGGGCGCGAGGAGACGCTGCTCATCGGCTCCTCGACCATGCTGCCCCTGGTGCAGTCGCTGATCCCCGGCGTCCACACCACGACGCGGCCCCGCCTGTCGAAGCTCACCTTCGCGGGCGAGAAGAAGCTCGGTCGCCTGCCACGGCGCACGGCGATCGTGGCGTTCTCCGCCGAGGAGGTTTACGCCATCGCCGAGCTGATCCGGCGCCAGCGCGGGGGCGCGGCCGTGGTGCTGGGCGCCCTCTCGCCGCGCACCCGCAACGCGCAGGTGGAGCTCTACCAGTCGGGTGACGTCGACTACCTCATCGCCACCGATGCGGTGGGCATGGGCCTGAACCTCGACGTCGACCACGTCGCCTTCGCGGCGAACTGGAAGTACGACGGCACGCGCTTCCGCAAGCTGACCCCGCCCGAGATGGGGCAGATCGCGGGCCGCGCCGGGCGCCATCTCTCGGACGGCACCTTCGGCTCCACCGGGCGTTGCGCGCCCTTCGAGCCCGAGATGATCGAGGCCCTTGAAAATCACGATTTCGAGCCGTTGCGGGTGCTGCAATGGCGCAATCCGGACCTCGACTTCTCGTCGCTGAAGGCGCTCCAGGAGAGCCTCGACGAACATCCTCGGGAAAAGGGCCTCACCCGCGCCCCCATGGGCGAGGACCAGTCGGCCCTCGAGATCCTGATGCGCGAAGATGACATTCGCGAGATGGCCTCGACCCCCGCCCATGTGCGCCGGCTCTGGGACGTGTGCGGGGTGCCGGACTATCGCAAGGTTCATCCCCAGACCCACGCGGATCTCGTCGCGCAGTTGTTCCGCTTCCTCATGCGAGGCATGGCGGGGCGCATCCCCAACGACTGGTTCGCCAAGCACGTCGCCATGATCGACCGGACCGACGGCGACATCGATGCGCTCTCCCAGCGCATCGCGCAGGGGCGAACCTGGACCTTCGTGGCGAACCGCCCGGATTGGCTCATCGATCCGGTGCATTGGCAGGGCGAGACGCGTCGGGTAGAGGACAGGCTGTCCGACGCCCTGCACGAACGCCTCGCGAGCCGTTTCGTCGATCGGCGCACTAGCGTCCTGATGCGGCGCCTGAGAGAGAATACGATGTTGGAAGCTGAGATCACCGCCGGCGGGGACGTAACCGTCGAGGGCCAGCATGTCGGCCATCTGCATGGCTTCCAGTTCGTTCCGGACCCCGGTGCGGAAGGACATGAGGCCAAGACCCTGCGCAGCGCAGCCGAGAAGGCGCTCGCCGGCGAGATCGAGGCCCGCGCCGAGCGGTTCTCGTCCGCCGCCGATGCCTCGCTGGTTCTGAGTCACGACGGCGTCATCCGCTGGACGGGCGACCCGGTGGCCAAGCTGACGCCCGGCGACAAACTGTTCGAGCCGCATGTGCGCCTGCTCGCCGACGAGCAGCTCACGGGCCCGGCCCGCGACAAGGTGGAAGCCCGCCTCGTCGCCTGGCTCAAGGCCACCGTGGTGCGCCTGCTCGGCCCGCTCATGGAGATCGAGACCGCCGCCGATCTCACGGGGCTGGCCAAGGGCATCGGCTTCCAGGTGGTGGAATCCCTCGGCGTGCTCGAGCGCGCCAAGGTGATGCAGGAGATGCGCAGCCTCGATCAGGACGGACGCGGGGCCCTGCGCCGCCACGGCGTCCGCTTCGGCGCCTACCACATCTTCCTGCCAGCCCTGCTGAAGCCCGCGCCCCGCACGCTGGCGGCCCAGCTCTGGGCTTTGAAGAACGGCGGCCTCGACCAGCGCGGCCTCGACGAGATCGCGCATCTCGCCAGCTCCGGACGCACCTCCATCAAGGTCGATCCGGAGATCGCCAAGGGCCTCTACCGCGCGGCCGGCTTCCGCGTCTGCGGCGAGCGCGCGGTGCGCGTCGACATCCTCGAGCGGCTCGCCGACCTGATCCGCCCGGCCATCGCCTACCGGCCCGGCACCACCCCCGGCGACGCCCCCGTGGGGGCGGCCGACGGCGACGCCTTCGTGGCGACGGTCGGCATGACCTCCCTGGTCGGCTGCTCCGGCGAGGATTTCGCCTCCATCCTGAAGTCCCTCGGCTACGCACCCGAGACGCGTCCGGGTCCGGCGATCACCGTGCCGCTCCTGCCCGCCGCCCCGACCCAGCCGATCGCGCCCCCCGCCGCTCCGAAGACCGAACCGACGACGGACGCGGCCTCCGAGACTCCGCACGCGACCTCCGGGACCTCGGCCGAAGCAGATGAGCCCACGGCGGAGATCGAGCCCGGCTCGACGGCGGATTCGGGTTCAGCGGCGATTCCCGCTGCCGCGACCGAGGAGACGACCCCGGAGCCGCAGGACGCAGCGACGGCTCCGGACCACCCCGACGCCATAGGCGAGGATTCCGCATCCGAGGATGCAGGCCCGGCGCCTGTGGCCGAGGTCGCGGCTCTCGCCGGTATGGAAGAAAGCCGTTCTGGTGCGGACGCTGCCCCCGAGGGCGAGGCTCCTGCCGACGGTGCCGCACGACCGGCGGAGCCCCCCTCCCCCGCCGAGGACGCATCGACCGACGCGTCCGCAACCGACGACACGGCCTCCGGTGAGGCGGGCGCCGAGGCGGTGCCGGCCGCCGCAGAGAGCTCGGCCGAGGGTGAGACCAGCGCGGCGCCGGCCGATGCGGATGAGCCCGCCGCACGGACCGACGGGGCCAATACCGGCGACGGAGGCACCGTCGAGGTCTGGCGCCTGTTCCGCCAGCAGCGCCACGGCAACCCGCGCCAGAACCAGCGGCCTCGCGGCGCGGGTCGTGACGGCGCCAACCGCCTGGCCGGCGAAGGACGGCCCGACCAGCGCCGCCAGGGCGGCGAGGCGGCCGGAACCGAGGCGCGTGACCGGCCGCGAAGCGACCGCCCCGACGGCGGCCGCCGGAACGGTCCCGGCGAAGGACGGCCCGA